>NZ_BAAAQM010000061.1:0-63711 GCF_039531675.1 Catenulispora subtropica
CGCGGACCCCGGCCCGCCGGCCGGCCCCGGGGCGTCCACCGGGTGCAGCAGCGCCGAGACCTGGCCGACCTCGGCCACCGCGCGCCGCAGCGCGACCCGGCGGTCGAAGTGCGCCCCGAACCCGAGCATCGGCCGCGACGGCCGGTCCCCGGCCGCCGCCGACACCGCGGCCACCACCGACACCGGAAGGTCGGCGGTGAGGTCCAGGGCCCACAGCTCCCGCCCGCCGCGCGCGCAGACCTCGCGCGCCCGGCCGATCAGCGGGTCGTCGCAGACCTCGAGGTCGACACCGGCCTGCCGGGTGCGGTTGTACCACCACAGCGCCACCGCGTCCCGTTCCACGACCTCCAGGAACCCGGCGACGATCGCGTCCTCCAGGCTGGCCCCGGCGGCGTTCCCGGTGCTGTCGGCCCAGACCTGGCGGCAGGCCCCGGGACGGCCGTGGTGGAAGTACAGCAGCGCCGTGGGCAGCAGCCGCGTCCGCTGCCCGGTCAGCGACCACACCGGCGTCCACTCCCGGATCCGCTCCTCGTCGAAGGGCTCGCAGATCCAGTGCGAGGCGCCGTGCGCCCGGTTCCAGCGGTCCCGGTCGGCGAACTGCCGCGGGTCCTGGAGCTGGACGGTGTCCGGGTGCACGGCCGCCGGCGCCAGGTCGCGGTAGCTGCCCAGGACGACCGCCTCGTCCCCCTGGCGCACCGCGCAGTGCCGCTCGACCGCCTCACCCAGCGCGCCGACGCGGGCGGCGAGCACGCTGCCGCCCTTGCCGGCGCTCACCATCCGGATCAGCGCTCCCCGGCCGTGGGGCCCGGGGGGAACCGCCACGTTGGTCGAGGCGCCGCAGCGGTAGACGAAGCCGTCGGCGCGCTCCTGGTCGACCAGCTCCCGGACCACGCCGCTGATCGGGTCGACCAGGTGACGGTAGCGGTCGTAGAGGTCCTGGGCGTCCAGGGCCCGGTCGCAGGAGGCGTCGGCCCGGGGCCGCGCGGTGGGCACCACGGGCCGCCGGGCCAGGCTCGCGACCAGGGTGGCGTCCCCGCACTCCGGGCACTGCGGGCGGCGGGTGACCGGATGGTGGCGTCCGGTCAGGGTCAGCGTGTCGAGCGTGTAGACCGCGTCCTGGCCCGCCTCGCGGACGCCGGCCAGCCATTTGGCCGCCTCCAGGACGGCGAGCTGGGCGGCCACGGCGCGGGCCGCGGCGATCGAGGCCTCCGGCAGGCGCACGCCGGTCGCGTCGCGCGCCCGCAGGTCGGCCTGCCGGAGTTCGGCCAGGCGCCGGGCCAGGCAGTGCCAGCACGGCCCGGCGCCGGGACGGAAGACCGGGCCGATCCACAGATCGGGCCCGGTGGTCTTGGCCAGCAGCCAGGGCCGGCCGTCGCGGCGCCGGCGGCGGTCGACGTCGGCCAGCCGCGGCGCCAGGTAGTCGTCGCAGAGCACGACGCACAGCGGCGCCGGCTCCGCCGGGTCCGGGCCCTGCACGTGCAGGCCCGAACCGGCCAGCGCGGCCTCGACCGACTCCCGGTCCACCGCGCCGACCTCGATCAGCTCCACCGGGGTGGTGGCCACGGCCCGGACGGCGGTGGCGCCGTCCAGGCCGGCCAGCTCCCAGTACGCCAGCGCCGGCCGCTCGGCCGGGTCGGCGCGGTTCCCGTCCCCGTCCCCGTCCTCGGCGTCGGCGTCGGCGAAAGTCAGGAAGTCCGCTTCGGCGAGCCGGGCGAGCAGCGCGCCGACCTGGTCGGCGCGCAGCTCCGGCGCGGCGTCGCGGACGATGGCGGCGACCGTGCGGCTGCCGTCCAACAGCGGGGCCAGCACCTCGATGGCGCGGCCCCGCAGAGCGGTCACCCCCCGCGCCGAGACGAGGTACGCGGCCTCCCCGGGCACCACCGCGGCCTCGAGATGCCGCTTGAAGCCCAGCCGGCGCTCCCCCTGCGCGATCATCAGCTCGCCCAGACCACCGGGAGGCCGTCGAGCGGCCGCGGGGCGGCGTCCCCGGACCAGTCCGGGGTCAGGTCCTTGATACAGGGTGGCGAGTAGGAGAAGTCGGTCTCGTCGAGGCCGTCGATCTCCAGCTCCACCATGGGGATCGTCTCCAGGCGCGGCGCGTCGGCGGCGCTGGCGACGGTCAGGCCGAATTCGGCCAGGACCGGTACCGGATCGGTCCGGTACCGGGACGCGAGGTCGGGCTCCATCCACGTGCGGGCCACCAGCTCGGCGAACCGCCAGTCCATCTCGATGGGGGTCTCCGCCTCGGCGAACATGGTCATCATGCCTCCCTTGCACGAATGTCCGCCAGCCTTCGAACTCTGGCATTGTCCGAAATTGTGCGGCCGCGGGAGGCGCGGGCCTAGTGTCTGCCTCACCTGCCCGGCGTGAGATTTTCACGCCGGGCCCGATGGACACGGCGCCGCCTGGTCAGGGCACGATGACGGCGCGCCGAGTATCCCACAGCGCGCCCGTGTCGATCGCGAATACCCCGAAACGTTATTTCAGCAGCCGCCGCCTTCCACGAACGCCTTGGCCGTGCGCAGTGTCGTCAGGCTGTTGGTGCCCAGGGCGTGCCGCACCCGGGCCCGGGCCTCGGCCGCGGTGGCCTCCGGGCCGAGCGCGGCGCGGATCCCGTCCGGGTCCAGCGTGACGGTGTGCCAGGAGCGGGCGAAGACGGTGGCGCCGTCCTGCTCGAACTGCCAGCGGCCGGTGTGCCCGGCCATCACCTCGGCCAGGCGCAGCTGCTTGTAGACGATGGTCCGGCGGTCCGGGAAGCACAGCCGCACCGAGGTGGTGGTGTGGGTGGTGCCGTCCGGGGCCACGGTGTCCATGGTCAGCCGCTGCACACCCCCGGCCTCCTCCTCCAGTTCCACGTGCGCGACGTGGGGCAGCCGCTGCGGCCACAGGTCGGCGCGGCGCACGAACTCGAAGACCGCGGCCGCCGAGCCCTCGATCACCTCGGCGTCGTTGAACGAGAAGTGCAGCTCCCCGCGGCCGGCGCCGAGTTCGCCGGCCCGCTTCAGGGCGCCCAGCTCGACCGTGCTGTTGCGGTCGATGGCCTCGTCGATCCAGGCCACGGCGCCCGGGTCGTCGGCGATCGCCTCGAAGCGGTGGGTGAGCACCACGTGGCAGGCGCCGGGGGCGGCGGGGGCCACGATCCACTCGCCGCTCATCGAGGCGACCGGGGGTTTGGAGACGATCTGCTGGAAGGACACCCGGCGGGCCTCGGGGTCCAGGGTGCGCCGGGAGGTCCAGTCGTGGACCCCGCCCTGCGCGGTGGCCCAGATCCGCAGCAGCTGCGAATCGCCTTCGTCCAGGAGCAGGTCCACGTGCACGGTGGGGCCGAACACGTGGGGCCAGCCGGAGACGTCCTGGATGAGCCCGAAGACGGTGTCCGGTTCGGCGTCGATCCGGACCTCGTGCTTGGTGTCGTGGATGGCCACGATGGTGCGCCTCTCTCATCAGTCCCGGACCGCGGTGCCTGGGCGCGGGAGCCGGGAGGGTGGTGCGTGGTGCGTGGGGTGGTCGGATGAGCGCTCTTACATTCCGGTATTGTCAGGGTGTTTCAGTAGTTGCCGAGCCCTCCGCAGACGTTGAGGGCCTGGGCGGTGACCGCCGCGGCGGCCGGGCCGGCGAGGTAGGCCACCATGGCCGCCACTTCCCGGGGAGAGGCGTAACGGCCGAGCGGGATCTTGGCCTGGAACCGGGCCAGGACGTCTTCGGTGGTGGTGCCCCAGTGGGCGGCGTAGCCCTGGCGCACGCGTTCGGCCATCGGGGTCTCGACGTAGCCCGGGCACACCGCGTTGACGGTGACCCCGGACTGCGCCAGCTCCAGGCCGAGGGCTTTGGTGAAGCCGATGACGCCGTGTTTGGAGGCCGAGTAGGGCGCGGCGAAGACCACGCCCTGCTTGCCGCCGGTGGAGGCGATGTTGATGACGCGGCCGGCGCCGCGCTCGAGCATCCCGCCGCGCGCCAGGACTTCCCGGGTCACGCGGAAGACGCTGGTCAGGTTGGTGGCGATGACGTCGTCCCACAGCTCGTCGGTGAGCTCGGCGGTGATCCCGCCGCCGCCCCGGCCGGCGTTGTTCACCAGGACCGCGATCGGCCCGAAGGCGGCGACGCAGGCCTGGACGAGGGCGGTGACGTCGGCGCGGTCGGTGACGTCGGCGCGGACGCCGTCGGCCTGGACGCCGCGGCCGCGCAGCTTGTCCACGACGGTGCGCACCTCGTCCTCGTGGCGGGAGCAGAGGAAGACGCGGTGGCCCAGCTCGCCGAGGGTCTCGGCGACCGCCAGGCCGATGCCGCTGGTGCCGCCGGTGATCAGGGCGGTGCCGGGGGCCTCGGCCTCGGGGAGGGTGGCGGTGTGGGTGTGCGGGTGGGTGCCGGTGGTGTGCCCGGCGATGCCGGTACGGGTGTCGGCGTGCTGGGGGGTGCCGGTGTCGGCGGTCATGTCCGGACCTCCTCTCTCCGCGCGGCGTGCTCGTCCTCGAAGATGGCCACGGCCCGCGTCCATCCCGCTCCGGCGCCGGTGAGCTTCACCGGCAGGCAGCTGACCGTGAACCCGTGGGGACGGGGGAGCGCCCCGAGGTTCGCCAGCCGCTCGATCTGGCAGTACTCCCGCCGGCGTCCGGCGAAGTGCGCCGGCCACAGCAGACTGCGGTCTCCGGTGGCCCGATACTCGGAGATGATGTGCGAGAACGGCGCGTCCAAACTGAACCCGTCGGTGCCGATCACCTTGACGCCGAGGTCCAGGAGGAAGTCCGTGGCCGGGCCGTCGAGCCCGGTGAACTGGGTGAAGTACTCCGGAGTCCCGGCCCGGACCCACGAACCGGTGTTGAGCATCGCTATATCAAAAGCTTGAGGTTCGTAGGCGATCTCGGCCAGGGCCTTCTCGAGATCCTCGCGCCGGGCCACCGGCGAGTCCAGGCCGGTGAGGTCCAGGACGAACCCGGGCCGGAAGAACCAGTCCAGCGGCAGCTGGTCGATGGTGCGCGGGGTGCCGTACTCGGTGTTCGTGCCGTAGTGCGCGGGCGCGTCGACGTGCGTGCCGGTGTGCGCGGTCAGCGTGAACGTGTCGTTGTTGAGGAACTCGCCGTCCGGCAGCTCGTCCGGGGACAGCTCCAGCCCGAAGTGCTCGTGCATGGCCGAGGTCATGTGCTCGGCGCCCTGCCGCGGCGACATCGGGACGTGCTGGACCGGTTCGGGTTCCCACAGGGCGGCGTCCACCGCCGTGGACAGGTCGACGATCTTCATGTTCTCACTCCTCCGGCAGCGGCCCGGGACGCGGACGGCGCGAAGCGCCCGGAAGGCCGGCTTCGCCCTCCCGTCTCCCACCACCACCGGTCGGGGAGACGCTTCGCGCCGCAGTCTTGAAGGGGTCGCTCGAATATCGCTGGCGGATCACCAGACCATGCCCTCGGCCTGCCGCGCGTTCTGCAGACTGGCCAGCAGCGAACCCAGCGTCGCGGAGTCGTTGATGGCGGTGTCCGGGACCAGCAGGCCGAACTCGGCCTCGATCCGGCCGACCACCTGGAGCAGCGCCAGCGAGTCGTATCCGAGCTCCAGCAGCGGGGTGTCGGCGTCGTCTCCCTGCAGGTCGGCGTCCTCCTCCAGCCCGATGGCCTCGAGCAGGAGTCGGGTCAGCGTTTCGCGGTCGATGCCGCGGGTCGCTCCGGCGGGCATGGGTTCCTCCTGGGGGTGAGGGGGTGAAGCGGGTGCGTGATAAGGGATTCGACGGTCGGACGGGGATCGGGGTTGCTTTCGCCACGATGCGCCAGGGCCCGCGGCCCCGTCAGGACCGCACCACCAGCGCCGAGTTGAAACCCCCGTACCCGCGGGCCAGGACCAGGGCCGTGTGCAGCGGCCGGGTCCGGGCCTCGGTGACGAGGTCGAGCCGGTACTCGGCGGCCGGCTCGGCGACGTTGACCGTGGGCGGGATCACGCCGTCGCGCAGCGCCAGCAGCGCCGTGGCCACGTCCAGCGCGGCCCCGCCGCCGATCAGCCGGCCGGTCATGGTCTTGGGCGCGGTCACCGGGACGCCGTACGGGCCGAACAGCTCGCCCAGCACCTCGGCCTCGATCCGGTCCAGCTCCGGGACCCCGGCGGCGTCGGCGAAGACCACGTCGACCTGCTCCGGGCGCAGGCCGGCGTCGCAGAGCGCGAGGTCGGCGGCGCGGCGCAGGCCGGGCACCGGGGCCGGGCGGCCGGCCGGCCGGGCGCGCCGGGCCGACTTCGGGCTCGGGTCGAAGGTCGCGGCGTAACCGGCGATCTCGCCGTACCCGCGGCCGAGCCCGCGGGCCGCGGCCGACTCGGCGTCCTCGACCACGATCATCGCCCCGCCCTCGCCGGGCACGTAGCCGTCGGCGTCGGCGGCGAAGGGACGGAAGGCCCGCGTCGGATCGACCGCGGTGGACAGGCGGCCGGTCGCCATCTGCCCCATCCAGCCCCACGGGCACAGACCGCCGTCCACACTGCCGGAGATGACGACCGGCGTGCCCTTGCGGACCACCCGGCGGGCCTGGCCGAGGGCGTCGATGCCGCCGGACTGCTCGGTCACCAGCACGCCGGACGGGCCGCGGGTGGCGTGCCGGATCGAGACCTGGCCGGCCGTCGCGGCGAAGAACCAGGCGAAGGACTGGTAGGCGCTGACGAACTGCTTGCCCTTGCTCCACAGGTGGCCCAGCTCGCGCTGGCCGAACTCGATGCCGCCGGCCGAGGCCGCGGTGACGACGCCGACGTCGTAGTCCGGCAGGCGGTCCGGGTCCAGGCCGGCGTCGGCGAGCGCCTCGCCGGTGGCGACCAGGCCGAGCTGGGTCGCGCGGTCGGTCTGGCGGATCAGCCGGCCGGGGACGCGCTCGCGGGCCACGAAGCCGGGGATCTCGGCGGCGAGTTTGTTCGGGTAGCGCGAGACGTCGAAGCGGGACGGGATGCCGACGGCGCACCGGCCCTCGAGGGTGGCCTGCCAGTACTCCTCGACGCCGAGGCCGGTCGGGGCGGCGATGCCGAGCCCTGACACCACGGCGCGGGCGACGTCCAGCTCGTCGGCGAAGTCGGCGGGGAAGGCGAGGGACTCGGGCTCGTCCAGGCCGGCCGGGTCGAGGGCACCGGTGTCGAAGTCCTCCAGGGCTCCGCCGCCGACGAGGGCGACGTCGTCGAGGTCCACCATGCGGCTCATGACCGGCTCCTCCCGGTGGCCGCGGCGAGGACCATGGCGCTCTGGAAGCCGCCGAACCCGCTGCCGACGCTGAGGACCACGTCCGTGCGCTGGTCGCGGGCGGTGATCGGGATGTAGTCGAGGTCCAGCTCCGGATCCGGCTCGAAGAGGTTCGCGGTCGGTGGGAGGACGTCGTACTCGATGGCCAGGGCGCAGGCGGCGATCTCCAGCGCGCCGACGGCCCCGAGGGAGTGGCCGATCATCGACTTGATGGAGCTGACCGGCGTGCGGTGCGCGTGGTGGCCGAGCGCGAGCTTGAAGGCCGCGGTCTCGTGGCGGTCGTTCATCTGCGTGGCCGAGCCGTGGGCGTTGACGTAGTCCACGGCGGAGGGGTCCAGCCGGGCCTCCCGCAGCGCGGCGCGGATCGCCTCGGCCATCTCCCGGCCGTCCGGCTTCAGGCCGGTCATGTGGTAGCCGTTGCAGCGGGCGCCGTAGCCCTTGATCTCGGCGTAGACGCGGGCGCCGCGGCGGCGGGCGGACTCGGCCTCCTCCAGGATCAGCACCGCCGCGCCCTCGCCGAGGACGAAGCCGTTGCGGCCGCGGTCGAAGGGCCGGCTGGCGTGCTCGGGGTCGTCGTTGCGGGGCGTGGTGGCGTGGATCGCGTCGAAGCAGGCCGCGGTGATGGGCGCGATCGGCGCCTCGGTGCCGCCGGCGATCATGAGGTCGGCGCTGCCCTCGCGGATCAGGTCGACGGCGTACCCGATGGCGTCCAGACCGGAGGTGCAGCCGGTGGAGACCACGGCGGCGGGACCCTCGGCGCCGAGGTCCCCCGCGACTTCGGCGGCCATGGAGCTGGGCACGAAGTGGCGGTAGAGCTCGGGGACGACGTACTCGTGGTCGAGGTCCCACTTGCGGCCGGCGTCGCTGCAGACGACGTACTCGCGCTCCAGGCTCGTGGTGCAGCCGACGGCGGTGGCGATGGACGTGCCGATGCGGGTCGGGTCCAGGCCGTCCGGGTCCAGGCCGCTGTCCTGCCAGGCCTCGCGGGCGCTGACGACGGCGAACTGCGTCGCGCGGTCCATGCGCCGGATCTCCTGCTGGGACAGACCGCTGCGGGAGGCGTCGAAGTCGACCTCGGCGGCGACGCGGGAGCGGTACGGCGAGGCGTCGAAGTGGGTGATGGTGCGGGTCGCGGAGCGTCCGGCGATCAGCATGTTCCAGTACGCCTTGACGCCCACGCCGCCCGGGGCGACGGCGCCGATGCCGGTGATGGCCACTCCGCGGTTCATCGCCGGGTCCCGGTCGGGGTGGGCGGGAGGGAGACGGCGGTGCGCGGTGCGGGTTGCGTCGTGGTCACGTGGGATCCCCTTCGATGGTGGCGCTGGTTTCTTCCGATCGCCGGTGTCAGGGCCGTGGGCATGCTCGGCCGGACCGCTCGACGCGGGCTGGAGGGGCGGTGGAGAGCGGGTCGAGCCGGAACGCGAAGGCGCCGGTCGGCGACCGTCCGAGGGACGATCGCCGACCGGCGCCTTCCGGCGTCCTGCTACCGCCGTGGGGTGCGGTCCAGGCCGCTCACGTCACACCGGCAGCCGCTTGGCCGCGACGTCCGGCGCGAGGTCCAGTCCCGGGTCCCCGCACAGGATCGCCTGCTGCATCCGCTGCACCCGCGCCGAGGGCTCGATGCCGAGTTCCTCGGTCAGCGTCTTGCGCAGCGTGTGGAAGACCTCCAGCGCGCGCGATCCGTTCCCGGACCGGTACAGCGCCAGCATCAGCTGCATGCACAGGTTCTCCTGCATCGGATGCCGCGCGGTGAGGACCCGCAGCTCCCCGATCAGCTCGCTGTGCCGGCCCAGGCGCAGGTCCGCCTCGATGCGCAGCTCCAGGGCGCTCATCCGGGTCTCCTCCAGGCCCAGCACCTCGAGCTCCAGCAGCCGTCCCAGCTGGATGTCCACGAGGGCCGCCCCGCGCCACAGCTCCAGCGCGCGGCCCATCAGGTGCGAGGCCGAGCGGTCGTCGCCGAGCTCGAAGGCCCGGCGGCCGGCTTCGACCAGCCGGTTGAACTCCATCACGTCGCTCCAGCCCGGCTGGACCTCGAGCAGGTAGCCGCCGTGATGGGTGACGAGCACGTCCTTCGCCTGACGGTCGGGGTCGCTGTGCAGAGCGGCCTCGATCATCCGGCGGACCTGGAGGATGTAGGTCTGCAGAGTGGTGGCCGCGCTGCGCGGTGCGGAGTCCCCCCAGACCTCCTCCATCAGCATGGGAACGGTGACGATGCGGTCCGCGTGCAGGGCGAGCAGGGCGAGCACCTTGCGCGGTTTGTGCGCGCTCGGCACGACGGACATCCCCTGTTCCTCGACTACCAGCGGGCCGAGCAGTCCGACTTCCACTGTCTTCCCCCTTTCGGACGTTCGCGGTTTCCGATCGATCGGCGATCCGTTGACGCCGGCACGAGTTTGGCTAGAGCATGCCCCGACAAGGTGCGGGTGCCTAGTGACCTCGTCACGAGGTCGGTTGTGAAGAACTCATCCGGTGCGGGTGAGCCCGGCACGACGGCCCCCCGTTCATGGCCCTTGACATCAGGGCCTTGCACGTCTTCTGTCAATGTCACGCCGCCCTCTCTCATGTCGCGCCGCTGAGCGCCTCGAAGAGCGCCTCGTCGAGCATCGTGTCGGCGGCGATGTCCACGGTCTGGCCGAAGCCGGAGTCGCACAGCGCCACGCTGATCGTGTACTGCCGGTTCACCAGCCAGGTGCCGAACCGCCACTCGTCGCCGGTGCCCGGGGAGCCGTCGGGCCGGAGCACCCGGGCCCGCGGGTCGCCGAGGCGGAACCCGAACTCGGTGAAGCGGAAGCGGAGCCCCTGGCCGATCGCCTTGCTGTAGGCCTCCTTCAGGGTCCACAGCCGGACCATGGCGCCGTTGCGGCGGGCCTGGGCGATGGTCTCCAGCATGGCCAGCTCGTGCGGGGTGCAGACCTGGGCCTCGATGCCCAGGCCGAGCATCGGGCGGTCGGCGGTCTCGACGTCGACGCCGATCCGGCCGTTCCGGGTCACGCCGACCACCAGCATGTCGTCGGTGTGGCTGAGGCTGATGTCCACCTGGTCGCAGCCGCGCAGGTAGGGCCGGCCGCCGGGCCGGTAGGCCAGGTCGATCAGCTCCGGGCGGCTGGAGATCACCGCGGCGGCCACGTGTTTCAGCAGCAGCCGGCTGGCCACGAAGCGGGAGCGGGCCATCGCGTGCTTGAACTTGGTGTAGCGCTCCCAGTCGTGGCCGATCAGGGCCCGCAGCCGCTTGTCGTCCCCGTCCTTGGGCTCCCAGTCCGGCAGGAGTCCGTACGTCACCACCGCGCCGTGCTCGGCGAGCGTTCCGAGCACCGCGTCCCACGGGCCGTCGGGCCCGGGCACCTCGACCGGCCGGCCGGCCAGGGCGCCGGTCGCCGCGGTCCCGCGGGCGATCATGGGACGGCGGGCGCCGCGGCCAGCTGCAGACGCAGGAAGTCGGCGACGACGCCCGGCGTCACCAAGTACTCCAGCATGTCCCGCAGCGCGATCCGGCCCACCTCGGGGATCTGCTGCTCCAGTCGGAACTTCAGGCGCATCAGCATGACCGAGTCGAAGCCCAGGTCGTTGCGCAGCGCGGCGTCCAGGCCGATCGGCGCGCCGGGTTCGGCGAGCACCTCGGCGACCGCGTCGAGCACGATCCGGGTGATCGGGTCGTCGGCCCGGCGGCCCAGGCCCACCCGCTCCAGCACCTCGTACAACGCCGAGGCCGGGGCGTCCAGCGAGCGGCACACCGGCAGGCACACCGCGCGGCCGTCGCCCATCGCCTCCACCAGCCCGCTGAGCACCGGCCGCGGCCCGATCTCGACCACCGTCCCCGGCTCCTCCAGCAGCAGCAGATCGGCCAGCGCCGGCTCGAACCGCTCCGGCCCGGTGCGCAGCTCCACCCAGTAGTCGCCGTCCAGCACCTCGCCGGACAGCCGCCGGCCGCGGGCGCTGGAGTAGTACGGGGTCCGGGGCACCGCGGTCGGGGTGCGGTCCGCCAGTTCGGCGAACCGCTCGTCGGTGGCGGTGCCGTAGCCGGCCACCAGCGGGGCGGCCCGGCCCAGCGGCAGCGCCCCGGCCGAGACCGCGGCGGCGAACTCGCCGAGCCCGTGGCCCAGCACCGCGCACGGCGCCAGGCCGAACTCCTGCAGGGTGCGGGCCAGCGCGTACTGCACGGCGAACAGGGCCGGCTCGGCCAGCCCCGGCTCGTCGATCCGGTCGTCGCCGGCCACGATCAGGTCCAGCAGCTCGATCCCGGTGTGCGGCTGCAGCGCGGCCGAGGCGGCCTGCAGGTGCGCGCCGTAGCGCTGGCTCTCCAGGACCAGACGGGCGGTCATCGCGGGGTACTGCGCCCCGTCGCCCGGGAAGACGAAGGCGGCCGAAGGGGGCGCGCCGGATGGCGTGGTGCCGGTCACGGGCGGTTCCTTTCGTCGAACAGCGGATCGTCGTCGGCGCCGTACCGCGCGCCGGCTCCGGGGCCGGCCGCCTCCAGCCGGTCCGCCAGGTACGCGGCCAGGTCGCCGATGGTGGGGTGGTCGAAGGCCACGGTGGCCGCGACCGGCAGCCCGAACCGCGCCTCGATGTCCCCACACAGGCCGAGCGCGGCCACCGAGTCCAGGCCGAGCTCGAAGAGCACCGCGTCGTGGGCGATGCCCGGATGCCGCAGGTGCCGGCCCAGCCGGGTGCCCAGCCAGGACCGCAGCGCCGCCTCGCGCCGCTCGCGCGGGACGGCGGGGGCCAGGACGCCGTCCGGTGAGCGGTGCGCCGGCGGGCGCATCGCCGAGCCCCGGCGCGGGCCCCGGGCCCGGGCCCGGACCAGGGCCTGCACCGGGGGGTCGACGAGTTCGTAGAGCGCCTCGATGCGGCCGCCGAGGAACAGGTTGCGCACCGCGATCCGTTCCAGCTTGCCGCTGGTGGTGCGGCGCACGGTGCCCGGCCGCACCAGCACGACGCCGCCGGTGCGGACCGCGAAGTCCTCGGCGACCCGCTCGCGGACCGCGACGGCCAGCTGCGCGAAGTTCGGCGAGGCCTCGCCGCGGCGCCGGCCGGCCGCCCGCACCTCCTGCACCACCACGATCTGCTCCGGCTCCTCGTCCGGTTCGACGCTGAACGCCACCCCGGCGCCGAAGGCGGCGCTGACGTGCTGCACCGAGCGCTCGACGTCCAGCGGGTGCAGGTTGCGGCCGGCCACGATGATCAGCTCGCTGAGCCGGCCGGTGACGTAGAGCTGGCCGTCGGCGAGCAGGCCGAGGTCGCCGGTGCGCAGCCAGTCGGCGGCCCCGGTGTCGACGCTGCCGTGGAAGGTGTGGGTGGTGCCCGGCGGGCGGCGCCAGTAGTCGGCCCCGATGCTGGGGCCGCGCAGCCAGACCTCCCCGACCCGGCCGGCGTCCACCGGCTGCGCCGAGTCCGGGTCGACGATCCGGACCTCCAGGTCCCGGACCGCGCCGACGCTGGACAGGCTGCGTCCGGCCTTGCCCTCGGCCGCCGGCCGCACCCGGCCGCGCTCCAGATCGCCGCGGTCCACGTCCAGCGTGGTCGCGGCGGTGCCGGGGCCGGTGACCGAGACCATGAGCGTGGCCTCGGCCAGGCCGTACGCCGCGCGCAGGGCGCCGGGCCGCAGGCCGGCCCGCCCGAAGCGGTCCTGGAAGGCCCGCATCGTCGCGGCCCGCACCGGCTCGCCGCCGTTGACCGCGATCTCCCAGCAGCTCAGGTCGAGCCCGGCGAGGTCCCGGTCGCGGACCCGGTCCACGGCCAGCTGGTACCCGAAGTTGGGCGCGCCCGAGACCCGCACCCGGTGCTCGGCGATCATCCGCAGCCAGCGCGCCGGATCGCGGACGAACGCCTCCGGCGTCATCACCACGGCCGTGGCACCCAGGTACAGCGGGTGCAGCAGCTGGCCGACCAGGCCCATGTCGTGGTGCAGCGGCAGCCAGCCGCCGAACACGGAATCAGGGCCCGTGTTCAGGGCGCGCTGGATCGCGGCCTGGTTCGCCAGCAGGTGCCGGTGCTGGATCACCACGCCGCGCGGGACCTGCGTCGAGCCGGAGGTGTACTGCAGCAGCGCGATGTCGTGGCCGTCGCGGGCGGGCATCCGCCAGTCCGCGGCGTCCGGGGTCTTGTCCTGTTCCAGCAGCGTGTCGACGGCGACGCAGTCGACGTGGCCGTAGCCGCCCATGGCCAGCACCCTGCTGGCCGCGCCGGCGTCCTCGGCGCCGGTGAGCACCGCGCAGACCGCGGCGTCCCGGCCCAGGGCCAGCACCCGGCGCTCGACGTTCGCCGCACCGCCCAGCGCCGGCGCCGGGACCGCGGTGAGACCGGCGTAAAGACAGCCCAGCACCGACACCGCGAAGAGCCGCGCGTCCCGCTGCTGGACGAGTATTCGCTCCCCCGCCCCGTATCTGTCCCCGAGCCAGCCGGCCATCCGGCGGGCGTCCCGGTCCAGTTCGCCGTACCCGACCCGCCGCGCCCCCTCGCCGTTCACCACCATCAACGCGCAACGGTCCGCTCGCTCCGCTCCCCAACGTGCGATGACCTCGGTAAGGTTTCCGTATCCAGGCATGTCAATTCCCCTCGAGCCCCGCCGACCGCTCATCCGTGAACAATTCGGGGAACTACTTGATCCGCAGTCTGCTCGCGGCGGCTCGAACGCGCCTCGAACGGATCTTGGGGGGAAGACGAGCGCGGGTGGACGGCGCCGGGCGGCGCTTCCGGGCGCTCCCCTGGCCAGGCCGGGTTTCGCCCCGGGCCTGATATCAAGGGGCCGTTATGAGGTTTTCACGACTTCGATCGTGCCCTTCTTCCCTCTGATACGGATCAGTAAGATGGCCGGTCCTGCCCATGATCGCCGGTTTTCCGGAGGCCGGTCGACCGTGTATACCGTGGCCCGGCTCGGCCCCAGCTCGGGCGCCGGTCAGGAAGCGGTGTGACGGCGGTCAGGCGGCCCGGGCCCGCTGGGTGACGACGATGCAGCCCAGCACCACCACGGCCGTCACCGGCACCGCGGCGGTCATGCGCTCGCCGAGCAGCAGCACCGCCCAGACCAGCGTCAGGAGCGGCTGCGCCAACTGCAGCTGACTGGCGCGGGCCACCCCGATCAGGCCCATCCCGCGATACCAGACCACGAATCCGCCGAACTGCGAGACGCCGGCGAGGTACGCCATCCCGGCCACCGCCTCGGCCGACAGGTGCACGGGTTCGCGCGGCAGCGCGAGGGCGCACACCGCGAGGCTGACCGGCGCGGCGAGCACCACGCCCCAGGCGATGACCTGCCAGCCGGGCAGGCGCGCGGACAGACGGCCGCCCTCGGCGTAGCCGGCGGCGCAGGTCAGCAGGCCGCCGAAGAGGGAGAGGTCCGCGACGGTCGGGCGGCCGTGGTTCTGCGAGACGGTGAAGGCGATCACGGCGGCCGCACCGGTGGCGGCCGCGGCCCAGAACGCCCGGGACGGATGGCGCCGGGTGCGCAGCGCCCCGATCGTCGCGGTGGCCATCGGCAGCACGCCGATCACGACCGCGGAGTGCGCCGTCGACGAGGTCTGCAAAGCGAGCGTGGTGAGCAGCGGGAAGCCGATCACGCAGCCGGCGGCGACCACCGCGAGGCCCGGCCAGTCCGCCCGGCGCGGCAGCGGGGCGCCACTGAACCAGAGGGCTGACAAGGCGATGACGGCGGCGAGCGTGCCGCGGACGCCGGTGACGCTCCACGGTCCGAAGCCGGCGAGCGCCGCGTGCGTGGCGGGGAAGCTGAAGGAGAAGGCGAGGACTCCGAGGGCGGCGAGGAGGGTGCCATCGGCGCGGTCGGCGCCCCGGCTGGTGGGCAGTGGCGATATCCGCGCTGGGACGATAGCGCTACGCTGGGCTTCCATGAAGAACGATAGCAGTTGGCGCGATCTGGCCGAGGTGCTCGCTCGGGAGATAGCACCGCTGCCGGACGGCACGCGGATCGCCACGCACCGGGAGCTGGTGCGGCGCTTCAACGCCAGCGGCACGACGGTGTCGCAGGCGCTGGCCCTGTTGACGCAGCGCGGTCTGATCAGCTCGCGTCCGGGCGCGGGGACGTTCCGGACCGATATACGCCCTCTGCCATCCGAGCGCGACACGTCGTGGCAGGAGCCGGCGCTGGAACTGTCGGCCCAGGACGCGTCGGCCGCCGGCGTGGTCCGCGGCTTCAAGGCGTCGGCGCTGATGGGGATGCTGTCCCCGGCCGGACCGGACGTCGTCGACCTCAACGGCGGCTACCTGCACCCGGAGCTGCAGCCGCTGGCCGCCCTGGCCGGAGCCTTGTCGCGGGCGGCCAAGCACCCCGAGGCCTGGGCCCGCCCGCCGGTGGGCGGCGTCCCGGAACTGCGGGACTGGTTCGCGGCCGACATCGGCGGGGGCCTGAGCCGCCACGACATCCTGATCTGCGGCGCCGGACAGAGCGCCCTGGCCACCGCGATGCGGGCACTCGCCCAGCCCGGCGACCGGGTCCTGATCGAGTCGCCGACCTACCCCGGCACGATCGCCGCCGCCCACGCCGCGGGCCTGCGCGCCGTCCCGGTCCCGGTGGACCACGAGGGAATGCGCTCGGACTATCTGGAGCAGGCCCTGCAGCGGACCGGCGCCCGCCTGGTGGTCGTCCAGCCGCTGTTCCAGAACCCCACCGGCGCCTGCATGTCACCCACCCGCCGGCGCGAAGTCCGCGACGCGGCCCACCGGCACCAGGCGTTCGTGGTGGAGGACGACTTCGTCCGCCTCCTGGCCCACGCCGACGCCGGCCCCGTGCCACCACCGATGATCGCCGACGACCCGCACGGCACGATCGTCCACATCAGATCCCTGACGAAGGCCACGTCACCGAACCTCCGCGTCGGCGCCCTGGCAGCGCGCGGCCCGGTCCTGGCCCGCCTCCGCTCAGCCCAGGTCGTCGACACCCTGCTGGTCCCCGCACCCCTCCAGCTGACAGCCCTGGAAGTGGTGACCGCACCCAGTTGGCGCCGCGGACTCCGCACCCTGAGCACGGCACTCCGCCACCGCCGCGAAGTGGCCCTGTCAGCAGCCGAGGCAGCCTTCGGAGCCCACGCCCTCGCCCTCCGCCCCCACGGCGGTTACCACCTGTGGGTCGCCCTCCCCGCGCACCTCGACGACGAGCAGTTCGCCGCCACGGCCCTGTCCTCCGGCGTCCTGGTCACTCCCGGCACGAACTACTACGCCGGCGACAACGGCGCCCCGCACGTGCGGATCAGCTACGTGGCGGCGCCTTCGGCGACGGACGTCGATGAGGCGGTGCGGCGGTTGGGGCCGTTGGTGCGCTCAACAACGGAGCCTTAGGGAGCTCCGCCGGACCACGTCCGATAGAGCCGTCGCCCCGTGTCATCCAAGCCTGAGCCCCGGATGGTCCGGCGAGTCCGGATACGTGTCCCGCGCCGCGGCCGTCAGCGCCCGCAGTGCTCGCACCAGGCCGGCGCGGTCGGCCTCGGGCAGGTGGCGGACCAGTTCGGCGATCTCGGCGTGGCGGCGGTCCATCACGGTGCGGACCAGGTCGTGGCCGGCGGGGGTGAGGCGGACGAGTTGTTCGCGGCGGCTGTCGGGGTTGGGCTGGCGGGCCAGGAGGCCGGCGGTGGCGAGGCGGTCGGCCATGCGCAGGGCGGTGGAGGGGTTCACGCCGAGTTCGGTGGCCAGGTCGGAGAGTTTGAGGGGGGCGCGGTCGGCGAGGACCACCAGGGTGCGAAGCTGGGGGAGGGTCAGGGTCTCGTCGACATCGGCCAGGGCGCGGACGGACAGGGCCACGATCAGACGGGACGCCGCGAGGAGGGAGGTCGTCACTTCCTGGGCGGCGGCGTCCTCCGTCTGGCGAAGGTCTCGATCGGGTATGCCGTCCGCGCGCACGGGGCGAACGTACCGTATCGGGGGGCGGATTGCCGCCGGGGGGCGAACCATTGCATAATGCAAGGGTTGGATCTCAACGCATCATGGGGAGGCGTCGGCGTGCCGGACTCACCGATCGAGCAGGCCTATTCCTTTCTGTGCCGGAGCTGCGCCCACGCCTGGAGCGGCGTCTACGAGATCCGGCGGGTGTACGACAGCCGGGGCCTGATCCAGTCCGCCTTCTTCCTGGACGGCCGGCGGACCCCCTCTCCCCTCACCCAGGGCCGCTGCGTCCGGTGCGGAAGCGCGCACCTCCAGGTCACGGCGCACACGCGGGGGCGCCGACCGCGAGGCGGCGCGATGATGGAGTTGACTCCTTAGTCGCGAGGAAAGGGAGTATCGAGATGATGGCTTCGGACGTCCTCACCGCAGGCCGCTACGGCTACGCCGACCGGCGCATCCACCGCGACGACTTCGCCGCCCAACTGGCCGTGCTGCTCCCGGCCGAGGACGCCGAGCGGGTGGCTCCGGCCGCCCCGGTCGCTGCCGAGGACCTGGCCGCCGCCGCCAAGACGTGCCGCCATCTGGCCGACCGCTATCCGGGGGAGCCGCTGGGCCGGGTGGCTGAACAGGTCGCCTATCGGCTGGAGCATCCGATGACCCGTCCGGGGGCCCTGGTGCTCTACGCGGCCTGCCTGCTGTGCCGGGAGCAGGAGGCGCTGGCCCGTCTGGAGAGCGCGAGCACCGTGGCCGCGACGCTGGAGTACCGCGCCGCCGGGCACGCGGCGGACTCGTTGGAGGGCACCGCGTCCCAGACGCTGCGCTACACCGTCAAGACGGCCATCGACGGCGACTTCGTGCGCGACGCGCGCCAGCTGAACGCCGCGGCGCAACGGGCGCAGCAGCCGGCGATCTGAAGCCGGACGGCCCGGCGGCGGCCGGGCGGAACCCCGGGCCCCGCGCCCGGGGTTCCAGCGGCCCGCGCACCGGGCGGCGGGCCGGCCGGCGCGGTACGGTCGCCGGCCGGCCGAAGCCGCCCGACGCGGTGAGCGCGGCGCCGGAGATGAATCGTTCGCGACCCGGACGCCGCTCCCCGTTCCCCACCGCGCGGGACGCGCCGCCGGCGGTCGGCCCCCTGACCGACGGGCCGCGACGCCGCTCCCCCAGACCGGGACGGCCTGGAGGCCCGCTTCCCGGAATTCCCGATCATGCGTCCGGGGCGCCGGTACTGTCACTGGTTTGCGGGCCCCGCACAAAGGATTGACAGGGACCGGCCCGTGTGCACGACTTGGGCGGGCGGCGGCGACGTGGAGGACGACGGTGGAGACCATCGACTACAGCCCGGGCGACCTGTCCGGGGCCCGGTTCGTCGTGTCCCCGCTCGGCCATCTGATCCACGGCGTGCACGACGGCCCGTGCAGCCGCCACTCGCCGTGGCGGCAGCGCTGGTGGACCAGGGCCCGCCGCCAGGTCAGCACTTCCTCCGGCCGGCTGGTCCCGCTGATCAACCGGGCGCACCCGGACGCGCCGGCGTTCCTGCCGCTGGCCATCGCCGGCGACGACCCCGCCCCGTCCTTCGAGCAGGAGCTGGACCAGCTGCGGGCCACGCCGCCGCATCTGCTCGGCTTCCGCCTGGCCACCGCGGCGGCCCGGACCGACGACGCCGACCGGCTGATCCGGGGCCTGCGCAACCAGGAGGACGCCGCCCTGCGGACCGTGGTCGACGGCCTGCTGACCCTCTACCGGGCCACGCTCATGGCGGACTGGCCGGAGATCTCGCAGCGGCTGCGGGGGGACATCGCGCTGCGCGACCGCCAGAGCCGGCGCAACGGCACACTGGCGATGCTCACGAATCTGCACCCTGACATCATGTGGCGGCCGATCGCGGACGAGGTTCGCGACGCCGACGCCGCCGACGACGACCCCGACGACGCCGCGAGCGGCACCGGCGGCCTGATCCTCGCGCCCTGCCTGTTCGGCCAGCAGCGCGCCCACGCCGGACCAGGCGGCGACGGCACCCTCGTGGTGATCTATCCCGCCGCCGAGCCGGACGACGGCGCGCCCGCCGCCGACGACCACCTCGCCGCGCTGCTCGGCCCCGGCCGGGCCGCCGCCCTGCGGTCGTTACAGGTCCCGGCTTCGACCTCGGACCTGGCACGGCGCCTCGCCGTCTCGGTGCCGACGGCCTCCACGCACGCCGCCCTGCTGCGCAACGCCGGCCTGGTGGCGACCACCCGGGACGGCAAGAGCGTGCGGCACGAGCTCACCCCGGTCGGGCGGCAGCTGGTCGAGCTGAACCCCGGCCGGCCGCGCTGAACCCGGCCTCAGGGCTTGATCCCGATCCCGGCCAGCCCCCAGATCTCCTTCCAGTCCGGCCGCACCTCGCCGTCCGGCCGCCACAACGGCCGCGGCACCAGCCCCGGCTCGACGACGTCGAGCCCGTCGAACAGGGCCCTGATCTCCTCGTCGCTCCGGACGTACAACTGCGACGTCGCCCGGTCCCACGCCTGGCGCGCGGCCTCGGCCTGGTCCGGGTGGCCGCCGTCGGTCAGGTGCGTGACGACCAGTGCGCTGCCGGACGGCACCGCCGCCAGGAACTCGCGCACGATGCGGTGCGGCTCCTCCTCCGGCGCGATGAAGTGCAGAAGCGCGGCCATCAGCACCGCCACCGGACGGTCCAGGTCCAGCACCCGGCGCAGTTCCGGGTCGGCCAGCACCTCCGCGGGGCGGCGGACGTCGGCCATCACGACGGCGGTGTGCGCCGGGTCGGCGCCGGCCACCAGGGCCCGGCCGTGGACGGCGACCATCGGGTCGTAGTCGACGAAGACGATGCGGGCCTCCGGCAGCACGGAGCGGGCCACGGCGCCGATGTTGCCGGTGCCGGGCAGGCCGCTGCCGAGGTCCAGGAACTGGGTCAGGCCGCGCTCGGCCAGGAAGCGCACCGCGCGGGCCAGGAAGGCCCGGTTCTCCTGCACCATGGCGCGGCCCTGCGGGACGTGGCGCAGGGCGGTCTCGGCGGCCTCGCGGTCCACGTCGAAGTAGTGCATGCCGCCGAGTAAGTACTCGTAGATGCGGGCCGGGTGGGCCCGGGTGGTGTCGAGCTCCGGCGGGGGCACCCAGCCGGGGGCCAGCGGGTCGGGGTCGGCGGCCGGGTCGGCGACCGTCCCGTCGGCCGCCGCGCCGGCCTTCCCGCCGGTCGTCCCGCCGGCCGCCGCCCGAGTCGGGTCGTTCGAGGGCTGATGAAGCTGATCCGCCACGCCGGGTAGCGTAGCGGACACGGCTCTGAATGAGCGCCGATCACTCGAACCTTTGTCGGACACGGCCCTGACGTGCGGCGTAAACCCGTTCGTCACCTCGGCGGGGGCTAGCTGTCATCGTCCTGATGCGTCCTGGACCGAACGTGTACGTCGTCTTGTCGCCCGACAGCTGGTAGAAAGTTTGGTCATGCCGAAGAATGCCAGGGCCCGACGAGTCCGCCGCCGTCTGATAGCCGGGGTCGCGCTGACCACCGTCGTCAGTGCCGGATCGGCGACCGCCGCGGTCGCGGACGCCGGGACGCCGACCACCCCGGCCTCCCCCGGCGGACCGAAGAACCCGATCACCTCGCCGTGGACCGCGCCGATCCCGACGCCGCCGCCCGCGTCCTCCACTCCCAGCCCGTCGCCGTCACCCTCGCCGTCACCCTCGCCGACGCCCAAGCCGACCCCGCCGCCGTCGCACCCCAAGGCCGGCGCGGGCAAGTTCGACAACGCGCTGATCGCCTCCACCGCCCTGGTCTACGTGGGCCGCTGGGGCGGGCAGGCCTGCCTGGACGCGCACCAGTACGCCACCGGCCAGTGCCGCGAGTTCGTGGACTGCGTCGTGTACCTGGCCACCGGCGGCAAGATCTGGCCGGTCGACGGCGGCGGCAGCTACCAGGCCTCGTTCGCCGCGGCCGGGGCGGTCCCGGTGGCCGCCGCCGACGCCGTCGAGGGCGACATCATCCAGGTCGGCGACCACGACGACTCCTCGCCCCTGCACACCGCGATCGTGCTGGACAACAAGGGCGACGGGACGTTCACGGTCGTGGACTCCAACTTCGTCGGCTGGCCGAGCACGCCCGAACTCGTCGGCGTGCACGACTGGACGCCGCCGGCGGGCGCCCAGATCTGGCGCCTGGGGGCGGTGACGGCCCACACCGCCGACGGGCGCAAGAACCCCGCCACGGGCTCCCAGAAGGGCTCCGCGGCCGCCGGCGGCTCCCAGATCCAGGACGCGGCCACCGCGGCCCTCCTGGCGCCCCCTGCGGCCCCGAGCCTGAGCACCACGACCGTGAACGGACTCGCCTCGGGCGTGATCCCGGTGCGCGCGGCCGACGCCGACCCGAAGCACCCCTCGACGCACATGCGGTACTGGATCGACGGCAAGCCCGCGGACGCCGCCATCACCACCGCCGGCGCCGCGGAGCTCCAGCTGGACACCACGAAGCTGCCGGACGGCCCGCACCAGATCAGCGCGCAGGCGATCACCGCGGCCGGCGCCATCTCGGTGCTGTCCGCGCCGGCCTCGATCACCGTGACCAACCACCAGCTCACGGTCGCGGTGGCCGCGCCGAACGCCCCGCTGCTGACCGGCACGGTGGCGCTCTCGGTCGGCGCCGCGCCGGCCACGGACCTGGACAAGACCACGCTGACCGTCGACGGGGTGGCCGCGCCGAGCCAGCCGGCCGCCGCGAGCGCCACGCTGACCCTGGACACCACGACGCTGACCCCCGGTCCGCACGTGGTGAGCGTCGCGGTCACCACCAAGCAGGGCCAGACCGCGACCTGGGGCCCGGTCACCATCATGGTCACCGGGGCCGCGACCGGGATGCGGGCCGTGCTGCCCTCGGCCGTCGCCGGGCACCAGGACCTGGTCGCCGTCGACGCCGCCGGCAAGCTGGTGCGCTACGCGTGGCGCGCGGACGCGACGTTCGGCACGCCGGAGCCGCTCGCCGACGGGTTCGGCGACGTCACCGCGCTGGTGGCCGGGCACTTCACCGGGACCGGCGACGCGCCGCAGCTGCTGGCGGTGCACAAGGACGGCAGCGCGCACGTCCACGGGTTCGACGCCACGGGCAGGTTCGTGGATCAGGGCACGATCACCGGCCCGGCCTGGGGCACGTTCACGCGGCTGGCCGCCGGCCGGTTCGCCGAGGACGGGCAGCCGTGGCTGGTCGGCATCGACAAGGACGGGCACGCACAACTGATCACGGTGGCCGCCGACGGCAAGACCGCCCAGGCCGAGGGTCTGTCGGTGGATCCGGAGCTCGGCGCCGCGCCGACGGTCCTCACCGAGGCCGAGCCGGGCGCCGCCGACCGCCTGCTGGCGGTGGGCCCCACGGGCGCGGTCTCGGCGTTCGTGTTCGACACGAAGCACGGGTTCGTGAAGGTCGAGGAGACCAAGGACCCGAAGGCCGCCGAGGACGCGAAGGGCACCGCGCCGCGGACCGCCGCGGCCGCCGAGCCGGAGCCGCTGCTGCAGCTCCCGGCCCCGGCCGCGGTGCCGGTCTTCGGCTCGTTCGCCGGGAGCGGGCCGCAGGTGCTGGTCACCACCGCCGACGGCCAGACCTTCGTGCTCTCGACCACACAGCCGGACCGGCCGTCGCAGGGCACTGTCTTCAACGAGCACGACGCCGCGCCGGATCAGGCTCCGGCCGCGCCGGTGAAGCAGGGGCAGCGGCGGATCAGCGTGGCGCCGAACTAGCCGCGCGCCGCTTGCGCACTACGCCGCCCGGGGACTCCCAGTCCCCGGGCGGTTGTGTCTTCCCGGCGCGGTTGTGTCTTCCCGGCGCGGTGGGGGCGGCGGCCGTCAGGCGGCGTCGAAGAACCCGACGGCGGTGCCGGGGGTCCGGTCGGCCTCGGACAGCGGGGTGCCGTCGACCGTGGTGGTCTGGAAGGCGCCGACGTGCTCGCCGAGGTCCGGCAAGGGTTCCGGGCCAGGGCGGCTGAGGTGGTCGAGGCGCTGGTCGTGCTCGGTCACTCGGCGGGTCAGGCCCAGGGCGAGCAGCAGATTCGCGAGGCCCAGCACACCGACGAGCGTGGTGAGCCCGGTCGAGAAGGACATGGTTCCCCTCCTGCGAGAGGTCGTCGGACCGGGCGCTTGAGAGCCGCGGCCATAGACGCGTACAGCAGGGCGACCTCCCCGAGCCGACTCCGCTTTCAGAACGCTGATCATCGCGGATGCTAGCAAAGGGATCCGGACGCGTTAAGGGACCGCGAACCACGTGGCCAGTCCGCCACGCTGCACGACGCGGCGCTGACGACGATCGGGGATCTGTCCGGCGCCGTGGTGCCGACGGTCGAGGAGCTGGTCACAGCCCCAGGTCGATGACCGGCTGCGGTGTGTCGTCGCCCAGCAGGCCCTTGAAGACGAGACGCAGACCCTTGGCGTCCTTGGGGATCGCGAAGATCACCTCGCCGGTCTCCACCTCGCCGGCCTTCAGGTCGACCAGGCTCAGGTTCCGCTCCTTGGGGATGTCGTAGGACGCCACGATCGACGGCACGAAGCTCTCGTTCGCGGCGTCCCGGACCTCCAGGTCCTCCATCGAGAACGCCCGGCCCGCCTCGCCGACATTGGTCACTTCGAGATGGATGTCGAGCCACGGCTGGTCGTCCGTCGGCTGGTAGGGCGAGCTGGCCGCCGGCCGGTAGGGCATCGTCCGCGTGTCGATCTTCATCTTGAAGCCGCTGTGCGTCACGGTGTCGGTCAGCTTGTTCGTCACGGGAGGCGGAGTGGCGGTGCTGTCCGGGCTGCAGCTGGCCGACGGCGACGCGGACGCGGAAGGAGCTGAGGAGGGGGTGGCCGAGGCCGAGGCCGAGGAGGAAGCGGAAGCGGAAGCGGAAGCGGAAGCGGAAGACGACGTGGTGCCGACCGCCGCGGCAACCTTGCTCTTGCTTGACGAGCACGCGGTCGCGGCCAGCGCGACAGCACTCGCCGCGACGATCGCACGCACCGTCAGATCAGACTTCGTAGAACGCGTTGACATGGTTTCGAACCCTGTCAACCGCCCGCTCGTGGAGGCAAGGATGCCGTACAAGTCCGTACAGCTCGCCGCAGGCCTTCCCAGTCCTGCGGCGAGCCTTCCCGGATCCCGTTCCTAGTAGCGGTAGTGATCAGCCTTGTAAGGGCCCTCAACCGGCACGCCGAGATACTCGGCCTGCTCCGCCGTCAACTCGGTCAGATGCACGTCGAGTGCGTCGAGATGCAGCCGCGCCACCTTCTCGTCGAGGTGCTTCGGCAGCCGGTGCACGTCCTCCGTGTACTGGTCCCGGCGCGTGTAGAGCTCGATCTGCGCGAGCACCTGGTTGGCGAACGACGCCGACATCACGAAGCTCGGGTGCCCGGTGGCGTTGCCCAGGTTGAACAGGCGGCCCTCGGACAGCACCAGCACCGCGTGGCCGTCCGGGAACATCCACTCGTGGACCTGCGGCTTGATCTCGGTCTTCACCACGCCGGGGACGGCCGCCAGGCCGGCCAGGTCGATCTCGGTGTCGAAGTGGCCGACGTTGCCGACGATCGCGTTGTGCTTCATGGCCGCCAGGTGGTCGGCGCGGACGGCCCCGGTGCCGCCGGTGGCGGTGACGAAGACGTCGGCGGTGGCGACGACCTCCTCCAGCCGCACCACCGGGAAGCCGGACATCGCCGCCTGCAGGGCGTTGATCGGGTCGACCTCGGTCACGGCGACGCGGGCGCCCTGGCCGCGCAGCGCCTCGGCCGCGCCCTTGCCGACGTCGCCATAGCCGCACACGACAGCGAGCTTGCCGCCGAGCATCACGTCGGTGGCGCGGTTGAGGCCGTCCAGCAGGGAGTGGCGGATGCCGTACTTGTTGTCGAACTTGGACTTGGTGACCGAGTCGTTGACGTTGATCGCCGGGAACAGCAGCCGGCCTTCACGGGCCAGCTTGTACAGGCGCGCGACGCCGTTGGTGGTCTCCTCGGAGACGCCGCGGATACCCGCCGCGATCCTGGTGAAGCGGCGGTCGTCCTCCGCCATGCTCTCAGCCAGGGTCCGCAGGATGAGGCGGTGCTCCTCGTGGTCGCCGGCGGCCGGCTCGGGCACGCGGCCGGCGGTCTCGTACTCGGCGCCGAGATGGACCAGCAAGGTGGCGTCGCCGCCGTCGTCGACCAGGAGGTCGGGGCCTTGGCCGTCCCCGAAGTCGAACAGGCGGCGGGTGCACCACCAGTACTCCTCCAGCGTCTCGCCCTTCCAGGCGAACACCGCGGAGCCGGTGGGCTTGTCCGGGGTGCCGTCCGGTCCGACGACCACCGCGGCCGCGGCCTCGTCCTGGGTGGAGAAGATGTTGCAGGACACCCACCGGACCTCGGCGCCGAGGGCGGCGAGGGTCTCGATGAGGACCGCGGTCTGCACGGTCATGTGCAGGGAGCCGGCCACGCGGGCGCCGGCCAGCGGCCGGGTCGCGGCGTACTCGGCGCGGATCGCCATCAGGCCGGGCATCTCGTGCTCGGCGAGGCGGATCTGGCGGCGGCCGTACTCGGCCAGCTCCAGGTCGGCGACGGCGAACTGCAGGCCGTCGACCTCTTGCAGGGTGTGCTTCATGCTCGCTTTCCCGTCTTCGCATGAGGTGGTGGAACCCCCGGGGAAGCACGAAGGGCGCCTCCACGAGGGAGGCGCCCTTGGGAAAGACATCGAGGCCGAGCGTGGCGGATCCCGGGGATCCGTTGCAGCGCCTCTCGGCATCGGCGGCGCCACGGAGGGCGCACCGCCAACGGTAGCACCGGGCGGGCGGGCTGGGTGCGGTCACCGTCGGCCGGCGTGCCGTCCGGCCCGGCCTCGACGATCAGGGGATCAGGCGGTCAGGGGGTCATGCCCGTCATGCCTGTCACGGCCGTCGGAGGGTCCGTGCTGTCAGTACGCGAAGTTCCACAGCTGCTCGCGGGCGACGCGGTCGCATTCGGTCTGGATCACAGGAGCTCCCATAGACGTGCCGGCGACGGCGAGGCAGTCGCGGCTGGTGACGTTGGCGCACAAAATGGTCGATCAGCGCCCTACCGTCGGGCTACTCTCTTGCATCAGGGCGCAAAGGCCCTGGGACGGGGGGATACACCGGTGATCCGCATACGCCTGTCGAGCGAGGACGTCGCCCGGGTCCGGATCGCCTCGACGCCCGACTTCGGCCTGGAGCTGATGGTCGGCGGCGCGCTGGCCACCGACGGCGACCGCCTCGCCGCCCCGCGGCTGTCGCGGTGGCAGGAGGAGGTGCGACGACGCCAGGCCCCTGACGTCCTGGCCGCGGTCACCGGCCTCTACACCGCCTGCAGCCTGCCGGGCCTGCTCGGCCGCCCGGGTCGGCTGAACACCGCCGACGTCGTCGACTACCTGGAGCACATCGCCCGCGAAGGACGGCAGTTCACCCGCTTCCACCGGGCGCTGGTCGAGGGCCACGAGCCCGCGCACGAGCGGCTGAACGCGGCCGTGGCGGACTTCCGCGCGACCGCGATCGAGCCCTATCGCCGCCGCATCTCCTCCGCGGTGGCCCGCACCGCCACCCGGGCCACCGCCCACGCCGCCGCCCTGGGCATCGGCGCGGCCCTGTCGACCATCCACCCCAAGATCCGCTGGAACGGCTCGCTGCTCACCTTGGACACGCTCTCGGACATGGACTTCGAGCTGGCGGACCGCACCCTGGTGCTGCGGCCGCTGACCCTGGTCTCCGGCGTCGTCCTGGTCGACGACAGCGATCCGGCGGTGGTGACGATCGGCTACCCGACCCCGTTCGCGCTCACCACCCCCGACGCGGCGCTGCGGGCCCCGAGCCCCGCCCTGGCCGCGCTGCTGGGCTCCTCGCGCGCCGCCGCCCTGGCCACCGTGGCCTGGTCCCCGGCGATCACGACGAACGATCTCGCCGACTCACTGGGCCTGTCCCCCGCGACGGCGTCCCGGCACGCGACCGTGCTGCGCGGCGCCGGGCTGATCGACACCGTGCGGGACGGGCAGGCCGTGCGGCATCGCCTCACGCGGTTGGGACGGGATCTGATCATGGATTCCGACCACGCGTGAGCCGGCGACGGCGCTCCTACCCGCCCAGCGGGGGCAGGCGGCCGACCGCTCGCCCGGCGACGGCCACGTGCACGAGGGTGGCATCAGGGTAGTGATCACCGTCCTCGTCCTTGCCGGCGGTCATCGTGGCCCGCAGCCAGGTGTCGCCGGGGTGGTCGTTGGCCGTCACCAGCACGTCGTAGCGCTTTCCGGGTGACAGGGACAGGGCGTCGGCGGTCCTGACGGCGACGAGCGGAGCGCCGTCTTCGGCGACCACGGTGAAGCGGTAGCCGTCCAGGCGCAGCTGGTAGGAGGCGTCCATGCCGGCGTTGACCAGGCGCCAGAGCTGGGTCTCGTTGGGGCGCATCGCCAGGACCGGACGGAACTGGCCGTTGACGAGGCAGTCGGCGGAGGTCTCCTGGAGGACGAACGTGTGCGTCGCGACGGTCCGGTACGCGACGGGCAGCGACGCGCGGTCGTCGCCCACGATCAGTGCGCCGGAGAGGCCGGCGTAGCCCGGTGCCGGGCCTGTTTCGGAGCCGGGTGGCGATGCCGGGGGCGGGCGCCCTGTCGAGCCCGGAGCGGGGCCCGGTGTCGCCCCCGCGGTCGAACCCGGGTCGGTGGTACTCGGACACGCGGTGGCCAGGACGTGGGAGTGGTACCAGTACGTGCCCTGAGGATGGCCGGCGGGAATCGCCAGATGGTAGGTCCGGCTGGTGCCCGGCGCCACGCACACGACTTCGCCTTCGGAACGCGCAGCCATGTGCAGGCCGTGAAAGTGCACCTTCGTCGCCACCGGCAGATGGTTCACCAGCCGGACGTTCACCTGCGCCCCGGGCAGGAACCGGAGCGTGGGCACGGTCGACGACCCGTCGTAGGCCTGCCCCCAGGCCCACGTTCCGCCGCCGAGTTCGTAGCGCATGTCGGCGGCGTCGAGCGTGATGGTCAGGCCGCCGCCGGCGGCGTCCAGGTCCGCGTCCGGCGGGTCCTGGAACGCGAGGCCGGAGGCCAGGTAAGGGTCCGAGTCCTCGGAGGGCGTCGCGTTCAGTGTCCCTGTCGAGGACGCCAACGCGACCGCGCCGAAGGCGGCGGACACCATGGCCAGCACGGTGACCAGGAGCACGGCGCGCCGGGCGAGCTGGGCGAGCAGCGGCTCGCCGCGGCTGCTGGGCGCGCGGGGGCGTGGCGGGGGGTCAGCGGTCACGGAGCTTTCCTTTCCTGGCGAACAGGGACGGGAGGTGGCGGAGCCGAGTGACGCTGTTCCGGGGCGGAGCACTGAAGCGCTACAGCGCTCAAGTGTGTCCGTGGACGAATCTAGGACCGGGACGACCGGTGCGCCAGGGACATCAGGGACAATGCCGATGACCTGCCGACATCCGGACCCCCCGCGAGGGGCGAAGCCCTGTCGCAGAACCGATTCTCAGCGACCACTTCCTCGACGCTCGGCCGTCGCCGGCCCGCGCCCTCCCTACCGTCGGCGCATGACCTCCCTCTCCGTGCGGGACCAGATCTGGCCGGCCACCGCGACGTGGGCCGACGGCGAGCTGCACCTCGGTGGACTGAGCGTGCGCGACCTGGCGGCCGCGTACGGGACCGCGCTCTACGTGCTCGACGAGGCCGACTTCCGGGAACGGTGCCGGGCCTGGCTCGCCGCGTTCCCCGACGGCGACGTCCACTACGGCGGCAAGGCGTTCCTCGCCCCGGCGGTGGTGCGCTGGCTGGCCGACCTCGGTCTGTGCCTGGACGTGTGCAGCGGCGGCGAACTGGCCGTGGCCCGCGTCGGCGGGATGGCGCCGGAACGCGTCGTCTTCCACGGGAACAACAAGTCGGTCGCCGAGATCGGGCAGGCGGTGGAATGGGGCGTCGGCTGCATCGTCCTGGACTCGTTGCAGGAGCTGGAGCGGGTGGCGCACGCCGCCGGCCGGCTGGGGACGCGCCAGAAGGTCATGGTGCGGGTCAAGCCGGGTGTCGACGCCGCCACCCACGCCGCTCTGGCCACCGGTGGCGAGCGCACCAAGTTCGGCCTGTCGATCGCGTCCGGCGAGGCGGACGAGGCGGTCCGGCGTGTCCTGGCCGAGCCGGGGCTGGAGTTGACGGGCCTGCACTCGCACATCGGCTCGCAGATCTTCGACCTCGACTCGTTCGCCGAGGCGGCGCGCCGCATGGTCGCGTTCCTCCGTGCCGTCGAGCTGGCGAACCACGTCACCATCGGCCGCCTCGATCTGGGTGGCGGCCTCGGTGTCTCCCACCTGCCCGGCGAGAAGCCCGCGCCGACACCTGCCGAGCTCGCTGACGCGCTGCGCGCCACCGTGCCGGACGACATCCACGTCTCCGTCGAACCGGGACGCAACATCGCCGCCCCGACCACTGTCGCCGTCTACGAAGTCGGCACGGTCAAGGGCCGGTTCGTCGCGATCGACGGCGGCATGAGCGACAACCCGCGGCCGGCGACCTACGGCGCCGCCTATACGGCCGTCATCGCGTCGCGCACCAGCTCCGCCGACACCCGCCCGATGACCGTCGTCGGCAAGCACTGTGAAAGCGGTGACATCCTCATCGAGGAGATCGGTCTCCCGGCCGACGTCGCTCCGGGCGACCTGCTGGCCGTCCCCTGCTCGGGGGCGTATCAGCGCTCAGCGGCCAGCAACTACAACCTGGTGCCGCGCCCTGCGGTGGTCGCCGTGCGGGACGGCGCGGCGCACGTCGTCGTGCGCCGCGAGACCGAGGAGGACCTGCTCCGGCTCTATCCCTGAGCGGGGTCGGCGAGCACCTGGTCCAGGAACGTCAGGGTGCCGGCACCGGTGTCGAGCCGGGCCCGCACTCCCACCGGGTACGTCTGCATCTCGCAGTTGTGCCCGATGGCCACTCCGGCCAGCACCGGGACGCCGAGGTCTCCGAAGCGGTCGGCGAGCAGCCGGTCGACCTCGGCGGCGTCGCCGCATTCGGTGAAGGTGCCGAGGATGATGCCGCGGACGCCGTCGAGGTAGGAGGCGGATCGCCGGATCTGGGTGAAGATCCGGTCGAGCCGGTACGGCAGTTCGTCCACGTCCTCCAGGAACAGGATCGCGTCGCGCACGGGACACGAGGTGTCGGTGCCGAGACTCGCCGCGAGCAGCGACGCCGTCCCGCCGAGCGTCCGTCCTTCGGCGACGCCGGGGACCAGTGCTCGTGATCCGGGGAAGGCCAGCCGCATGACGGTGGCCGGCGTGTAGAGGAGCTTCATCAGCTCCCGGAAATCGTATTCGTCAGGGCCCTGCCGGAATCCGCCGCAGGCGACCATCGGGCCGAACAGCGACACCCAGCCGAGCTTGACCGCGACGGCCTCCAGCAGCGCGGTCACGTCCGAGTAGCCGACGACGACCTTCGGCGCGGCGGCGTCGATCCGGTCCCACTCCATCAGCTCCAGCGTGCGCTGCGCTCCGTAGCCGCCGCAGGCCAGGAACACTCCGGCGTATTTCGGGTCGATCAGCGCGCGCATCAGGTCGCCGGCCCGTTCGGCGTCGGTCCCGGCGAGGTACTCGTACTGGCTGCCGGCGTCGCGGGCCGTGCCGAACACCTCCGGTTTCAGCCCGACGGCCTCCATGGCGCGCAGGCCCGACTCCAGATGGTCCTGGCTGGAGACCGGCGAGCTGGCGCAGAGTACCGCGACGGTGTCGCCGGGCTTCAGGCCCGGGGGCCGCAGCAGCGTCATGCGTTCTCCAGGTCGTGCGGGTCGGTCATCAGGTAGGTGGCGAGCACGCTCGCGCCGAAGGCCAGACTGTCGGTGAGGACGTGCTCGTCGACGCCGTGCACGTACTGCCAGGCGTCGAACCCGGCCGGGGTGCGCCCGGGCACGAAGCCGAAGCCGGGGATGCCGAGCTTGGCGAAGGCCTTGGCGTCGGTGCCGCCGGTCATGCAGTACGGCAGCACCAGCGCCTCGGGGTCGTGGGCCTTGAGCGCGGCGGCCATCGCGATGAAGTCCGGGGCGGTGAAGTCGGCGCTGATCGGCAGGCTGCGGTCACCGGTGCGGGTGGCGTCCGGGCCGAGCAGGTCGTCGACGGTGGCGAAGAACTCCGCCTCGGTGCCGGGCAGCAGCCGGCCGTCCAGGGCGACGCTGGCCTCGCTGGGGATGACGTTGTGCTTGTAGCCGGCGCGCAGCATCGTCGGGTTGACCGAACACCGCAGCGTGTCGGCGAGCAGCGGCGCGGCCGCGCCGAGCCCGCTGAGGTCGTCCGGGGTGATCTCCCGGCCCAGGTGGTCGGACAGCCCGTCGATCAGGGCCTTGACGATCGGCACGACACGGACCGGCCACTGGTACTCCGCGAACCGGGTGACCAGCGCGGCGGCCTTCACGATCGCGTTGTCGTCGTTGCGGCGCGAGCCGTGGCCGGCGGTGCCGCGCACGGTGACGGTCATCCAGGCGCTGCCCCGCTCCCCCGCCGCGATCGGGTAGAGCCGGCTGCCGTCGGTCAGGTGCACCGAGTGGCCGCCGGACTCGCTGATCCCGGCGGTCACGCCCTCGAACAGGTCCGGGTGCTCGCGGACCAGGTACCCGGCGCCGAAGTCGCCGGTGTCCTCCTCGTCGGCGACGAACGCCATGACGATGTCGCGCGGCGGCCGCCGGCCGGTGCGGGCCAGGTGCTTGACGAACGCGAGCATCATCGCGTCCATGTCCTTCATGTCCAGGGCCCCGCGCCCCCAGACCGCGCCGTCGCGGACCTCCCCGGAGAACGGGTAGGACTTCCAGTCCGCCGGCTCGGCCGGGACCACGTCGAGGTGGCCGTGCACCAGCAGGGCCGGAGCCGCCGGGTCGGCGCCGGGGATGCGCACCACCGTGCTGGCGCGGCGCGGGGCCGATTCCAGGACCGTCGGGCTGAAGCCGGCGTCCGAGATCTGCTCGGCCACCCACTCGGCGCAGGGGCGCTCGCCGCGGCTCTCGCCGGCGCCGTAGTTGCTGGTGTCGAACTGGATCAGGCGGGAGCAGGCCGCGACGGCGTCGGCGGCGAGCTTCTCGGCGTCCGCCTCCGTGGGGCGCGGCGCCGGGCGTGCGGTCTGGTCGGTCATCTCAGCCTCCGAGGACACTCGCGTACAGGTCCAGCTCAGCTTGCAGGCAGACGGCCATGGTCTCGTCCTTGCGGAAACCGTGTCCTTCGCCGGGGAACTCCAGATGCGCCCGGCACAATCCCGGCCTGACCTCCTCCACCGCCTCGACCAGCCGCCGGGCCTGGTCCGGACGGCAGATCACGTCGTCGAGGCCCTGCAGCATCAGGAACGGCGCGGTGATCTCCGCGGCGTGCGCCAGCGGGGAGACGCGGGCGAAGTGCTCGGCGTCCTTCTCGGGGTCGCCGACCAGATAGTGGATGTAGCGGCTCTCGAAGTCGTGGGTCTGCTCGTCGAACCACGTGGCCGGGTCGCTGATCGGGAAGTAGACGGTGCCGCAGGCGAAGTAGTCGCTGTGGGCGAGGGCGGCGAGGGTGGCCCAGCCGCCGGCCGAGCCGCCGCGGACGGCGGTGTGCGCCGGGTCGGCGAGGCCGGCGACGGCCAGGGCGCGCGCCACGGCCACGGAGTCGTCGACGTCGGTGATGCCCCACGTGTGCCGGAGCCGGTCGCGGTAGGCACGGCCGTAGCCGGTGGAGCCGCCGTAGTCGACGGAGGCGACGGCGTAGCCGCGCGAGGTGAACAGCGCGAAGCTGAGGCTGCGGCTGGTGGTGGTGCTGCTGGTCGGACCGCCGTGGACGTCGACGAGCAACGGCGGCGGGGTGTCGGAGGGGCCGCGGTACTCGGGATTGGTCGGCGGATGGTAGATGTACGGGACCTGCCAGCCGCCGTCGACCTGGACATGGCGGCGCTGGGGGACGGAGACCCAGGCTTCGTGCGGATAGGCGGGCCGGTCGAGGCAGCGGACGGTGTCACGGGTGCCGAGGTCGATGCGCAGCGGCGTGGAGGGCTCGGTGGGGCTGGAGGCGATGACGGCCACGGTGCCGCCGGTGGCGGCGACGGAGGTGGCGAACTCGTTCCATTCCAGCGCGAGGTCGCTGACGGCGCCGGTATCCGGGTCCCAGAGGATCAGCGCCTCCTCGCCGAGGCTGCGGCGCAGCACGATCCCGGCGTCGGTGACGGCGAACGAGGTGGAGCCGACGCGCCAGACGGCGTGGCCGCACTCCGCCTCGATCGGCAGGACACAGGTGGCGGCGGGCTTGTCGGCGGCGAGGTCGACGCGGAAGAGGTTCCACCAGCCGTCGGGGTCGGCGAGGGCGTAGAGGGTGTCGGCGTCGGCCCATTCGGCCTGGCAGACGGAGACGTCGTCGCCGCCGAGGACCCGGGCCGGGGCGACGGCGACGCCGTCGGCGATCGCGGCGACCATCAGGTCGGTGGTCTCCCAGGGCATCACCGGGTGGTCCCAGCCGAGCCAGGACAGGCGGTTTCCGTCGGGGCTCAGACGGATCGTGGACAGGAAGTGGTGCGAGCGGCCGACGACCCGGAGGGCGTCGGGGTCCTCGGCGCCGGCACCCGACAGCGGGACGGCGACGATCTCGCGGGTGGTGCGCGGCGCGGGATCGGTGAGCTCTCCTTCGGCGTCCAGGCGCAGGGTTTCGCGGATCACCCACACCTCGGTGCCGGTCGGGTCGAGGATCGGGTCGGAGTAGTTGGTGCGGGTGACGCCTTCGGGATCGGCGGGCGTCAGTGGCCTGGGTTCGTCGGCGACGAGGTAGAGGCGCTGGTCGCGGGAACAGGAGAAGACCGCGACGGCGGGGGTGGCGAGGTAGGGCCGTCCGCCGTAGCCGATGGCCTTGTTGCCCACCGGCCAGTCCGCGCCGAGCACCGGCCGCACCGCGCCGTCCGGGGTGCGCCGCATGAGGCCGACGGTCGCGGTCGCCGGGTCGGGGGCGCACCACCAGGTCTCGTCGCCCACCACGGTCGGCCACTGCGGGGTACCCGGCAGCGCGGCCACCTCCTCCGGGGTGATCGGCGAGGGCCAGGTGCCGTACGGGTGCTCGACCTTTGTCACGGGGTCTCCTCGGCTCGGTCGGGTCGGGTCGGGTCGGCTCGGTCGGGTCGGCTCGAAGCGTCATCGTCGCCGCTGCGCCGCCGCCGGCAAGGGCCCGGGCGCGATGTCGAGTGTGAGCGGCGAGGTTTTCGACGCTCCGCTCAAGGCGGCTTCCAGCGGTCGAGGCTAGGTCGGCGGCACTGCATCCGACCTACCGGCCTACATCGAGCGAGGAACCGTCATGCCTGATCATCATGCCCGCCGAGTCCGCCGCGACCAAGCGGTCCACGCCGCCGTCGTCCAGGGGCTGCTGGATCCGGAGGAGACGCCGGTGGCGGCGTTCGTCGACCTGGCGGGGATCGCGGACAGCGCGCGGGAGCTGCTGGCCGCGTGGCCGGACCGGGTCGACGTGCTGCACGCGTTCGCGGCCAAGGCGAATCCGCTGGTGCCGGTGCTGGCGCTGCTGCGCGGCCACGGGCTCGGGTGCGAGGTGAGCAGCCCCGGCGAGCTGGCGCAGGCCCGGGCGGCCGGGTTCCCGGCCGAGCGCCTGGTGCTGGACTCGCCGGCGAAGTCGCGGCGCGAGCTCGTCGACGCGCTCAGCGGCGGGATCGCCTTGAACATCGACAACTTCGAGGAACTGGAGCGTGTGGAGCGGCTGGTGGCCGCCGGGCTGCCGGCGCGGCGAGTCGGCGTGCGGATCAACCCGCAGGTGGGCATCGGGTCGATCGAGGCGATGTCGACCGCCGGACCGACCACGAAGTTCGGGATCGCGCTGGCCGATCCGGGGAACCGCGAGCGGCTGCTGCGGGTCTACGCGGCGCGGCCGTGGCTGCGGTGGGTGCACGTGCACGTCGGATCGCAGGGCATCCCGCTGGAGCTGAACGCGGAGGGCGTCGCCGAGGCGGTGGCGTTCGCGCGGGAGGTGAACGCGGTGCGGCCGGGACAGGTCGAGGGCATCGACGTCGGCGGCGGGCTGCCGGTGGACTTCACCCGGGACGAGGACACGCCGACCTTCGCCGATCACGTCGCGGCGCTGCGCGAGGCCGCCCCGGAGCTGTTCTCCGGAGCCTTCAAGGTGGTCACCGAATACGGCCGGTCGGTGATGGCGAAGAACGGCTTCATCGCGTCCCGGGTGGAGTACACGAAGTACACCGGCGGGCGCGCGATCGCGCTGACGCACGCCGGGGCGCAGGTGGCGGCCCGGACGGTGTTCGCGCCGGACGCGTGGCCGCTGCGGGTGCTGGCGTATGACCGGCACGGGCTGCCGAGCACCGCCGAGCTGGAGGTGCAGGACGTGGCCGGGCCGTGCTGCTTCGCCGGGGACCTGACGGCGCGCGAGAGGAAACTGCCGAAGCTGGAAACGGAGGATGTGGTGGTCGTGCCGGACACCGGGGCGTACTACTTCTCCTCGCCGTTCCAGTACAACAGCCTGCCGATGCCGCCGGTGTTCGGGTTCGAAGTCTCCGGGGGTTCCGGATCCGGTACCGGATCCGGTTCCGGATCCGGTTCCGAGGCGGACTCGGTGACGTTCCGCGTGTTGCGCGCCGCCGAAAGCCTCGACGAGGTGGTCGCCCGGAGCGGGACGCTGTGACAGGTTTCTCACTGCTGCTGCGGGGCGGGCTGGTCGCCGACGGGACCGGGGCCACGCCGGCGGCGCGCGACGTGGCGGTGGTCGGGCGGCGGATCGCGCTGGTGGAGCCGGGGGCGGTGGTCGAGGCCGACGAGACGGTGGACGTCTCGGGGATGGTCGTCGCGCCCGGATTCATCGACGCGCACACGCATTCGGACACCACCGCGCTGGCCGCGGCGGACGGTCTCCTGGAGGCGGAGCAGGCCTTCGCGGCGGTGCGCCAAGGCGTGACGGTCGAGGTCGCAGGGAACTGCGGTAGTAGCGCGTTCCCGGGAACGTACTCGGGGCTGGCGGCGCTGGCGCGGGCACATGCGGGCGTGGGGCGGACCAACCACCTCGTGTCGTTGGTGGGACACGGTTCGCTGCGGGCGGCGGTGGTGGGGCCTGAGGCGCGGCCGGCTTCGGGGGCGGAGATCGCTCGGATGGCGCAGCTGCTCGACGAATCGCTGGCGGCCGGGGCCGTGGGCCTTTCCACGGGGTTGATCTATACGCCGGGCTCGTATGCCGACACTGACGAAGTGACCGCGCTGGCGCGGGTCGCCGCGCGGCATGGGAAACCGTATGTGACGCACCTGCGCGATGAGATGTCGGGGGTGGAGGGCGCCTTGGCGGAAGCCGTCGCCATCGCGCGGGACAGCGGCGCGGCACTGCATGTGTCGCATCACAAGACCGCCGGCAGATTCGCGTGGGGACGGACCGAGACGACGCTGCCGATGCTGGCGGATCTGCGCGCGTCGGGGATGGACGTCACCTGCGATGTCTACCCCTACACGGCCGGCAGCACGAACCTGCCCGCGATGCTCCCGCCGTGGGCCCACGACGGCGGCCTGCCGCGACTGCTGGAACGGCTGCGCGATCCGCTGCAGCGGGACCTGATGCGGACGGCCATCGATGAAGGCGTGCCGGGCTGGGAGAACACGGTCGGGAACGGCGGCTGGGACCGGATCTCCGTGGCCAGCGCACGCCGCCACCCGGAGTATCAGGGACGCACCGTCGCCGAGCTCGCGGCCGCCCGCGCCGTGGACGCGCTGGACCTGGTCGCGGAGCTGCTGGTGGACGAGGATGGCGACGTGACGATCATCAGCCACTCGATGCGCGAGGACGATGTGCGGCGGGTCCTGGCCGCGCCGTTCGCGATGATCGGGTCGGACGGCGTGCCGAAGCCGGGCCTGCCGCATCCGCGGTGGGCGGGGACCTTCAGCCGGGTGCTGGGCCACTATGCGCGCGAGGCCGGGCTGTTCGGGCTCGCGGAGGCGGTGCGGAAGATGACCGGCGCCACGGCGGCGCGATTCGGGTTGACGGGGCGCGGGGTGCTGCGCGACGGGGCGCACGCGGACGTCGTGGTGTTCGATCCGGAGCGGGTCGCGGACCGGGCGACCTTCGAGGATCCGCTCGCGGCGCCGGAGGGCGTGCTGATGGTGGTCGTCGGGGGCGCGGTGGTGGTGCGGGACGGCGAGGTGCTCAGGGCGCGGCCGGGGCGGGTGCTGGCGTGCTGAACGTTCCGGCCCTCCAGCATGTCCCGGGGACCCTGGCGTTCTCGATCCCCGGCTGGGGTGAGCAGGCCGCCGATGAGGTGCTGCCGCTGGCGAGCGTCGGCAAGCTTCTGTTGCTGGCCACGGTGGCTCGCGGATTCGCAGCCGGTGACCTGGATCCCGAGGAGCCGCTGGCGCTGCTCGACCGGGACTACTGCGCCGGCTCCGGCCTGCTCCGCAAGCTGTCCGCCCGCCGCTGGACGGTGGCCGACCTGGCCCGGCTGACCGCCGCTGTCAGCGACAACACCGCGACCAACGCCTTGCTGCGGCGGGTCGGTCTCGATCGCGTGCGCGAGGACGCCGCGCGTCTGGGCCTGAAGGAGACCCGCATCCTCGATCGGATCCGGGAGCCGCGGCTTCCCGAGCATCCGCCGGCGTTCGCGGTGGGCTCGGCGCGGGAGCTGGCGTCGTTGGCCGAGGCGCTCGCCGAGGATCCGCTGGTGCTGGAGTGGATGGCGTCCTGCGCCGATCGGAGCATGGTGCCCGCGGCGATCCCCCATGACCCCGAGGATTCCTCGGTGCGTGAAGTCCCGGTCGCGGGTCTTTGGGTCGCGAACAAGACCGGCACCGATGTCGGCACGCGGTGCGACGTCGGCGTCGTCCGCGGCGCCCGCCAGGTCTGCTACGCCGTCGTGGCGCGCTGCGAACCGGGGCGGGAGTTCGCGATGGTGCAGGCCATGCGTGAGATCGGCGCCCAGGTGGCGCTGCTGGCCGCCGGTCAGTAGTGGGTCGCGCGCAGGTTCGCCGCGGTCGAAGCCAGATACGCGAGAAAGGACGCCAGCAAGGGGTTCGGGTTCGCGGGCCGGGACGCCACGCCGATCTTCCGGTACAGCCGCGGCCCGGAGATCCGGGTGGTCTCCACACCGCTGGTGTCGTTGATGCCCAAGCTCGGTATCAGCGCTATGCCGAGGCCCGCGCGCACCAGTCCGATGATGACCTCATAGTGGTCGCTGCGGCAGCGGATGTTGGGGACGAAGCCCTCCAGCGCGCAGGCACGCTCCAGGACCGACAGGACCGGCGAACCGGTGCCGTAGGACGTGATCCACTGTTCCCCCGCCAGTTCGTCGAGCCGGACCTGACTGCGGCGCCCGGCGGGATGGCCGGTCGGAACCACGAGCAGCTGGGGGTCGTGGAACAGCTCGCGCACCTCGACGCCCTCCGGGGGTGTCCACGGGTCCAGCGCGTGTTCGAAGACCACGAGGACGTCGATCTCGCCCTGCTGCACCGCGGGCGCCAGTTCGTGCGGCTGCCCTTCGACCAGTTCGAGCTCCACGGACGGGTAGCGGTGGGCGAAGCGGGACAGCGCCTGCGGGACGAGCCGGTGCCCGGCCGAGGCGAAGAAGCCGATGCACAGGTGTCCGGCGTCGGCGCGCGAGTGGGCCAGCAGGTCCGCCTCGGCGGCGTCCAGCAGCGCCAGGATCTCCTGACCGCGCAATGACAGGCGGCGGCCGGCCGCGGTGAGCCGCAGACTCTGCGCTCCGCGCTCGACAAGGCCGACACCGGCTTCCTTCTCCAGCTGCGACAGCTGATGCGAGACCGCCGAGGGTGACAGCTTCAGCTCGCGCGCCGCCCCCGCGATGCTGCCCGTCCGATGGATCTCGGCGAGGATGCGGAGGCGGTGCGTATTGAGCATGCGGGCAGGCTATCCCTTACAAGGTGGACTCCGGCGTCGCCGGCGGCGACGGGCACTGGGGGCCGCACAAACCGGGGCAGTCGTTCCATGACGAAGAGGCGGGCGTGACCATCACGGTGGTCACGTCATCCTCCACCGGCGATGTGGTCACCGTCACCAAATCTTGATCGACCACCCCGGAATCGGGCACTCGTAAGGGGATCAGGCGGGCTACGGTACTTATGTCACCCCGCCTTGCACACCACCTGCGCCCTCGAGGAGTGCCGTGTTCGCCATACCCCTGGCCCCCGACGCCGAACTGCGCCCCCTGGAACCCTGGCAGATCGGCGAGTTCTTCGCCCACATCGAACGCGCCCGCTCCCAGCTCGACAAGTGGATCCGCTTCGCGGCGGTGTGCAAGGACCTGCCGTCGGCCCACGCGACACTGCAGCACTACGCCGACAAACAGGCCGCCGACTCCGGACGCCTGTTCGGCATATGGGACCGGGGCGTACTGGTCGGCGGATGCATGTTCCCGGCCTTCGACGCCCAGAGCGGCGTCTGCGAGATCGGCGTGTGGACCGAGCCGGCCGGCCAGGGGCGCGGGCTGATCAGCGCGGCGGTCCGGCACCTGCTCGACTACGCGCTGATCGAGCGCGGGCTGACGCGGGCCGAGTGGCACTGCAGCCCGCTGAACGACCGGAGCTGGGCGGTGGCCAAGCGGGTGGGGATGACGGCCGAGGGGATTCTGCGGTCGGCGTATGTGGTGAACGGGGAGCGGCAGGACATGCAGATTTGGGCGATCCTGCGGGATGAGTGGGTGGCGCTGCGGGAGGACGAGGGGTCTGGGGCCACCAGGCCCTAGAACGCCGGCGACCGCTGAACGACGACACTCGACACCGGCGACGACAGATCGCCGGCCCGAGACGTCCGAAGCCGGATTCCACTATCCGGCAACAGAATCTCAGCTTCTCGCTCCTCGAACCGCACGCCCGCTCTGCTCAGCCCTTCGACGCAGTCCGCGTAGCTGCGCCCCACGCTCGCCGCCCCACCCACACCCGCGACAGTAACCCCCTCGGCCATAGCGCAGATACGTCGCGCGGTATCGGCCGGGTCATAGGTCACAGCGACATTCGCCGTGAAGTGCAGATCGACGGAGTCCCGCCCGGGAAGCGCGGTGGCCATACCCTCACCCAGCAGAGCCCTGACATTCCCGCGGCGCATGCCGAGCCGCACAGGGCCGAAGCCCCGAGGATCGATTTCCGTCGCTATCGCCGGTTTCGCCGTCGGAGTACCGAAGAAGCTCGGTTCCGCCGCGGGTCCGTGAGCGAACGCCGTCACAGCGTCGAAAGGCCGCTCTCCGATACGGCCGCCCTGCACGAAGAGGGCGATGCCCCATACGGGCACTTCCCACAGCCCATGCACCTCGCGCACCTCGAGCCCGATGCGCGCCAGCCTGGCGAGAACCGTGCTGGAGCTCGCGTCGCGCAGCGAGACGCCGTCCACCTCGGCGTGCGCCGGGGCGCTCAGCTCGATGTGGTCGACCGTGCCGGCGTCCGCATAGCCGAAGACGATCCCTTTGTCCGCATATCGGTCGGACAGTTGGTCCATCCACGCCAGACCGCGGTAGGAGAGCGTCGGCCTCCCCAACTTCGCGCGCACGGCGGCACGCCTGGTGCCGAACCACACACCGGCCGCGCCCCGGAAGGGGTGGATCGCGACCATTCCGGGCCGCGCGGCGTTACGGGCGGACGAACCCGACGGCCGGCATCAGGTCGATCGGCGCGTACTCGATCGGGCTGCTGGGGTTGGCGGCGTGGATTATGGTGCCGTTGCCGACGTAGATGCCCACGTGGTGCATGTCGTTGTAGTACAGCACCAGGTCGCCGGGCTGCAGCGCGGACTTGGCGACCTTCGGGAAGGCGGCGTACTGGGCGCGGGAGCCGTGCTCCATCGAGACGCCCGCCTTGCCCCAGGCGGCCATCGTCAGGCCGGAGCAGTCGTAGGCGTTCGGGCCGGCGGCGCCCCAGACATAGGGCTTGCCGAGCTGGGCCTTGGCGAACTGGACCGCTATCGCCGCGCGCGGGTCGGACGGCACCGGGAGGTTCTTGATGGTGGAGGCCGGCACGTTGTTGGTGGCCACCATGCGGTTGTACTGCAGGCGCTGGGCGGCGGTGAGGCGGTTCAGCAGGTCCTTGGCGGCCTGCTCCTTCGACTCGATGTCAGCCTTCTGCTGCGCCATCAGCGCGCGGGTCTTGGCCAGCTGCGCCAGCTCGTCCGAGGCGCTGACCTTGTCCTGGTTCAGCTGCCGCTGGATCTCCGCGGCGTTGCGCATGGTGGCCATCTTGTCGTCGGTGATCCGCGACAGGGTGGTGGCCTGCTGGAGGTAGTTGTCCGGCGACTGCATGAGCATCAGCTGCAGGGTCGTGTCGACGCCGCCGTTCTCGTACTGCGCGGCGGCCAGGCCGCCGAGCGAGCTCCGCGCGCCGGTGAGCGAGTTCTGCTCCGCGGTGATGCGGGCCTGCAGCTGGTCCACCTTGTGCTGCAGGTCGTTGAGGCGGGTGCTGGCGTCGTTGTACGCCTCGGTCGCCTTCTCGGCTTCGTCGTGGAGCTTGTCCACCTGAGCCTTGACATCGGTGACGCTCTCGTTCGGGTCGGCCTGAGCGGCCGTCGGCAGCAGGGCCACCGACCCGGCGGCCGCTGTCGCCAGCGTCACCGTCACCGCCGTCCGGGAAACCGGAACGTACTTCTTGGGCGCGCGATGGGCCGCTTCCTTGGGCGACGTCACCATGTCTGTTGCCTCCGGTTCGCCGAAACGTCCGGACCACCATAGCCCTTACGGAGGAGACGGGAAAGAAAGTGCGGGAATTCGAGATGCGGTGGGGAGCGGGGCCGGGTCGTGTCCCGGGTTTGGGAGGAGGTTGAGGGTCCCGGTCTCCGCTGGGTGTTTGAGGTGCTGGGATGATGTACGGAGGTGGCCTTCGCCCGCCGGCCCCGACCGCCGGAACGATGGCGGCCGCACCGAAGCGGCCCTCTCGGCGGCGGCCGAGCTTTGCCAAAACCTGACCGGCGCACCCCCTTCACGAGGCGGCCGTCCACCCTCCAGAAGCCGTGTGACAGCTCCCGATCGCCTCTGGAAGACTTGATCTGTTTTCTCGTCCGCCCGCAACATCTCGCGGAGTGCGTCCATGGCTTTGCCATCCGCCGATCCCCTCGACCACCACTACCGCGGCGAGCACCCGATACGGACACTCGCCTATCTCTTCCGAGAGGATCGGGGCCGCCTGGGCCTCGGGGTCCTCGCCTATTTCGTCAAGCACAGCCCCACGTTCCTGCTGCCGTTGGTGACCGCCGACGTCATCGACATCGTGGTGCGGCATCGTCCGATATCCGGCCTGTGGGTCGATTCGGGCATTCTGATGGCGCTGCTGATGCTGAACCTTCCGGGCCATCTGCTGTACGTCCGCTGCTTCAGCCACTCGATCCGCCGGATGGGGGTGCGGCTGCGGTCGGCGCTGTGCTGGCGGCTGCAGCACCTGTCCATCGGCTACCACTCGCGGGTCAGCGCCGGGGTGCTGCAGGCCAAGGTGATCCGCGACGTGGAGGCCATCGAGCAGGCCGCGCAGCAGACCGCGGACAGCGGGCTGGCCGCCGTGGTCACGCTGATCGGCGCGACCACCGTCATCGCGGTGCGGGATCCGGTGTGGCTGCCGGTGTTCGCGGTGCTGGTGCCGGTCACCGTGCTGCTGGCGATGGCGCTGCGTAAGCCCATGAAGCAGGACAACGAGACGTTCCGCACCGAAGTGGAGCAGCTGTCGTCGCGGGTGGTGGAGATGACCAACCTCATCCCCATCACCCGGGCCCACGGCCTGGAACGCGACGCCTTCCGGCGCGTGGACGGCACGCTGCGGCGGGTGCTGGCCGCCGGGCTGCGCCTGGACCTGATCAACGGCACGTTCGGCGCCATGGCGTGGATCGCCCTGAACTGCATGGGGGTGGCCTGCCTGACCGGCGCGGCGTACGCGGCCTACACCGGGGCGCTCGGGACGTCGCCGGGCGACGTCGTCATGCTCAGCGCCTTCTTCACGACGCTGATCGGCGCGGTCGGGGCCCTGATGAACCTGACGCCGGTCATCACCAGGGGACTGGCCTCGGTGCGGTCGGTCGGCGAGGTGCTGCAGGCCCCTGACATCGAGGAGAACGAGGGGCGCGAGCGCGTCGAGCAGGTGCGCGGGGAGTTCGTCTTCGACGACGTGACCTTCGCCTACCCGGACGCCGACCGGGCGTCGGTCGCCGACGTGGACCTGACCGTGCGGCCCGGGGAGACGGTGGCGTTCGTCGGCGCGTCCGGGGCCGGCAAGTCGACGATCCTGAACATGGTGATCGGCTTCATCCGGCCGACCTCGGGACGCATCCTGCTGGACGGCCGCGACATGACCGGCCTGGATCTGCGCACCTACCGCAAGCACCTGTCGATCGTGCCCCAGGAGACCACGCTCTTCGACGGCACGATCCGCGACAACGTCCTCTACGGCCTGGCCGGCGTGGGCGACGACGAGCTGCTCGCGACTCTGCGCGACGCGAACGCGCTGGAGTTCGTCGAGCGGCTGCCCGACGGCCTGGACACCCGCGTGGGCGAGAAGGGCGCGCGCCTGTCCGGCGGGCAGAAGCAGCGCCTGGCGATCGCCCGCGCGCTGGTCCGCGATCCCAGGGTGCTGATCCTCGACGAGGCGACGTCCGCGCTCGACACGCAGTCCGAGCGGCTGATCCAGGAGGCGCTGGGCCGCCTGGTCGCCGGGCGGACCACGTTCGTGGTGGCGCACCGGCTCTCGACGGTGCGCAACGCCGACCGGATCGTCGTGATGGACGGCGGCCGGATCGTGGAGAGCGGGACGCACGACGAGCTGGTGGCCCGGGGCGGGGCTTATGCCTCGCTGCACGGGGTGCGGGCTTCCTAGCAGGGTCCTGAGAACCGGGAGGACTCAGCCGGGTCCTCCCGGTTCTCGTGTCCGCGGCGCCCTTCAGGCGAGCTGCGGCATGACCTCGGCGGCGATCCACTCCATCGCGGCTTCCAGGTGCTCGGCCGCGATCGGCAGCCACAGCGTGCAGGCGGCGAGCCCCGCTTCGGCGAGTTCGCCGAGACCCTCGACGACGCTCGCCGCGGTCGCCGACTCGCCGCCCAGGGGGCGTCCCGGCGAGGTGACGACCGCCGGGATGCCGGGCGGGGTGAGGAACGCGGCCGACGCGAGCGTCAGGCGATCGGCCTCCTCCTCGGCGGCGGCGAGGTCGAGCAGCCGGCGACGGACGTCGACGAGGTCCTTGGCGTCGGCGCCGGTGCCGTACCAGCCGTCGCCGTACTTCAGTGCGCGCCGCAGGGCCGCGTCGCTGTGTCCGCCGACCCACACCGGCGGCCCGCCCGGTGTGACCGGCGGGACGCCGAGATGCGCGGCGCGCAGGCGGGTGAAGCGGCCGTCGAAGTCGGCGGGCCGCGTCGTCCACAGGGCCCGCGCGGCGGCGAGGTGGTCGTCGGTCCGCGCGCCGCGCTCCTTCGACGGCACGCCGACCGCTTCGAACTCGTCCGGGTTCCAGCCGGTCCCCACCCCGAGGATCAGGCGGCCACCGGAGACGACGTCCAGGGTGGCGGCCTGGTTCGCGAGGATCAGCGCCGGATAGTACGGCGCGACGAGCACGGATGTCAGCAGGCGAACACGGGTGGTGGCGCCCGCGACGGCGGCGAGCAGCACCAGCGGGTCGGTGTCGAGGCCGAGGCCGCTGTCCAGGATCCGGTTCCCGGTCGCGACGTGGTCGAAGCCCAGCCGTTCGGCCTGGCGGGCGGCGCGCAGGACCGCGGCGCCGTCGCCGATCGGCCAGCGTGGTTGCAGGGAGATGCCGAGGCTCATGGGTGACATGGCCCTACCCAACTCCCTCCACCCGCCGAATAGTCCGATGGACGCCGCGCCGTTCGGCCGTCGGCCGGACGGTACGTGCGGGGGCCGCGCGGGTCGCACGGGTCGCGCGGGTCGCGTCCGGGCGCCGACAGCCGTCCCGCCCTCACCCGTTCAGCCGAACAGGCTGGCCCCTCGCGGCTCGCCTGCGTGATCGTGGCGTGCGATGAGCACTGACTCCGGCCGCGTGCCCCCGTGGGCCTCCTGGTCCACCGTCGTCCCGGTCCTGGCGGCCGTGCTGTTGGCCTTCACCTGGGGCCGGGATCTGCCGGGATGGGCGGTGTCGGGGGTCGCGCTGTTCCTGGCCGGGTCCGTGCTCGCCGCCGTGCACCACGCGGAGGTGGTGGCGCACCGGGTCGGGGAGCCGTTCGGGTCGCTGGTGCTGGCGGTCGCGGTGACGCTGATCGAGGTGGCGCTGATCGTCACCATGATGTCCTCCAACGGGGCCAAGTCCGCCACTCTGGCGCGGGACACGGTGTTCGCGGCGATCATGATCACCTGCAACGGCATCGCCGGGCTGTGCCTGCTGCTGGTGGCGCTGAAGCGCGGGCTGGCGCGGTTCAACGCGGACGGGACCGCCACCGTGTTCGGCGCGATCATCACGCTGGCCGGGCTGACGCTGGTGCTGCCGACGTTCACCACCTCGCCGCCCGGGCCGGAGTTCAACACCACGCAGCTGGCGAACGCCACGGTGGACTCGATCGTGCTCTACGGGCTCTACATCGTGGCGGTGACGGTGCGGCACCGGCCGGACTACCTGCCGGTCGACGCGGGGTCCCAGGTCGCCGATCCGGATGACGCGGACTATGAGAGTGCTGACTCGCGGTCGGAGTCGGAGTCGGGGCCGGGGTCGGGGTCGGGGTCGGAGTCGGGGTCGGAGTCGGGGTCGGGGCCGCGATCCAGCTCCGGATCCGTTTCCGGCTCCGGCTCCGGCTCCGGGTACGACGAGCACGGGTACGAAGGCGACCGCCCGACCGCCGGCCAGGCCCTGACCAGCCTCGGCCTGCTCGTGCTGGCCCTGATCGCGGTCGTGGGCCTGGGCAAGGGCGTCTCGCCGACGATCGAGCGGGGCGTGGACCGGGCCGGGCTGCCGTCGTCGGTGGTCGGCGTCGTCATCGCCCTGCTGGTGCTGCTGCCGGAGTCGATCGCCGCGGTCCGCGCCGCCCGCCGCGACGAGCTGCAGACCAGCCTGAACCTGGCGCTGGGCTCGGCGATGGCCAGCATCGGGCTGACCGTGCCGGCCATCGCCGTGGCCACGATCTGGCTGACCACCCCGCTCATCCTCGGGCTGGACGGCAGCCACATGGTGCTGCTGGCGCTGACCGTGGCCGCCGGGTCGCTGACGTTCGTACGGGGGCGGGCGACGCTGGTGCAGGGCGGCGTGCACCTGGCGGTGTGCTTCAGTTATCTGGTGCTGGCTGTCAGCCCTTGAGGACGGAAGCCCGCCCCCGGCCTCACGGATACAACCGCACCAGGCTCTCCGCCACGCACGCCGGCTTCTCGGCGCCCTCCAGCTCGATGGTGACCGTCCGGCTCAGCTGGTAGCCGCCCTCGACCTCGCGCAACTCGGTGAACTTCACCTTGGCCCGCAGCCGCGAGCCGACCGGCACCGGCGTGATGAACCGCACCCGGTCCAGCCCGTAGTTCACACCCATGCGCGCCCCGGTGACCTGCACGGCCTGGTTGCTCAGCGGCACCATCAGCGCCAGCGTCAGGAAGCCGTGCGCGATCGTGCGGCCGTAGGGTCCGTCCTGGGCCCGCTCCTGGTCGACGTGGATCCACTGGTGGTCGCCGGTCGCGTCGGCGAACTGGTCGATCTGCTGCTGGGTGACCTCCAGCCACTCCTCGCCGGTGAACTCCCGGCCCACCGCACCGGGCAGCTCGTCGAGTGTCAGTTCCTTCACTTGGCGCCTCCGAATCGGTCTCTCAGTTCGCGCTTGAGCACCTTGTGGCTCGGCCCGAGCGGCAGCGCGTCGATGAACTCCACCCGCCGCGGGTACTTGTGGCGGCCGAGATGCTCCTTGCCGTAGGCGAGGACCTCGTCGGCCGAGGGCCCGCCCTCACCGCCGACCACGACCGCGACGATCTCCTCGCCGTGCACCTCGTCCGGCACGCCGATCACGGCCACCGCCGTGACGCCCGGCATCCGCACCAGCACGTCCTCGACCTCGCGCGGGTACACGTTGAAGCCGCCGCGGATGATCAGGTCCTTGGTCCGGTCCACGATCGAGATGAAGCCCTCGTCGTCCTTGCGCCCCAGATCGCCGGTCCGGAACCAGCCGTCGACGACCGCGGCGGCCGTCGCCTCGGGGCGGCCGAGGTAGCCGGTGAAGACGTTGTGGCCGCGGATCACGATCTCGCCCAACTCGCCGGCCGGCAGCAGCTTGATGCCGTCGAGGAGGTCCGGGTCGGCGATCTCGACGTCCACACCCCACAGCGGGTGGCCGACGGTGCCGGGCTTCGTGCCGATCGCCAGCTGGTTCACGGAGGCCACCGGCGAGGTCTCGGACAATCCGTAGCCCTCCAGCACCTTCGCCCCGAAGGCCGCCTCGAAGCGCTCCAGGACCGGGACCGGGAGCGAGGCGCCGCCGGAGACGCACCGCCGCAGCTTGGGCAGCCGTTCCGCGCGCGCCGCCGCCTCGACGAGCGTCAGGTACATCGTCGGCACACCGTGGAACGTGGTGACGTTCTCCTGGGCCATCAGCGCGATGGCGGCGTCGGGGTCGAAGCGCGGGAGCAGCACGACGGTCGCGCCGACGCGCCAGGTGGCGTTCATGCTGACGGTCTGGCCGAAGGTGTGGAACAGCGGCAGCGAGGCCAGGACGACGTCGTCGCGGCGGACCTCGTCGCGGGCGTCGTAGGCGTCGACGGTGGCGTTCATGACGAGGTTCAGATGCGACAGGACGGCGCCCTTGGGCGTGCCGGTCGTGCCGGAGGTGTAGAAGATGACCGCCGGATCCTCGGGCTTGCGGCTGACGAAGGTCGGCAGCGGAGCGGCGTGCTCGGTCAGCTCCTCCAGGCGTCCGCCGGGTCCGGCGGTGACGACCGCGATCCCGGCACGCCCGGCCGCCGCCGCGGCGGTCTCGGCGCACATGGCGTGGGCGATGACGAGAGTGGCGCCGCTGTCCTGCACGACGGTGGCGGCCTCGTCGGCGGTCAGCAGCAGGTGGACGGGGACCACAACGCCGCCGGCAGCCAGGATCGCGTAGTACGCCCGCGGGAACTCGGTGGTGTTCGGGCACATCAGCGCCACCGGGTCGCCGGGCTTCACCCCCAGGTCCACCAGCGCGGCGGCCTGCTTCAGCACCTGCTGCCAGAGCTGCGCGAAGGTGAGACGCCGCTCGCCCTCGACGAGCGCGGTCTTGTCGGGCCGGCGCCAGGCCGGCTCGGCGAGGACGCTGGCCAGCGAAAGGGTGGTCATTCCTGCTCGCTTCCTGTGTGCGTTGCGGGTCTGAGGTCCCGTTTGTGACTCCGGTTCCCGGGCTCCGTTTCTGACTCCGGTTCCCGGGCTCCGTCTTCAGCCCCGGTTCGCCGGTCCCGTGTCCAGCTCCGGTTCCCAGGTCCCGTCTTCAGCTCCGGTCACAGCTTCCCGACCTTGGTGTACCCCTTCAGCAGGTCGCGCGAGATGATCAGCTTCTGCATCTCGTCGGTCCCCTCGAAGATCCGGTACAGCCGGACCGCACGGTACCAGCGCTCGATCGGCAGCTCGCGGGTGTAGCCCATGCCGCCGTGGATCTGCAGCACGCGGTCCACGACGCGGTTCACCATGCCGGCCCCGTAGAGCTTGGCCATCGAGGAGCTGTGGCGCGGGTCCAGACCCTGGTCGATGGCCCAGGCGGCACGCAGCACCAGCAGGCGGGCGGCCTCGAGCTCGACCTCGGAGTCGGCGAGCATCCACTGGATGGCCTGGTTGGCGCCGATCGGCTGACCGAACGTGTGGCGCGTGTTGGCGTACTCGACGCCCATCTCCAGAGCGCGCTCGGCGATGCCGATGGCGTTGGAGGGGATGATGTAGCGGCCCTTGCCGATCCACTTCATGCCGAGCTCGAAGCCCTGGCCGATCTCGCCGAGGATGTTGCGGGCCGGAACGCGGACGTCCTCGAAGACCAGGGCGGCCGGGCCGCCCTCGCCCATGGTCTGGATGAACTCGGACTTCCAGCCCATCGCCCGGTCCACGAGGAAGGCGGTGGTCCCGCCGCCGCGCACCCCCTTGGCCTTGTCGGTGACGGCGACGACGATGACGAAGTCGGCGTCGGCGCCATTGGTGATGAAGGTCTTCTCACCGTTGAGGATCCAGTCGCCGGTGACCTCATCCAGGCGTGCGGAGAACTTGATGTTGGCCGCGTCCGATCCGGCCCCGGGCTCGGTGATGGCGAAGCAGCTGATGCGGTCGCCGGCGATGGTGGGGAGCAGGTACTCGGCCTTCTGCTGCTCATTGGCGTAGAAGAGGATGTTGTCGGCCTCGCCGCCGAAACGGAAGGGCACCCAGGTACGGCCGAGCTCCTGCCAGATCAGCGACTGCAGGACGGCGGGCAGACCCATGCCGCCGTACTCCTCGGGCGTGGCCAGCCCCCAGAACCCGAACTCCTTGGCCTTGAGCTGAAGCTCGCGCAGTTCGCGGCGCTCCAGGCCCGGGCGGTGGGCGCGTTCGCGGCGCAGGACTTCCTGCTCCAGCGGCACAAGTTCCTTGGTGATGAAGGCGCGCGCCGTGTCCTTGACGGCCTTCTGTTCGTCGGTCAGGCCGAAGTCCATGAGCGGGAACCTCCGTGTTCGTTTCGTTCTCGGTGGGGCGGTAGTGGTTCTCAGAAGGCGTTGACGCCGGTCAGAGCACGGCCGATCAGGAGCTTCTGGATCTGCGAGGTGCCTTCGTAGAGGGTCAGGACCCTGGCGTCCCGCAGATACTTGCCGACCGGGTACTCGTCGATGTAGCCGTAGCCGCCGAAGACCTGGATGGCGTTGTTGGCGGCGCGGACGGCGGCCTCGGAACAGAAGAGCTTGGCGGTGGAGGCGGCGGTGGCGTAGGGCTGGCCGCGCTCTATGAGATCGGCGACGCGCCACACGAGCATGCGGGCGGCGTCCAGATCGACGGAGATGTCGGCGAGCATCTCCTGGACGAGCTGGTAGTGGGCGATGGACTTGCCGAACTGGTCACGCTCGGCGGCGTAGGCGACGGACGCGTCGAGGCACGCCTGCATCAGACCGACACAGCCGGCGGCCACGGACATGCGGCCCTTGTCGAGGGTGGACATCGCGATCTTGAAGCCCTGGCCGACACCGCCGAGGCGGGCCGCGTCGGGAACGCGAACGTGGTCGAGAACGAGCTCGGCGGTCGCCTGACCGCGGAGACCGAGCTTGCCCTTGATCTCGCGCGCCTGGAAGCCGGGAGTGGAGGTGGGGACGAGGAAGGCGGTGATGCCGCGGGGGCCGTCGTCTTCGGCGCTGTTTTCGGCGCGGTTTTCGGCGCGGTTTTCAGCTCGGTTCTCAGCTCCGGTGCGGGCGAAGATCAGGGCGACATCGGCCCAGGTGCCGTTGGTGATGAAGACCTTGGTACCGGAGATGACCCAGTCGTCGCCGTCCCTCGTGGCCTTGGTCTTGAGGTGGCCGGCGTCGGAACCGTTGCCGGGCTCGGTGAGGCCGAAACAGCCGAGGGCGTCACCCGCCACCAGCCTCGGGATCCACTCGCGCTTCTGCTCCTCGGTGCCGTACGCCAGCAGCGGCTTGGTGACCAGGCCCAGCGAAACCGAGACGATGCCGCGGACCGCCGTGTCACCGCGGCCGAGCTCCTCCATGACGAGGCAGTAGGAGACGTGGTCACCGGCCGAACCGCCGTACTCCTCGGGGATGGTCATACCGAGGAAGCCGAGGTCACCAAGCCGCTTGACGATGCCCCGGTCCACGGACTCGGCACGGTCCCAGGCGGTGGCGTACGGAATGACGTCGCGGTCGACGAAGTCGGCGGCGAGGGCGCGGATCGCCTGGTGCTCTTCGGTGAGGGACAGGTCCATCGGTCACCTTCGGGGAGGTCGGGAGGCGCGCCAAAAACTAGCGGCGAGAGTTTCCTTGAGGCTAGCCTGGAGAAACTAGCGATGCAAGGTTTCCGCCACGGGATTTACTGGGCTCTCACAAGCCGCCCGCCACCGGCGGCACAAGGGAGGAAGAACGATGGCCCGACCACGAACGCCACTGCTCAGCCGCGAAGGCATCGTGGCCGCCGCCCTGGCCCTGGTCGACGCCGAGGGCCTGGACGCCCTGTCGACACGACGCCTGGCGGCGGAGCTGGGTGTCAGCGGACCCTCGCTGTACAACCACGTCGCGACGAAGGACGAGCTGCTCGACGCGGTGGTGGACAGCGTGGTGGCGGGGGTGGATGTCTCGGCTTTCGCGGGGTTGGGGGGCGGGGGTGGGAGCGCGGGCACGGGCGCCGACGCGGGCACGGGCACGGGCGCGGGCGCGGGCGCGGGCACATGTGTTGGGGCCACCCATGCTGTGACCATCAAGGATTCGGCCGATCCGGCAGGCGTCCCGACGACACCCCCGCACCCTCCCGGCAGCGCCGCTTCCGGCGACCTTTCCGGCGCCGGCCGCGTCGCCCCGACTTGGCGCTTGGCGCTGGCCTCGTGGGCGCGTTCGTACCGGGCGGCACTGGCCGCGCACCCGAACGTCGTCCCGGCCCTGGCCCAGGGCACCGGCCGCCGCCCCGCCCAGCTCCGCATCGCCGACGCGGTCTTCGGCGGCCTGGTCGACGCCGGCTGGCCCCGCCGCGAAGCCACGAGCATCGGTGCCCTGATGCGCTCCCTGGTGATCGGCTCGGCCCTGGGCTCGTTCGCCGGCAGCTTCCCCGCCGACGCCTCCGTCTACGCGGGCGTCTACCCGCACCTGGACCAGGCCCACCTCCTGGCCGAGCACCAACGCGAGATCGACGAGCGCGCCTTCGAAGTCGGCCTCACCGCCGTCCTGGACGGCCTGGAACTCCGCCACGCGGCCCTCACCGCCGAAAGCCCGCCCGCGTGACCGACCCCCATCGATCACAAGATGGTTCCGACATCAGCACCGCCCACACAGGATTTCGCCAACCAGGTTCCCCCGCCACGAAGCTTCGGGCATGCTTCGCGCTGTGGCGGCTTCAGACAACGGGGTGACAGTCAGCTCCGACCCCCAGCCCTCAACACCCCCCGATCTCACCACGGCGACCGAAGCCCTGCTGCAAGCGATCACCGCCCTGAGCCTCCCCCTCGACCTCCCCTCCGCGGCCCCGGCCCGCCGCGCCCGCACGGAGATCGAACACATCCTCACCGCAGCAGTCCTCCCCCGCCTCCACACCCCGGACGCGCCACTCCTCGCCGCCCTCGCCGGCCCCACCGGCGTGGGCAAGTCGACGCTGCTGAACGCGCTGGCGGGGGCGACGGTTTCGGCGACGGGTCCGCTGCGGCCGACGACGCGAACGCCGGTGTTGGTGTGTCACCCGGCGGATATCGCGGATGAGGTTGGGCCGTTGAGCGTTGGCGCCGGCGACGACACGCCGGTTGGCACGGGTGTCGCCGACACGTCGGGGGAAGCATCCGTGAGGGGGTCTGCTGGCGAGTCCTCGGGGGGCGCGCCACGCGGACCGTTCGCGGCCACGTCTGTCGATGCCGCGCCGAGCGTCGCATCAGCGGGCGAAGTGCTCGCCCACGTGACGCTCGGCGCGTCGTCCGTGGGCACGCTGGCTGGCGCGGTTGCCGCGGGCACGCCGGCTGGATCGTTCGCGGGAACAGCGGCGGGCACTTCGGCGGCGGACGCAGCGTCAGCAGACGTGACGCCAGCGGACGCGATATCAGCAGGCGTTGCCACGGACACGTCGGCAGCGGGCGCGAGACCGGCAGCCACGACGACGGCTCGCGCGGTAGCGACCGCCGAGACCGCGAAGGCGGCGAGCGCGACCGCCGAGAGCGCGACGTCAGACGCCACACCGGCAAGCCCGACCGCGAGCATGACACCGATCGGCGCCTCGGCGTCGGCAGGCACGGCGCCGAGCGTGGCAGCAGCCAACGCGACCGCGGCGACCGCGGCTGCGGTGAGCGAGCCGATGGCGGGCGGGGCAGCGGTCGGCACGCTGGCGGCGGACGCGGCGGCAGCGGGAGGCACGCCGACATCGGCAGCAGACGCGGCGGCAGCGGCAGTAGACGCAGCGGCAGGCGCAACGGCGAGCGCGACACCGGCAGCCGGCGCAGCGGCAGCAGCCCCCGCGGCAACCGCGACCGCGGCGACCGTGGCACCGGCGAGCGAGCCGATAGCAGCAGGCACGCCCCTTACCGGCGCGACCGTTGCGGCGGCAGGCGCAGCGGCGACCACGACCGCAGGTACCGGAGCACCGGCGAGCGAGCCGATGACAGCCGGGACAGCGACAGACACGCCGGCAGCGGACGCGAGGGCAGCCGGCACGCCGACTGCGGACGCGGCGGCAGCGCCAGGCGGGCCAGCAGCGGACGCGACAGCCGTGGACGGCGCGCCGCGGCGGGCAGTGCTCGCCGATCGCGTGGCGGGAGTGTTGGAGCCTCTCCTTTCTTCCCCCCTCCCCTCCCCCTCCCTCCCTCGTGGCGTAGCGATAGTCGACACAGCCGACGGCGATCCGGCGGGGTTGGTGGGGGCCGCGGACGTGGTCGTGTGTGTCGTGAGTGCGGAGCGGTATGCGGACGCCGCTGTGTGGCGGGTGCTGCGGGGGGTCGGGGGGCGGGGGGTGTCCGTCGCGGTGGTGCTGGGGCGGGTGGTGCCGGGGGTCGTGGGGGAGGTCGGGGAGGCTTTCGGGGAGTTGTTGCGGGTGAACGGGTTGGGGGCGGCTCCTTTGTTCGTGGTGGAGGAGGTCGGGTATGGAGACGGCGGGCTCGGGCGCGCGGGCGGGCCTGCCGGGGGTACGGGGGGTGGGTTGTTGCCCGGCGGGGTGGTGGCCGGGTTGTGGGGGTGGCTCAGGGACGCGGGGGCGGACACCGCAGGGAGGGTGCGCATCGGGCGGCGGGGGGTGGCCGGGCGGCTCGATGTCGTCGACGCTTTGGTGGGGGAGGTGGCCGGTGCCTGGGAGGGGCAGCGGTTGGCTCTAGAGGTATTGCATCAGGGTTTGGAGAGGGTGCATACCGCTGAACGGGTGAGGTTTCGGGGGTTGGTGGATGGTGGGGAGTTGTTCGGGGGTGAGGTGCGGATCCGGTGGCAGGAGGTGCTGGGGTCCGGGCGGATCAGTGCCCTGTTCGCGGCTGAGGCGGTCGCCGGGAAGCGGGGCAAGAAGGCAGGCGGGAAGGCAGGCGGGAAGACGGGCAAGGCGGGCAAGGCCGCTGACTGGAGTACGCGGTTCCAGAATCAGGCGGGGCACGATGCCGAGACCGCGCCTCTGCGCGCCGCGCTCGTCGAGGCCGTGGCCCGGGCCTACCGCGCCGCGTTGGAGCGGGCGGCGCGCAAGACCGCGGATCAGTGGGAGCTGACGCCCGGTGCCCCCGAACCCCAGGCCCCGGACGAGTCCACCCGGCGCGCCACCGATCCGGCACGGGCCGCGGCCGCGTGGCTCGACAGCCTCCCCGGTGCCATCCGTGATCAGGCCCGCTCTCGCCGCACCAGCCGTACCATCGGTCCGGCCGGCGCCGGGATCCGGAGCGCCGCGTTGGTGTTGGGTGTGGCGGCCTTGGCTGGAGGAGCGGCAGCAGGAGGAGCCGTAGGTAGCGAGGCAGTTCTGGACGGCGGAGCAGTGGCCGGAAGTGGGAGAGCGGGCGAGGCCGGAGTGGGCGCCGACGCGGCTGTCGGGGAACGCCGCGAGCCCGCCGCCGACGCCGCCCTGGGCCTCCTGCGCACCATGTTCGGGGTCGAGGACGCCGAGCGGCTGCTGGCCACCGCCACCTCCGGCCTCAAGGACGGCAGCGCCCGGCTCCTCGACCGTGCCGCGGACGTGCACCGGCGGCAGTTGGCCGCCTACTCCGTCGATCCGGCCGAGATGCATGCGCTGAACGAAGCCCGGGCTGCCGTGGCCGCGGCTCGCAACGAGGAAGACTAGGGATGGAAGTCATCGGTGAGGGAGTGGCGGGCGCCGTCGAGGCGGCCGAGAGCACGGACGGAGTCCTACACGACGACCGCCGCGCGAAACCTCCGGCGGCGCGGGCCGTGGCCGATGTGGTCGCCGGCGCAGGTAGCAGTGCGAGCGCAGGTAGCAGTGCGGACGCAGGTAGCAGTGCAGGCGCAGGTGCCGGTGCAGGTAGCGATGCCGGGGCAGGTACGGGTACCAGTGCCGGTGCAGGTGCAGGTGCAGGTGCAGGTGCAGGTGCAAGTAGGAGCACCGGTAGAAGCACCAATACAGCCGCCCTCACCACCCGCCTGGCCGCCCTCGAAAGTCTCCTGAAGGACACCGAGGACCGTCTCTCGACGAGCGTCGCCGACGAGGCCGGCCGCATCCTCCTGCGCGTCCACGAGCGCATCGCCCTGTCGCCCGACCTCGTCGTCACCGCCATCGCGGGCGCGACCGGCAGCGGCAAGTCGTCGTTGTTCAATGCCCTGATCCGCTTCGACCTCGCGCCGGTCGGGGCCATCCGCCCCACCACGACCGCGGGGCTGGCCTGCGTCTGGGATCCGGACCGTGCGGACGGGGCGGGGGCGCTCCTGGACCGCATCGGTGTCGCGCCGCACAACAGGACCCTGCGAGGCTCGTTGCTCGACGGCGCCCACCGCCGTGCCGAACCGGAGCTCGCGCCGCTGGTCCTGATCGATCTGCCGGACCACGACTCGGCCGTGCGGGCGCACCGGGACGAGACCGACCGGGCCGCCGCCGCGGCCGACCTGCTGCTGTTCGTCACCGATCCGCAGAAGTACGCCGACGCCTCCTGGCACGAGCGCTACCTCACGCGGCTCAACCACCACCAGCAAGCGCTGGTCGTGGTGCTCAACAAGAGCGACGAGCTGGCGCCGGAGGACACGCGGGCGGTCGCGGCCGACCTGCGGAGGATGCTCGGCGAAGCAGGGCTCGACGACGTTCCGCTGCTCGTCACCTCGACCCGGACCGGCGAGGGGCTTCAGGAACTCAGGGATCTGATCGCCGAGCGGGTCTGGCGCAAGCAGGCGTCCCTGACCCGGAGTGCGGCCGACGTCGACCGGGCGGCCGCACTCATCGCGGCCGAGCTGGCTCCGATCAGCACAGCACCGGGGCCCGGAGCCGACGACGGGGAGGGTCTCTCCGACGAGGCGAAGAACGCGACCCTCACCGCCATCCGCGACAGCACCAGCATGCGCGCCCTGTCCGACCTCCTTGAGGCCACCTACCGCCGCCGCGCCTCGGCCGTCACCGGTTGGCCGCTTCGCCACGCCGTCATGACCCTGGTGTCCCGCGCCCGCGGCGACGAGGAGGAGCGCTACGCCCCGTGGACCGCCCCGGTGGCCGGTGAGCCCGCCCCTCCCCCGGTCCAGCACGACGACGTCGAAACCGCCGTGGGCAACGCCGTGGACCGCGTCGCCGCCGGGCTGCCGCGGCCCTGGGCCAAGGAGATGCGCCGCATCGGCGACCGCTGTGTGCAGACGCTCGCCGACACCCTGGACGCCACCCTGTCCGGTACGGAGGTCGCGCCCCGGCTGGTCCCCCGCTGGTGGACCGCCGTGCAGGTGCTGCACTGGATGCTGCTGACCGCCGCTCTGGTCGGCGTGGGCGGCGCCGTCGCGCTCGCCGTGGCCGGCGGTGCGAAGGACTCCAGCCTCCCGGACACCGGCGCGATCCCGTTCCCTCTTCTGGTCACGGTGCTCGCGCTGGTGGCCGGTGCGCTGCTCGACGCCCTGTGCCGCCCGGCCGCGCGGAAGGCGGCGGGCGCCCTGCGCGCCAAGGTCGCCGAGCGGATGGCCGAACGGGTCCGCGGTGCCGCCGATCAGCTGCTGTTCGCCCCGCTTGTCGCAGAACACGAACATTATGTCAGAGTATGGACCCTCGCACGCGACCTCACGGCACGGTCCGGTGACGGCAAGGTGCCCCTGTCCGGCGGGGGACAGGGGCGACCTACACAATAAGCACCCTTACTCAGGGAGGGAAGCCACCCCCGGCGCCAGGAACCGGTGACCGGTCACGGACTCGGCCACTCCGGTGCGGTCCAGGTACGGCGTGATGCCGCCGAGGTGGAACGGCCAGCCGGCGCCGAGCAGCATGCACAGGTCGATGTCCTGCGCCTCGCCGACCACGCCCTCGGTCAGCATCAGGTCGACTTCCTGCGCCATCGCCTTCAGCGCGCGGTCGCGGACCTGCTCCTCGGTGGAGGGCGACGGACCCGGCTGGAACAGCTCCAGCACCTCGGGGTCGATGACCGGGACCCCGGTGTCCCACTTGTAGATGGCCTTCTTGCCCGCGGCGACCAGCTTGGCCAGGTTCGGCGAGACGGCGAAGCGGTCCGGGAAGGCGGTGTGCAGCGTCTCGGCGACGTGCAGCGCCACCGCCGGGCCGACCAGCTCCAGCAGCACGAACGGCGACATCGGCAGGCCCAGCGGCTCCAGCGCGCGGTCCGCGACCTCGATCGGCGTGCCCTCGTCCACCGCCGCGGTGACCTCGCCCAGGAAGCGGGTCAGCAGGCGGTTCACGACGAACGCCGGGGCGTCCTTCACCAGCACGCAGGACTTCTTCAGGGTCTTGCCGACCGCGAACGCCGTGGCCAGCGAGGCGTCGTCGGTCCGCTCGGCGCGGACGATCTCCAGCAGCGGCAGCACCGCCACCGGGTTGAAGAAGTGGAAGCCCACGACCCGCTCGGGGTGCCGGAGCTTGGAGGCCATCTCGGTCACCGACAGCGAGGAGGTGTTGGTGGCCAGCACGCAGTCCTCCCGGACCACGGCCTCGACCTCGGCGAACACCTGCTGCTTGACCGACATCTCCTCGAAGACGGCCTCGATCACGAGGTCGGCGTCGGCGAAGGCGTCCTTGGTCAGCGAGCCGGTCACCAGGGCCTTGAGGCGGTTCGCCTGGTCCTGGTTGAGGCGGCCCTTGAGCTGGAGCAGGCCGATCTGCTCGTGGACGTAGCCGACGCCCTTGTCCACGCGCTCCTGGTCGATGTCGGTCATCACGACCGGCACCTGCAGGCGCTGCACGAACAGCAGCGCGAACTGCGAGGCCATCAGGCCCGCGCCGACCACGCCGACCTTGGTGACGGGGCGGGCGAGGGACTTGTCCGGCGCGCCGAAGGGACGCTTGGCCCGCTTCTGGTTCAGGTTGAACGCGTAGAGCCCGGCCCGCAGCTCGTCGGTCATGATCAGGTCGGCGAGCGCCTCGTCCTCCAGGGCGAAGCCCTCGTCGTCGGACGCGGTGGCCATCTTCTCGATGATGTCCAGGGCGCGGTACGGGGCCGGAGCGGCGCCGTGCACCTTGGAATCGGCGATCTGGCGTCCGCGGGCGACGGCGGCGGCGTAGTCGTCGGCCGAGTACGTCTTGCGCTCGACCGTGACCTCGCCGGCGATGACCTTCTCGGCCCACGCGACCGACTGCTCCAGGAAGTCGACGGGCTCGAACATGACGTCGGCGATGCCGAGCTCGTACGCCTTGGGGCCCTTGAGCATCCGGTTCTGCGACAGCGCGTTCTCGATGATGACGGTGACCGCGGCGTCCGGGCCGATCAGCTTGGGCAGCAGGGTGCAGCCGCCCCAGCCGGGGACCAGGCCGAGGAAGCACTCGGGGAAGGCGAGCGCGGGGACGCCGGAGGAGATGGTGCGGTAGGTGCACATCAGGGCGACCTCGACGCCGCCGCCCATGGCGGCGCCGTTGACGAACGCGAACGACGGCACCGGCAGCGCGGACAGGCGCTTGAAGGTGTCGTGGCCGGCCTGGGCGATGGCCAGGCCCTGTTCGCGGTTCTTCACGACCTCGACGCCCTTGAGGTCGGCGCCGACGGCGAAGATGAACGGCTTGCCGGTCACGCCGGCGCCGACGATCTCGCCGTTCCTGGCCGCGGCCTCGACCTGGTCGATGGCGGCGCCGAGCTGGACCAGGCCGCCGGGGCCGAAGGTGTTGGGCTTGGTGTGGTCGAAGCCGTTGTCCAGCGTGATCAGCGCGAAGCGGCCGGTGCCGCCGGGCAGCTCGAAGAACTGCACCGGGGCCTTGGTGACGACCTCGTCCGGGAAGAGCTCCGTGGCGAGGGCGGTCAGGTCCTGAGTCACTTGCTCTCTCCGTTCCGCTGTGCCGTCTGGGTCGCTTCGCTCCAGTGGGGGTTCTCCCAGATGACCGTTCCGCCCATGCCGATGCCGACGCACATCGACGTCAGGCCGTAGCGGACCTCGGGGTGCTCCTCGAAGTGCTGCGCGAGCTGGGTCATCAGGCGCACGCCGGAGGAGGCCAGCGGGTGGCCCATGGCGATGGCGCCGCCGTAGGGGTTGACGCGCGGGTCGTCGTCGGAGATGCCGAAGTGGTCGAGGAAGGCGACGACCTGCACGGCGAAGGCCTCGTTCAGCTCGAACAGGCCGATGTCGCCGATGGTCAGGCCGGCCTTGGCCAGGGCCTTCTCGGTGGCCGGGACCGGGCCGATGCCCATGACCTCCGGCTCGACGCCGACGTAGGCGTAGGAGACCAGGCGCATCCGGACCGGCAGGCCCAGCTCCTCGGCGACGTCCTCGGCGGCCAGGATGCAGGCGGTGGCGCCGTCGTTCAGGCCGGCGGCGTTGCCCGCGGTGACCCGGCCGCGGACCCGGAACGGGGTCTTCAGCGCGGCGAGGTCCTCGACCGTGGTGCCGGGGCGCGGGGGCTCGTCGGCGGTGACGACGTTGTAGCCCTTCTCGGCGTGCCGGGCCGCCATCGGGACCAGGACGTCGTGGAACTTGCCGGCGGCCAGGGCCTTGGCGTACTTCTCCTGGGAGGCGGCGGCGAAGGCGTCGCAGCGCTCCTTGGTGAGCTCGGGGTAGCGGTCGTGGAGGTTCTCCGCGGTGGAGCCCATGACCAGGGCCGAGGGGTCGACCAGCTTCTCGGCGATGATGCGCGGGTTGGGGTCCACGCCCTCGCCCATCGGGTGCCGGCCCATGTGCTCGACGCCGCCGGCCACGACCACGTCGTAGGCGCCGAAGGCGATGCCGCCGGCGGTGGTGGTGACGGCGGTCATGGCGCCGGCGCACATGCGGTCGATGGAGTAGCCCGGGACGGTCTTGGGCAGGCCCGCCAGCAGCGCCGCGACCCGGCCCAGGGTCAGGCCCTGGTCGCCGATCTGGGTGGTGGCGGCGATCGCCACGTCGTCCACGCGCTCGGCGGGCAGCTGCGGGTTGCGGCGCAGCAGCTCGCGGATGCAGCGGATGACCAGGTCATCCGCCCGGGTCTCGGCATAGACGCCCTTCGGGCCGGCCTTGCCGAACGGGGTACGGACGCCGTCGACAAAAACCACCTGTCGCACGGCCCTCTCGGTCTGAGGCACGTTGGCTCTCCTCCACGCGGAACGATTCTGCGACCATGCTACTCGCGGGTAACAAGAATCGGCGAGCGCGGGTGGGGGTGACCGCCGTCACGGGCCCCCTTCGGCCGGCGCGCCAGGCCGAAGGGGCGGCCGCGAGGCGTCCGCGAGCAGCCGGGCTCAGACCGCGGCCGGCTCCTCGGCGGCCCGCTCCTTGACAGCCGGCTCCTCGGCGGCCAGCTGCTCGACCAGCTCACGCGCCCGGGCGTCGGCGGCGGCCAGGGCCTGCGCGCGGGAGGCCTCGGCCAGCGGGATGAGCTCCGCCATGGCGGGGACGGTGCCGGCGAGCGTCAGCTGAATGGTGATGAACTCCGGCGTGATGCCCAGGTGCGCCGACAGGACCGCGCTCAGGTAGTTCTTCACGAACTCCATGTCCTCGCGCGGGGTGCCGGGCTCGTAGGAGCCGCCGCGGGAGGCCACGACCACGACCCGCTTGCCGGCCAGGGACTGCGTCCCCTCCCCCAGGGTCCGGCCCCCGAGGATGATGTGGTCCAGCCAGGCCTTCAGGGAGGAGGCCACGCCGAAGTTGTACATGGGCGCGCCGATCAGGATGACGTCGGCGGCTTCGGCCTCCTCGATCAGGGCCAGGCGCGCGGCGTGCGCGGCGGCCTGCGCCTCGGTGTGGGTGCCGGGCTCGGCGCGGGCCGCGGAGAAGGTCACGGCGTCGATGTGGGGCAGCGGGTCGGCGGCCAGGTCGCGGTAGACGACCGTGCCGTCGGGGTGGGCGGCGCGCCAGGCGTCCGCGAAAGCGGCGGTGACGGTGCGCGAGGCGCTGGCCCCGCCCGGGAAGAGCGAGGCGTCGACGTGCAGCAGCGTGGCCATGGGCGGATTGCTCCCTTTGCATTGGTTACTATTTGTGCGTGACCCCATGATGAATGACTAAAGGAAGCCGTACAAAAGGCACACGGACGTGCTGCCAGGCACATCCGTGTACCTGTCCAGGTGAGCGCCGGAACAGGGAGGAACGCTGGTGACAGACGTGGAGACGACGACCCTCGGGCCGCCGTCGGTATGCCAGGAAGCCGGGGCCGAGAACCAGATGGTCCGGGACCTGTTGGGCCGGATCGGCGACAAGTGGAGCCTGATGATCATCGGGGCGCTGCACAAAGGCCCGCTCCGCTTCAGCGCCCTTCAGCAGGTGGTCGGCGGTATCTCCCAGCGGATGCTGACGCTGAACCTGCGGCAGCTCCAACGCGACGGACTGCTCACGCGCACCGTCTACCCCGAGGTGCCGCCGCGGGTCGAGTACGAGCTCACCGAGCTGGCGCACGGCCTGCTGGCTCCGGTGCTCCAACTGGTGAACTGGGTCGCCGACAACGCGGACCTGGTCCGCAAGCACCGGGAGATCTACGACGCCGAACAGGGCGGAACCGCCTGAGCCTCCGCGGTGTAGGGAGGGCATGAGAACACTGATAGCCGTGGTGGCCATGGGTCTGGTGGCGGGCGGGTGCTCCGGAACTCACTCCGAAGTCAAGGCCGTGCGGGTGACGGAAGAACCTGTCACTCCGTTCGTCAGCACTCACTGCCGTACATCAGAGCCCGCACCACCGGAGCCCTCATACCTCACGATCGGCAGACTGAGCGTGCCGGCCTGGTCGGATCCAGCGGCCTACGGCGCCACTCCCCCGCAACCGGATGCCGACGGCGTCACGTTCTACAAGGGCGGCGTCACGGTGCGGGCCGACCACCCGAAGGTGACGATCACCATCGGCGCCGAAGCTCGTTCCTTCGCGCGCATCGTCATCGAGGATTTCCAAGATCCGCTCGGCGCCCTGTCCGTCACCTATGCGGGAACGCCGCGCATCGCCGCCGAGAAGGGCTGGGACTGCTGGTACGTAGGCGGCTTCAACCTGCTGAACCGCCGGACCACCGCGTGCGTCCCGCTGGACATCACCATCGCCGGCGATCCCGTGGTGCACCACGTGAAGGTCCCGATCGGCATCACGTGCCCGGAGTGACAGGCGCCTCGGAAGCCGTCTCGGCCGCCGCCGTCTTCGCCGCCGCCTTGTGCAGCGCCTCCGCGATCGCGTGCGCCGTCAGCTGCACCTGCCACGGCCGCGCCCCGGCGCCGGCCAGGAACGCGGCCACCTGCTCGTCGTCCGGCTCCGGCACCGGCGGCGTCCAGCACAGCCGGCGCAGCGAGTCCGGCGCCAGCAGGTTCTCCACCGGCAGCGCGTACTGCCCGGCCAGGCCCGTGACCGCCTCGCGGGCCGCGGTCAGCCGCTCGGCGGCGGCCGGGTCCTTGTCCGCCCAGGCCCGCACCGGCGGCGGCCCGTCGCTGGGCGCGGCGCCGGGCCGGGGCAGCTCGGCATCCTTGAGCTGCCGGGCCTTGCTGAGCGCGTCGAAGTAGCGGGGGACGTCCCCGGAACGCATGCGGCCGCTGAAGCCGGGGATCGCCCGCATCTGCGCGGCGCTGCCGGGCAGGGCCAGCGCGGCGTCGATGATGGCCTGGTCCGGGAGCACCCGGGTGGGCGTCATGTCCCGGCGGCGGGCCAGCTCGTCCCGGGACTCCCACAGCGCCCGCACGACCGCCAGCTGCCGCGGCCGGCGCACCTTGTGCAGACCGGAGGTGCGGCGCCAGGGCTCGGCCCTGGGCTTCGGCGGCGGGGCGGCGATCACGGCGTCGAACTCCTGCCGGGCCCAGTCCAGCTTGCCCGCCGTGCGCAGCTCGTCCTCCAGGATGTCGCGCACCTCGACCAGCACCTCGACGTCGAGGGCGGCATAACGCAGCCACGCCTCCGGCAGCGGCCGGGTGGACCAGTCCGAGGCCGAGTGCCCCTTCTCCAGCTCCAGGCCCAGCACCTCGGCGACCAGCGGGCCCAGCCCCACCCGCTCGTGGCCGCCGAGCCGGGCGCCGAGCTCGGTGTCGAACAGGCCGCCGGTGCCGTCGGCGCGCCGGGCCGGGGGCACCATGCCCACCTCGGCCAGGCACACCAGGTCCTGGCTGGCGGCGTGCAGCACCCACTCGGCCCCGGCCAGCGCCGGGCCGTCCCCGGCCAGCGCCGACAGGTCGGAGCAGGCGATGGGGTCGATGAGGAAGGTGCCGGCCCCCTGGCGGCGTATCTGCACCAGGTAGGCGCGCTGGCTGTACTTGTAGCCGCTGGCGCGCTCGGCGTCGACGGCGACCGGGCCGGTGCCGGCCGCCAGCCGCTCCACCGCGGCGGCCAGCGCCTCGGCGGTGTCCGTGACGGGGGGCAGGCCCTCGCGCGGAACCAGCAGCGGCACCAGGGCGCGGGGCGGTTCGGCGCCCGTCGTTGTCGGCTCGGGGCTGGCCGGTCCGCCCGGCGTACTGGAACTCGTCACGTCCTTACAGTAACGACCGGTGTCAGTGAATGGTCCCGCCGCGCAGCGCGACGGCGACCATGCCCGCCCGGTCGCCGGTGCCCAGTTTGCGCGCGATCCGGGCCAAATGGCTCTTCACGGTCAGCGCGGACAGCCCCATCGCCTGGCCGATGGCCTTGTTCGAGCGGCCGTCGGCGACCAGGCGCAGGACCTCGATCTCGCGCGCCGACAGATCGCGGCAGCCGGCGTGCGCGGCCTGCGCGGCGCCGTTCGCGCCGTCCAGCGCCGCGGCGCCGGGCGGCAGCCCGGC
>NZ_BAAAQM010000062.1:0-63380 GCF_039531675.1 Catenulispora subtropica
ACCGCGGCGCCGGCGCCGGGGCGGCTCAGCCCGGGGCCCATGTGCGGGCGGCTCGGGCCGACGGGGCGCAGCCGGGTGCCGGGCCGGCCGGGGCCGTTGGAGCGGAAGTCCAGAGGGGCCGCCATGCGCTCCCGGCGAAGGGCGTCGCGTTCCCGGCGGTTCTCCGGGATCCGGGCGGCCGGACGCGGCGCGAGGCGGCTGGCTCCTTGATTCACGGATCCGAACCTACGACGCGATCGGGGGTAATCCGGGTAGCGAAACGCCGGACGTGCCGGCGGCGCGCCGGGGGCCGCGTATCAGCGCGGGAAGCGGCGCATTAGTCCGGAGAACGGATCAGTCGGCCAGTGCCCGGGTCTGGATCTCGACCTGCGCGGGCACCGCCAGTTCTTCGTCCACCAGGCCCAGCTCGTTGAGCCGGCGCGCCGTGACCAGCACCCGCGTCTCCAGCGAGCCCACAGACTGGTTGTACGCGGCCACCGCCGAGTTCAGCCCTCTCCCGACCCGGTCCAGGTGCCCGCTCATCGTGTTCAGCCGCGCGTAGAGCTCCCGCCCGAGCTCGAACACCTGCCGGGCGTTCGCCGCCAGCGCGTCCTGCGTCCAGGCGTAGGCGACGGTCCGCAGCAGTGCGATCAGCGTCGTCGGCGTGGCGATCACGACCCGGCGCGCGGCGGCGTACTCCAGCAGTTCCGGATCGATGTCCACAGCCTGTGAGAGGAACGCTTCGCCCGGGACGAACAGCACCACGAACTCCGGCGTGGGGCGTCCGCTGGCGCCGAGCGCGCGCCAGTACGCCTTCGACGCCAGCTGGTCGACGTGCCCGCGCAGGTGTTTGGCGTGCGACGTCAGGTACTGCAGCCGCTCGGCCTCGTCGGAGGCCTCCGCGGCGTCCAGGTACGCCGCCAGCGGCGTCTTCGCGTCGACGACCACGTACTTGTCGCCGGCCAGATGCACCACGAGGTCGGGCCGCAGCATGCCCTCGCCGCCGGTGGCGCCGTGCGAGCCGGGCAGCACGGTCTGGGTCTGGAAGTCGCAGCGGTCGACCATGCCGGCCAGCTCCACGGCCCGGCGCAGGTGCATCTCGCCCCACTGGCCGCGCACCTCCGGCCGGCGCAGCGCGGTGACCAGGGCCGCGGTCTGCGTGCCGAGGGCGCCGGCGGCGGTGCGCACGTCGTCGATCTGCTGGGCCAGCGCGGCCTGGGAGGCGGCGCGGCCCTGCTCGATCTCCCGGAGCCGGTCGTCGAGCCGGGACAGCGACTCGTTGATCGGCCGGCCGGCCGCGTCGAACTGCGCGCCGGCCAGGGCCAGCAGCCGGTCGGCGGAGTGGTCCAGGGCCGCGGTGCCCACCGCCAGCCTCCGGGACCGTTCCCAGAGCACGCCGAGCAGCGCGCCGATCGCGATCCCGATCACCAGCAGCAGCACAGGCATCATGAGTCCATAGTGTCCCCTGCGCCCCGCCATCGCCCGGTCCGAGCGCGGCGTGGCGACGGTGAGCGGTGCTCCGGCCTGGCGCGGACCGCCGGCGGGCCATGGGCGGGCCGAGGCTAGAGCAGGGGAGGGCGGGCCCGAGGCGGCGATTTCGCTCGGACGGACGAGGCGCTCGAGCAGGCTGCGATAATCGAGGAGGACCGGGGCCCGGTCCACCTCTCACCCCCTGCATCTCACCGTGCACCGCTACGTCGATAGGACAGCTGGACAATGGCGCTCACCATCGGAATCGTCGGACTCCCGAACGTGGGCAAGTCGACCTTGTTCAACGCCCTCACCAAGAACGACGTGCTGGCTGCGAACTACCCCTTCGCCACCATCGACCCCAACGAGGGCGTGGTCGGCGTCCCCGACCCCCGGCTGGCCAAGCTGGCCGAGATCTACGGCTCGCAGAAGACGCTCCCGGCGACCGTGACCTTCGTCGACATCGCCGGCATCGTCCGCGGCGCCTCCGAGGGCCAGGGCCTGGGCAACAAGTTCCTCGCCAACATCCGCGAGGCCGACGCCATCTGCCAGGTGATCCGGGTCTTCACCGACCCCAACGTGGTCCACGTCGACGGCAAGGTCTCCCCGGCCGACGACATCGAGACCATCAACACCGAGCTGATCCTGGCCGACCTCCAGACCATCGACAAGGCCCTCCCGCGCCTCCAGAAGGAGGCCCGGATGAAGAAGGAGACCCAGGCCACGGTCAACGCCATCGAGGAGGCGAAGAAGGTCCTCGACTCCGGCCGCACCGTCTTCGCCGCCGGCCTCGACCGCGAACCCCTGCGCGAACTCCACCTCCTGACGGCGAAGCCGTTCCTGTACGTGTTCAACGTGGACGAGGACGAACTCACCAACGAGGCCCTGAAGGACGAGATGCGCGCCCTCGTCGCCCCGGCCGAGGCCATCTTCCTCGACGCGAAGATCGAGCACGAGCTCATGGAGCTCCCCGACGACGAGGCCCTGGAACTCCTGCAGAGCATGGGCCAGGAGGAGTCGGGCCTGAATCAGCTGGCCCGCGTCGGCTTCGACACCCTCGGCCTGCAGACGTACCTGACGGCCGGCCCGAAGGAGTCCCGCGCGTGGACGATCCGCAAGGGCGCGACCGCTCCCGAGGCCGCGGGCGTGATCCACACGGACTTCCAGCGCGGGTTCATCAAGGCGGAGATCGTTTCGTTCGACGACCTGGTGGCGTGCGGGTCCGTGGCCGAGGCGCGATCCAAGGGGAAGGCTCGGATCGAGGGGAAGGACTACGTGATGGCGGACGGCGACGTCGTCGACTTCCGCTTCAACGTGTGACCGTTCCGTTACTGCGCATCAAGGTTTCCTTCAAGCGCACAGGCCACAGGAGCCGAGCCTGCCGGGGCTGGGCTCCTTCTTCGTTCCGGTGCTGGATCGGGCGGGCGGTAGGGAGTAAGCGAGGTGATACCCGCACCGTGGTGTAATGCACCATGGTGCGGGTATCGTAGTAGAAGCAAGCTCCACCGGAGGGAGAGCCATGAGCAGCACCGAGACCCGCGCCTTTACTGTGCGTGTCCCCGTTGAGCAGGCCGAAGCGCTAGAGCTGATCGCCAAGGCCGATGGCATCTCGGTCGCCGAGGAGGTTCGGGGTGCCCTGCAGGAGCGCATCGAGGCTCGTAAGGCTGACCCTGAGTTCATGGCGCTGGTAAAGGCCACCGTCGAGCGCAGTCAGGCGGCCCTGGACCTGCTGGCCAAGTAAGGAACCCGGTACGGCGTGAACGTGTGGTACCCGCAGTTGGAGGACCTGCTCGTCATCGGCGAGCAGGTCCTCGGCGTTCCCGCCGAGGACCTGGCCAAGATGATCGACATCGCGCTGGCTGATTCCGCCTTGGCGTCGCCTGCCGCGAGTTTCGGTGGTCACGAGTTCTATCCCGATCCCATCGTCAAGGCTGCCGTGTTGTGTTCGCACCTGTCCAAGAACCATGCGATGCCCGACGGCAACAAGCGGCTCGCTTATGTGTCTATGACGGTGTTCCTTCAGGTGAATGGCTACGCCTGGACTGAGCCCGACCCGGCCGATGTCGACATGATGATCCGCACCGTTACTGCTGGGGATCCGGACGACGACGTGATGATGGGCGAGTTCGTGGCGTGGATCCGAGAGCATGCCATCGCGTGAGGTTGAATGTTCCGCTTCAACGTGTGACCACCACGCCACTCTGAGTCAGGATCCGGACTCCGCCGTCCGCCGGTCGATCGCCGGCCCCAGCGCCGCGATCCCCGCGATGGCTCCGACGCCGGCCGCGAGCATGCCCCACCACAGGAACCCGGGGCCGACGAGCGTGTAGACGGTCGTGCCGAGGGTCAGGGCCAGGAAGCGGGCCACGCCCCAGGTCCAGCTGAACGCGCCCTGGTAGCGGCCTCGGGCCTGGCTGGGGGCCAGGTCGGCGATCAGGGCGCCGGCGATGCCGCCGACGGCGACCTCGCCGAGGGACCAGAGGGCGACGGTGGCGGCGTACGCCGCGGTGGTGTGGGCGACGCCGGTGAGGGCGACGCCGAGGGCTATCAGGATGCTGCCGAAGATGTAGACCGGGGTGCGCGGGAAGCGGGACAGGTAGGTGGTCGCCAGCGGCTGCAGGGCGACGACCAGGCCGGCGTTCACTGCGGCGGCCAGGCCCATCACGGAGGCGGGGAGGCCGTCGGTGCGGATCGCGAGGGGGAGCGCGCTTTCGGTCAGGCTGTAGATGAACAGCTGGATGCCGAACAGGGGCATCAGCTTCCGGGCCAGACGGTCGCGGAAGACCACGCCGTAGCCGGAGCCGCCGGGGGTGGAGCCCGTGGCGGCCTGCGCCGCAGCCGCCCGCTCCGCGATCCGCGCCGCCCGGTCCGACGGCAGCTGTGTCGCCACGATCACCGCGAACGCCAGCGAGGTTCCGGCGTCCAGCGCGAACAGCATCCAGTACCCATGCGCGGCGAGGTAGCCGCCGAGGACGCCCGCCATGGCGGTCCCGATGTTCACCGCCCAGCCGAACAGGGCGAACGCTTCGCGCCGGCGTTCCGGCGCCACGGTGTCCGTCAGCGTCGCGTACGCCGCCGGCCCCACCATCGTGGCCGTGGCGCTCAGTGCGATCGCCGCCACCGCCATCGTCGCCACGTTCGGCGCGATGAACAGCGCGCCCTGTGCCGCGGCGGTGCCCAGCAGCCCGGCCAGCATCGTCAGCTTCCGGCTGTGCCGGTCGGCCAGCCAGCCGCCGACCGCCGGGCCGACGAGGTTGCCCGCTCCCAGCGCCCCGAGGACGTACGGGGTCTGGTCCGTGGAGACGCCGCGGGAGCCGAGGAAGAAGACGAGGAACGGGCCGACGAGGAAGCCGATCCGGTTGACGACGGTGCCGGTGAAGATCACCCAGATCGCCTTGGGGAAGCCGGCGAAGGCCGCGAGGGGGTGACGGCGGGTGTGGGGCCGCGGGATACGCTCCCCGGGGCGGACGCTCGTGGTGGTCATGACGGCAACGGTGGCTCCCGGCGGCGATCATGCGACAATGATTCGGCCCCGTCCGAATCCACGGGTCCGGGGCGGGAACCGGGAGGGAAGTGCCATGGGGCTGGGAACCGGGAGGGGCGGCGAGCCGGCCGTGCTGTCGTTCACCGCTGAAGAACTGGCGCTGGTGCGTTTCTCCGTCTCCCCGATGTGGGAGGTGCTGACCAGTTTCCGCATCCTGAACCGGCCCGGCCTCTTTCCTGTCCACGGTCCCTGGTTCGACCAGGTGCGTCCTCGGCTCGCCGCGGCCGGGCTGCTCAACGGCCGCCTCAGCTCGCTGTTCCAGGACGAGACCTACGTCCCCGACTTCCTCACCCCGGCGCCGACCGTCGGCGCGCCCACCCTCGACGACGAGCTCGCCGCCATTCGGGCGACGCCCCCGGACCACCTTTCGGCTGATCTCGAGATCTACGCGGCCAAGTTCGAGGGCGGGCCGCGGCAGCCGTTCGTCGAGCGCCTCCGCACCCACGCCGAACAAGGCCTCAGTGAACTCGCCGTCGAGATCGAGCAGTACTTCCAGATAGCCCTGGCGCCCTACTGGTCACGCATCAGGACCCTGCTGGACGCCGACGTCTACCACCGTGCCCGGCAGGTCGCCGAGCACGGTGCCGCCCACCTGTTCAACGAGCTGCACCCGGACCTCAGCTGGAACGGCGGAACCCTGCGGATGCTGCACCGGCAACGGGTTCTGTGCCGCGACGACAACGCGCCCGGGCTGATCCTCGTCCCGTCGGCCTTCGCCTGGAACAAGATCCTTACTCGCTCCGCCACCGGCGACGTCCCCCAGCTCTGCTACGGCGCGCGCGGCGTCGGCACCGTCTTCGCCCGCCGCACGCCCGAGCCGTCCGAAGCGGTCGCCGCGGTGATCGGCCGTTCCCGCGCGCTGCTGCTGGCCGAACTCGAGGCGCCGGCGTCCACCACGGAACTGGCCGCCCGCACCGGGATGTCGGCCGGCGGCGTCTCCGAGCACCTGACCGCGCTGCGTGGAGCGGGCATGGTCAGTGCTCATCGCGCGGGTCGCTCCGTACTGTACGCGCGCACTTCGGTCGCCGACTCCCTGCTGGCCGCAGCGGTTTGACATCGCGTCCAACAACGCCGGGACACTGCGGGATTTCGTAGAAAGATGCGATGCGCCCCTGGCGCGCCGGTGGCGGTCAGTGCTTCATTTGTAGGCGGGGAGAGAACGGAGCGCTGTCAGCCATTAGCTGAACGGAGTCAAGGCGATGCCGCGATCACGCCGCAAGTTCGACATCGACGAGTTCGTCCGGGAGTGTCTGGAGGCCTGGGAAGCAGACGGAGCGGACGCGGTCAAGGACGTACTGGACCGGACGCTCGGGCGCGGGTGCGCGCCGGTGCGGGAGTGTTTCGGCGACCCGCGCGAGGCCCACCTGCAGGTTCTGTATCCGGGACCTGAGCTCGTCATCGAGAACATGGTGTGGGCGCCAGGGATGTCGTACCCCGCGCACAACCACAACACCCCGGTCATGACCGGGGTCTACGCAGGTCTGGAGGTCAACGACTTCTACCACCCGAGCCCGCTGATCGGCGGCCGTTTACAGCGGACTGAAACGGTTGACATCGGCGAAGGCGACGCGGTCTTGATGGGCTACGACGCCATTCACCGGATAGCCAATCCGAACCGGCGCAGTTTCACTGGGGCATTCCACATATATATGGGGGATTATCTTCACTCTTCCCGCTCGATCTGGTACCCCGACGAGGCCTCGGAGACCCCGGCCTCGTTCGCGCTGACCAAGGACATCTTCGCCGCGGCGAACCGCGACCTGGCCGCGGCGCGCGCCACCGCGGCCGAACCGGAGCAACGCAGACGAAGAAGCGCGGCCGGGCTCACGGCCGTGACCGTCTCGGCTTCCGGGGCCGGGGCCGGGAACGCCGCGAAGCCGGCGGCCACCGCGAAGGCGACGAAAGCCGCACCGTCTTCGGGCGCTTCGACGGCGTCGGCGTCATCCGCCACCGCCGCCGCCCCGAGGCGTGCGGCCAAGGCCCGCACGGCGACCCAGAAGGCCGCCGGCGCCCATCTCCATCCGCCGGGTGACCAGGGCTAATCCGCCCGCCGGAAGCCCCCGTCCAGCAACCACCGTATTTCCGGGTACGCACCGGGGATGCGCGCAACCCTCTGCTCGACACTGGTTGCCGAGCATCCCGACCGGCAGCGCGGCGTCCCGCCGGGCCCCGCGGAACCTCCGAGGTTCCCCGGGGCCCGGCGGCGTCTGCGCGCCGGGCCGGTCGCGAAGCTCCGGTCGGGTCGCGAGCGGTGAGGGTTGGGGAGACGGTGTTCGGATTCAGAATGGCCGCGGTCGGCGACGCCGACGCGCCGCACGGGTCGCGGCGGTCACGGCGCGCTTCCGGCGCGGCGGCGGGGATGGCGGTCGCGGTCACGGCGCTGGCCGTTGCGGCCGCGGTGGTGCCGACGGCGGCGGCCGCGGGCCGGGGACCATACGGGGCCGGAGCACCGCTGGCGGCCCGGGGTTCCTCCACGCACTCGACGCCGTCGTCGAGCGACTCGTCGAGCTCGTCTGACCCCACGTCGGACCCGAGCTCGCCGTCGTCGCCGAGCTCGCCGTCCTCGCCCTCCTCGCCGTCCTCCCCGTCCTCCCCGTCTTCGCCCCCGAGCACGCCGCCCAGCACGCCCCCGTCCTCCCCGCCGCCTCCGCCCCCGCAGCAGTCCGCGCCGAACGCGGTCTTCCTGGAGAACCAGAAGCCGGGCAGCGGCGCGTGGCAGATCCCGCAGCCGGGCAAGCGCGTCGGCGACGACGCGCAGCTGCAGCTGGAGGCGTACGGCGACCAGAACAGCGTGCAGCACGGCCAGACCATCGGCTTCCACGTCACCACCACGCCGGCGCAGAACTACAGCGTCCAGGTCTTCCGGATGGGCTACTACGGCGGCGCCGGCGGGCGGCTGATGGCGACCAGCCCGCAGATCGCCGGCTCGCCGCAGCCGACCTGCCCGCTGGACGTGCCGACCGGGCTGATCGAGTGCCACTGGGCCACCGGCTGGCAGCTGACGGTCCCCACCGACTGGCTGTCCGGGCTCTACCTCGCGGTGTTCACCAACGCCAGCGGGTACCAGTGGGCCGACCCGTTCACCGTGACCGAGCCGAGCCGGCCCTCGCAGATCGTGCTGGTCGACCCGGTGAACAACTACGAGGCCTACAACGAGTGGCCCTACGACCACGTCTACGGCAAGAACCTGTACGTCGGCTTCGGGCCGATGACGGTGGCCGGGACCGGGCAGGCCGTGAAGGTCTCCTTCGACCGCCCGTACCAGCAGGAGTACGGCGCCGGTGAGCGGGACCGCGGGTCGAACTGGGCGGCGCGCTGGCTGGAGCAGAACGGCTACGACGTCACCTACGCGACGTCGACCGACATGCAGCAGAACACGATCGACCTGGCCAAGTACAAGGTCTACATGTCGCCGAACCATGACGAGTACTGGTCGGCGCAGATGTACGACAAGCTGCAGGCCGCCGAGCAGAAGGGCCTGAACCTGGCCTTCCTGTCGGCGAACTCGATCTACTGGCAGGTGCGGAGCGAGCCGTCGTCCTCGGGTCAGGCCGACCGCGTCGTCGTCTGCTACAAGGGCATCAACGACCCGGTGCAGGGCGCCGCCAACACGCGGCTGTGGCGGGACGTGGGACGTCCGGAGCAGGCGCTGCTGGGCGCCAGCTACGAGTGGGCGATGGCCGCGGACACCAACTGGGTGTCCAGCGGCGGCGGCGGGCCCGCGCAGGCCGGTGCGCAGGTCGGCAAGGGCGCGGTGATCCCGAAGCTGGTCGGCGTGGAGGCGGACCGGGTGGTGCCGGGCCAGGCGCATCCGCAGGCCAAGCAGTTCTTCGTGCTCTCCAACTCGCCGTTCTCCAGCCGGTACGCGCCCAACGCCGCGCCGCAGTACCTGCAGCAGTCCACGCTGTACCAGGCGATGTCGAACGCGTGGGTCTTCGACGCGGGCACCTTCAACTGGGGCAAGGGACTGGCCGACACCGACCGCGGATACGCCGACGGCCGGGTGGCCACGATGATGGCCGACATCCTGGCGACGATGCTCGGACAGTCGAACACCGCGACCGTCGACCGCGTCGCGGGCGGCGACCGGTACGCGACGGCGGCGGCGATCGCGCGGTACGCGTTCCCCGGCGGGGCGTCGTCGGTCTACATAGCCAACGGCACCGCCTTCGCCGACGCGCTCACCGGCGCCCCGGCGGCGGGTCACGACAAGGCGCCGACGCTGCTCACCGGAACGGACGCCCTGCCGCCGGCGACCGTCGCCGAGCTGACCCGCCTGGCACCGCGCAACATCTACGTGCTCGGCGGCCCCGCGGTCGTCTCCGCGGCGGTGCTGGCCCAGCTGGGCCACTACGCGCACGGCGGGGTGGTGCAGCGCCTGGCCGGCTCCGACCGCTACGGCACGGCGGTGGCGGTGTCGCAGCACGCGTTCGCCCCGGGCGTGCCGGTCGCGTACGTGGCGGCGGGCAACGGCTACCCGGACGCGATGGCGGCCGGCGCCGCGGGCGCGCGCGAGGGCGCCCCGGTCCTGCTGACCGCCGGCAACGCCCTGACTCCCGCCACCGCGGCCGAGCTGCAACGCCTGCACCCGGCCGAGATCGTGGTCCTGGGCGGCCCGAAGGCGGTGTCCTGGACGGTGCAGGCTCAACTCTGGAACTACGCGCCGGTGAGCCGCGCCGCGGGCGCCGACCGCTACCAGACCGCGGCCGCGCTGGCCGCCATGACCCAGCACCAGGGCACCGTGGACACGGTCTTCCTGGCCAACGGCCTGACCCTGGCCGACGGCCTGACCGGCGGCGCGGCCGCGGGCCTGGTCGGCGCTCCGCTGCTGACCACCGACAGCACCGGGCTGAACCCCTGGACCGCCGCCGAGATCAAGGTCCTGAACCCCAAGCACATCGTGGTCCTCGGCGGCCCGGCGGTGGTGACCCAGGGCGCCCTGAACGTGATGGCGCAGCTGTTCACGGCGACGTCGTACAAGGCGTACGCGGCGGTGCAGGGCGACCTGACGCCGCCGGCACCGGTGGCCACCACGACCGCGCCCACGACGCCGGCCACGCCCACGACGCCCGCCGACCCGACGCCCACGACGCCGGCCGCCACGACGCCGGCCACGCCGACGGCGCCGAAGCCGACCGGGACGGCGGCCAGCAGTGGCTGAGCCCGAGGAGGGGTTCGACGACGCGGGCAGCCTGGTCGACGCGGCTTTCGGGGTGCGGCCGGAGGAACCGGCGGCCGACGTGACTCCGGCTGACGAGACTCAGATTGACGAGACTCAGATGGACGAGCTTGCGAGTGAGTCTGCTGCGTCGGAGATCAGCGCCGCAGAAAGCGCTGCGGTAGAGGCCAGTGCGGCAGACAGTGATGCCGCGGACAGCAGCGCGGCAGACAGCAGCCTCGCAGACGGCAGCGCGGCGGAAGACGGTGCCGTAGAAACCGCTGATCCGCCTGTAGCAGCGGCGGCTGACGACGCCGAGCCGAGCGGTGCTGAGCCGAGCAACGCCGAGCCGGACAACGCGGAGCAGGACAACGCCGAGCCGGACAACGCCGAGCCGGAAAACGCCGCCGCGCTGCCGAAACCTGCCTTCACCAAGTCCCTCAAACTCACCCGAGCCCGCCTCGTCGGCGCCGCCGCCGTCGTCGCCGGCGTGGCGGCGGCGAGCATCCTGGTGCTGTCCGGCGGCGGTTCCGGCGACGCGGCCACGCCGTCCGGCTCGCCGAGCACGCAGCCGTCGGTGAATCCGCAGGCGTTCTATCCGGTGCAGAGCGCGTCGCCGTTCGAGACCGGGGTGAAGTCGGCGCTGACCGACGCCCAGCTTCAGGCGGCGGTCGGCGGGTGTGACGCGTGCAAGCTGGTCACCCGGGCCAACGGCTTCACGCCCGACGGCGGGGTGCTCGCGCTCTTCCGGACGGGCGCGCCCCAGGGCGGGAAGTCCAACGTGCGGTTGGTCGTGGTCGGCGGCGACGGGAAGCTGGTGTGGTCGGCGCCCGGTGGCGTCAAGGCCCTGACCGCGGGGATCGAGCGGTTCAGCGTCGACGGCGCGGGGAACTTCTACCTCGCGCTGCCCGGGGCCAGGTCGGGGCAGGTGCTCATCGCCCTCGCGTGGCGGGACGGGAAGGTGCAGGACCTCGGCGGGCTGCTGGATCCGAAGATCAAGAGCGACTCGATCGTCGGGGTGCTGCCGCAGGCCCCGGCCGGCGCGGCCGCCACCGCCACCGCCACCGCCACCGCCACCATCGTCTCGCAGACCACCGCCGGGGTCCCGGACGCCGACACCGGCGGTCTGGTCGAGTCCCAGTACCAGATCAAGGACGGCAAGCCCGTGCTCACCGGGTGCCGGCGGCATGTCGGCGAGTCCGGGCAGTGGATCCCCTTCCAGCCCTCCGCCGACGGCTGCACGCACTGGCCCGACGGTCCCGTCGGCCCGCCGGACGGCGACGACAACCCCACCGCCCCGCACTAGTCCCCACCGAAGCGAAGGCCCCCAGCGCGTCCCTCACAGCGCTGGGGGCCTTCAGTCCTGTCCCTACCGGCTCACCCGAAGCGGCCGGTGATGTAGTCCTCGGTCGCCTTCTCCGTCGGGTTGGCGAAGATCCGCGACGTGTCGTCGATCTCGATCAGCCGGCCCGGCGTGCCGGTCCCGGAGATGTTGAAGAACGCCGTCCGGTCCGACACGCGCGCCGCCTGCTGCATGTTGTGGGTCACGATCACGATCGTGTACTCCGACTTCAGCTGCGAGATCAGGTCCTCGATCGCGGTGGTCGAGATCGGGTCCAGCGCCGAGCACGGCTCGTCCATCAGCAGCACGTCCGGGGACACCGCGATCGCGCGCGCGATGCACAGCCGCTGCTGCTGCCCGCCGGACAGGCCCGAGCCCGGCTTCTTCAGCCGGTTCTCGACTTCCTTCCAGAGGTTCGCGCCCTTCAGCGAGGACTCGACGACGTCGTCCAGCTCGCTCTTCTTCTTCACCCCCGCCAGGCGCAGGCCCGCGGCCACGTTCTCGTAGATGGACATCGTCGGGAACGGGTTCGGGCGCTGGAACACCATGCCGATGCTTCGGCGCACCGCCACCGGGTCCACGCCGGCGCCGTACAGGTCCACGTCGTCCAGCGTGACCTTGCCCTCCACCCGCGCGCCCGGGATCACCTCGTGCATCCGGTTCAGGGTGCGCAGGAAGGTGGACTTGCCGCAGCCGGAAGGGCCGATGAAGGCCGTCACGGTGCGCGGCTCGATGGTCATCGAGATGCCCTCGATGGCCCGGGTCGGGCCGTAGTAGGCGTTCAGGTCCGCGACGTCTATTCGCTTCGCCATTTCGATCTCTCCTAGGCCCGGCCGGGCTTCTTCCACCAGGCGATCAGCCTGGCGATGACGTTCAGCAGCATGATGATGATGATCAGCAGCAGGGCCGCCGACCAGGTGCGGTCGTTGGAGGCCTGCTGCGACGAGGTGTAGGTGTTGTAGATCACCGTCGGCAGCGTGGCCTGGCCCTGGTCGCCGCTGAAGGGGTCGGCGTTGATGTTCGAGATGTACCCGACCACCAGCAGGATCGGGGCGGTCTCGCCCATCACGCGGGCCACACCCAGCATGACACCGGTGATGATGCCCGGCAGCGCCGTCGGGATGACGATCTTCGTGATGGTCCGCCACTTCGGCACGCCCAGCGCGTAGGACGCCTCGCGCAGCGAGTCCGGCACCAGCTTGAGCATCTCCTCGCTGGAGCGGATGACGATCGGCAGCATCAGGATCATCAGCGCCAGGGCGCCGGCGAAACCGTTCGCCTTCTGGCCCAGCCCCAGGATCCACAGCGACAGGATGAACAGCCCGGCCACGATCGAGGGCAGGCCCATCATCACGTCCACGAAGAACGTCACCGACCGGGCCAGCATCCCGCGCCCGTACTCCACCAGGTAGACCGCCACCAGCAGGCCGATCGGCACCGCCATCAGGGTGGCCAGCCCGGCCTGCTCCAGCGTGCCGATGATGGCGTGGTACACGCCGCCGCCGACCTGGCTCTCGTCGATGTTGCGCAGCGAGTGCGTCAGGAAGTCCAGGTTCAGCGCGTTCGTGCCCTTGGAGAACACCAGCCACAGGATCGAGGCCAGCGGGATGACCGCCAGCGCGAAGGTGGCGACGGTGAGCCCGCCGGCCAGCCCGCTGCGCACCCGGCGGCCGGCGGAGGGCGCGGCCAGCACCCCGCCGCCCACGGCGCCGGAGGCCGCCCGGTGCGAGCGCCCGCGTCCGGCCGTGTCGTCCGCGGCCACCTCGCCCGGCGTGTCCTTGGCCTCGAACGCGCCCCGGGCCTCCGGCAGGTCGGCGGACGCGCCGCCGGTGGCCGCCGAGGAGACGGCGGCGTCGTAGGAGGACTCGTAGCGCATCGACTCGCCGGAGCCGCCGATCCGGAACAGTCCGCCGATGCCGCGCCGCTCGCCCTTGGCGCCGCCGTGCTTGGTGATCCGCCGGGCCAGCCAGTTCACCAGGAACGTGACCACGAACAGCACCAGACCGGAGGCGATCAGCGCGCCCTGGCCGGTCTTGAACGCCGAGCCGAACTGCAGCGCGATGTTGGCCGCGATGGTGTTGCCGCCGGGCTGCAGCAGCTTGGTGACGAAGATGTAGGACGGCGAGAGCACCATCGCGACCGCGACGGTCTCGCCGAGCGCGCGGCCGAAGCCCAGCACGACCGCCGAGCCCACGCCGCTGCGCCCGTACGGCAGCACCGCGAGCTTGATCATCTCCCAGCGGGTGGCGCCCAGCGCGTAGGCCGCCTCGACCTGGTCGCGCGGGGTCTGCAGGAACACCTCGCGGGAGATCGCGGCGATGATCGGCAGGATCATGATGGACAGGATCACGCCGGCGGTGAACACCGAGCGCCCGAAGATCCCGGACTCGAACGGCGGGAGCCAGCCCAGCAGGTCGGAGACCACCTGGGAGGCGCCCTGCATGTGCGGTACCAGGAACAGGATGCCCCACAGGCCGTAGATGATCGACGGGACGGCGGCCAGCAGGTCGACGATGTAGCCGAGCACCTGCGCCAGCCGGCGCGGCGCGTACTGGGTGATGAACAGCGCCACCCCGACCGCGACCGGGGCGGCGATGACGATCGCGATCAGCGAGGTGACCAGCGTGCCCCAGGCCAGCGCGCCGATCCCGAACTTCGGCGGGGTGTCGTCCGGCGCCCACTGGCCGGTGTACGTCACCACGTTCGCGGTGTTCGCGGACAGGGCGTCGGAGGCCCGGTAGACCAGGAAGGCGGCGATCGCCCCCATCAGGATCAGCAACAGGATCGCGGAGCCGCGCACCGCTCCGGAGAAGACGGCGTCGCCCCGGCGGGTCCCGGAGTCCAGGGTCTTGGCGGATCCCCCGCCGCCGCGCGGGGTGGGCCGGGTGGCGGTCGGCGCTATGCCGCTCATTCGGGTCCTGCCTCGTCGCTCGGGCGCCCAACGAGTGGAGCTGGGCCCGGGTGGTAAGTGTTCACTGCTGGTTTCGATTCCGTTAGACCAAAACGGACAATGCGGGACGCTGCTGGACCGGCGTCCCAGCGCCGACACGTCGGAGCCGTACGGTGGTGGCCGACGGCTCCGACGTGTCGCATCAGATCGCTGTGTCCTGCGTGCGGGCGACTACTAGCTCAGGCCCGCGAAGATGGCGCCGACCTTGGTCTGCTGGTCCGAGGACAGCGCGACGTAGCCCAGCTTCTCCAGCTGCGACTGCGCGCCGGTGCCCGCGGTGTACTGCAGGAAGTTCTTCAGCACCGGGAGCTTGGCCGAGTCGTTGCCGGTGGAGCAGACGATCTCGTAGGTCACCAGGACGGCCGGGTAGGCGTCGTCGGCCGCGTAGGTGTAGTCGAAGTTGAACTTGTAGTTGCCGTCGGCGGTGTCGACCTGCGCCTTGGAGATGAAGTTCGAGGCGTTGGCGATGGTCAGCGGGACGAACTTGCCCTGCGCGTTGCCGATCGCGGCGGTCTTCAGGTTGTTCGAGGTGGCGTAGGAGACCTCGGCGTAGCCGACCGCGCCCGCGGTGGACTGCACGGCCTGGGCCACGCCCTTCGAACCCTGGGCCGCCTGGCCGGTGCTGGCCGGCCACTGCTTGTTCGCCGCCGTCGGGAAGTCCGCCGCGGCGGTCTTGTTCAGGTAGTTCGAGAAGTTGAACGAGGTGCCCGAGGCGTCGGAGCGGTGGTAGGCCTGGATGGCCAGGTCCGGCAGGCTCACACCCGGGTTCTCGGTGGCGATCGCCTGGTCGTTCCACTTGGTGATCTTGCCGGTGTAGATCTTGCCCAGGGTGGAGGCGGACAGGTTCAGCTTGTCCACGCCCGGCACGTTGTACATCACGGCGATGGCGCCGGGGATGGTGCCCACGGAGACGGCCTTGCCGCCGCAGCGCTGGTCGGCCTGCTTCTGCTGGTCGGCGTTCAGCGGATAGTCCGAACCCGCCCAGTCGGCCTGCTTCTGCACGAACGCGGTCACACCCGGGCCGGAGCCGTTGCCGTTGTAGCTGATGTTGGTCCCGCTACCGCACTTGGTCTGGTAGTCCTTGATGAACTGGGTGATCGCCGTGGCCTGCGCCGACGAGCCCTGCCCGGAGAGCGTGCCGTTGGCACAGTTGATGGCACCGCCGGTGGCGCCCGAGGCGGAGGACGAGGAACCCGAGGCGGGGCTGGACGAGCCGCCGGCCGCCGAGCTGGTCGACGACGAGCCGCCGGAGCTGGACGACGTGTTGTTGTCGGAACCACAAGCCGTCAGGGAGGCAAGGGCGATGGCCAGCACCCCGGCGCCGACCGCGGCACTGCGTCCATTAACACCAGCGTGGATCTTCACCGGGAAGTCCCTTCGAGAAATCGGAAGTCATGAGCATGCGCTGTCATCGACGAAGCTAGGGAGGTCAGGTGAATCGATGGACGGGTGAAGGTGAACGGAGGGTGAACGGTGCCGGGCGGCCGGGCGAGTGGGACGGGAGGTGTACGTTCGGTCCGGCCGGGTAGTCGGGGAGCGGTCGGGACATGGGACGGGGAGTCCGTGTGGGGGAGGGTCGAGCTTTGCGAGGGTGGGCGATACGAGCCGCGGCGACGGCGCTGGCGGCGGCACTGGCCCTGTCGGGGTGCCAGAGCAAGGGCAAGAGCGGAGCCAAGGGGCGGCCGAAGCCGCGTTCGGTGACCAGCACGCACACCTCGTCTCCACCGTCGACCCCGTCCGCGACGGGCGGGACGTGCCACGCGCGACCGGGCCCGCTGCCCGACGCGGCCTGTACGCCCGGCGCGACGAACCCGCAGGTCACCCAGGCGAACATCAACGACACGATCTGCAAGTCCGGCTGGACGGCGACCATCCGGCCGCCGGTCGGCTACACCGACAAGCTCAAGTCCGACGGTATCCGGGCCTACGGATACAGCAACACGAGCGCGTCCGCCTACGAGGAGGACCACCTGATCAGCCTCGAACTCGGAGGCGCGCCGTCCGACCCGAAGAACCTGTGGCCGGAGCCCGGCGGCTCGCCGAACGCCAAGGACAAGGTGGAGAACGACCTCAACCGGGCGGTGTGCGGCGGCAAGGTGAAGCTGGCCGACGCGCAGCAGGCGATCGCGAGCGACTGGACCGGCGCCGAGCGGAAGCTCGGGATCGGGGGCTGAGCGGCCGGGCCTCGGCCGTCGCCCGTGCGTCAGCATGAAGCGATGGCGATCCTTCGCCGAGGCCCGGGACCGGGACTGAGGGTCAGACCTTCAGCCGGTCGATCGCCACGACCGCGCCCTCCCGCGCGTGCAGTACCCAGGCCTCGCCCGTCGCCAGCGCCCGCCGCCCGGCCCGCACCGCCTGCCCCAGCGGTGTCTCGCCGAGCAGCTCCGGCAGCACCGGCCGGTGCGTGCAGGCGACGACGGGGCGTCCCGCCTTCAGCACCTGGCGCAGCCACGCGCGTCCGGCCTCCGGCTCGGCGTCCTCCGCGAGCGCGCGTTCGGTCTCGATCTCCACGCCGAACGCGCGCGACGCGGGCAGCACCGTCTCCAGGCAGCGCGCGAAGGGCGAGCTCACCAGCGCGGCGTCGCCGTACGCCGCCAGGGCCGGCACCAGGGCCTCGGCCTCCTCGCGGCCGCGCTCGGTCAGCGGCCGCTCCGGCTCGGTGCCGTCCCAGCGCTTGCGGGGCAGCGCCTCGCCGTGCCGCAGCAGGAGCACGGGCACGGTGTCGACCGGAGCCGCCGTGAACGCCTCCAGCAGATCCTGGTCGGTCTGCCGGGTCAGCAGTGCGCGGGCCTGGGCGGCCGACACCCACTCCAGCCGGTCCACCTCGGAGTTCGGCCTGAACTCCGCGCCGGCCACGGCCTGCGCGGCCCAGTACTTCACGCGCTTCGTCCGCGGCGGGCCGCCGAACGAGACGTCGTACTCCTGCGTCGGCAGGCGCCGGCCCACCAGCACCGGACAGCCCGTCTCCTCCAGGACCTCGCGGACCGCCGCGGCCAGCCAGGTCTCGCCCGGGTCCAGCTTCCCCTTGGGAAAAGACCAGTCGTCGTAGCGCGGGCGGTGGATCACCGCCACCTCCGGCCCGGCGGGGCCCGGCCGCCACACGACGCAGCCGGCGGCCCGGACGCGGATGGGACCAGGTGGTGGTGGGGCGGAGCTGCGGGCGTTCATGGGCGAGGCGACCTTTCTCAGTACTCGTTTCCGGCGGTGCCGAGCCCCGCACCCGGAACCGTCTGCGATCCGACGGCGGTGCCCCCGGACCCGCGGCCCGGGGTACGCCCGCCACTCTCAATCCAACAACATCGCCGAACTCCGCGCCCGCAGGACCGCCAACCGCTGCTCCTCGTGCAGCCGGCCCAGCACGTAGCCGGTCGTCGCGGCGATCCGCGGGGTGTCGGCGGCGCGGTGCACGCAGTCGGCCGCCAGCACCGCGTCCCGCTGCTCGCTCAGGGCGCCGGCCGCCAGGGTGAGCCGGGTGATCAGCGCCGCCGGATCGTGGCCTCCGATCACGGCTCCGGCCGGCCGGCAGAGCTCCGTGGTGTGCAGCGCGGCCTCGGCCGCCCCGACCGCCGCCAGCCACCGGGCGTCGCCCTCGGCGTCCTCGGCGGTCAGCGGTTCCGGCAGGTGTTCGGCCAGCCGGTGCCAGGCGTCGTAGGCCGCGCCCGCGATCTCCGGCAGCACGTCCTCGCAGGCCCGCTCGGCGGCCGGGGTCAGCGGCACGTCCCGCGCCAGCGTCGCCATCCGGTCCGCCAGCGCGTGGAAGCCCGGTCCGACCAGGGCCGCGGTCGCCGCCCCGTGCGCCGCCGACCGCTCCCGGTCCAGCATCCGGGTCAGCAGGGTCCGGGTGCGGGCCGCGCCGCCGTCCGGATAGCGTCCCTCGGCGATCCACCGGTCCAGCGGGGCCAGCAGCCGCGGGCGCACCGCGTCGGCGTCCCGTTCGGCGGCCAGCACCCGCGCCGTCGCCTCCAGCTCCGCGCCGAGTTCGTCGGCCCAGGCCGGGTCGACCAGGTCCCGGCACGCGGCCAGGGCCGAGCCCACCCGCCGGCAGGCCGCGCGCAGCCGGACCGCCGCCGCCTGCTGCACCGGCAGCGCGCTGTGCGTCAGGAAGGCGCGGGACTGCTCCGCGAGGTAGCCCCGCACCGCCAGTCCCGCAGGTCCGTCCGGTGCGGCCGCCCCGAAGCCGGCCATCGCGCGCTGAGTCGCTGCATCCATGTGTCCGCCACTGCCCCCACGACGTGCGTCAGGCCTCTGCCTGACGGTTCGGTTCCGCCGTTGCCCGGATGGCGGTGCTGGTCCCTGTCCCTGTCCTGCTGCGCCGGGCGCGCACGCCCGGTCCGTCCGGCACCCGCGGACGGCCGCTCCGGCCCGCCGTCTCCCCAGCAGCGTCCACCGCGCTCACCGTGCTCACCGCGCCCACCGTGGTCACCCCGCCGGCCGCCGGCTCCACCAGGTGGACCGCTCGGCGATCAGCGTGCTCTGCAGATCCGCCAGCGGCGATCCGTCCTCGGCGTACTCCGACCGGGTCCAGGTCCCGTCGCCGCCCAGGTCCCAGGCCGCGGTGCGGGGGTCCATCGCCAGGTCGAACAGCGCCGAGATGGCGCGCCGCTGCTGCGGCTCGACCAGCCGCACCAGGGTCTCCACCCGGCGGTCCAGGTTGCGGTGCATCAGGTCCGAGCTGCCGATCCACACCTGCGCCTCGTCGTCGAGCCCGAACACGAAGGCCCGGGAGTGCTCCAGGAACCGGCCCAGCACGCTGCGGACCCGGATGTTCTCCGACATCCCCTCGACCCCGGGCCGCAGGGCGCAGATGCCCCGCACCCAGACCTCGACCGGGACGCCGGCCTGCGACGCCTCGTAGAGCGCGTCGATCACCGCCTCGTCGACGATCGAGTTCACCTTGATCCGGATCCGGGACGGCTGCCCGGCCTCGGCCCGCTCCTTCTGCTGCCCGATCAGCTCGACCAGTCCGGGCCGCAGCGCGTTCGGCGCGGTGAGCAGCCGCCCGAACTTCGTCGGGTGCGCGTAGCCGCTGAGCCGGTTGAACAGGTCCGACAGGTCCGCGCCGATCTCGTTGTCGCAGGTGAGCAGGCCCAGGTCCTCGTAGAGCCGGGCGGTCTTGGGGTTGTAGTTGCCGGTGCCGACGTGCGAGTAGCGGCGCAGGAACCCGCCCTCGCGCCGCACCACCAGCGACAGCTTGCAGTGCGTCTTCAGCCCGATCAGCCCGTAGACCACGTGGCAGCCGGCCTGCTCCAGCTTGCGGGCCCAGGAGATGTTGGCGTGCTCGTCGAACCGGGCCTTGATCTCCACCAGCACCAGCACCTGCTTGCCGGCCTCGGCGGCGTCGATCAGGGCGTCCACGATCGGCGAGTCGCCGCTGGTCCGGTACAGCGTCTGCTTGATCGCCAGCACGTCCGGGTCGGACGCGGCCTGCTCCAGGAACGCCTGCACGCTGGTGGCGAACGAGTCGTAGGGGTGGTGCAGCAGGATGTCCCGGCGCCGGATCGCGGCGAACACGTCGGCCGGCTTGCCCGGCCCCTCGTCGGCCAGGTCCGGGTGGGTCTTGGTGGCGAACGACGGGTACCGCAGCTCGCTGTACTCGCCGAGCTTGCCGATGTCGGCGATCTGGTGCAGCCCGGTCAGGTCCAGCGGCGCGGACAGCTTGAAGACCTCGTCCTCGTTGATGTCCAGCTCGCGGATCAGCAGGTCCAGCACCTGCGGCCGGATGTGCTCGTCGACCTCCAGCCGCACCGGCGGCCCGAAGCGGCGGCGCATCAGCTCCCGCTCCAGCGCCTGCAGCAGGTTCTCGTCGGTGTCCGCCTCGACCTCGAGGTCCTCGTTGCGGGTCACCCGGAAGGCGTGGTGGTCCAGGATCTCCATGCCCGGGAACAGCAGCTCCAGGTGGGCGGCGATGACGTCCTCGACCGGCACGTAGCGGCCCGGGTTGGCCTCGACGAAGCGCGGCAGCAGCGGCGGCACCTTCACCCGGGCGAAGTGCTCCTGCCCGGTGTCCGGGTCGCGCAGCGAGACCGCGAGGTTCAGCGACAGGCCGGAGATGTACGGGAACGGGTGCGCCGGGTCCACCGCCAGCGGCGTCAGCACCGGGAACAGCTGGTAGCGGAACAGCTGGAACAGCTTCTCCCGCTCCTCGCCGTCCAGGTCGCCCCAGCGGATGATGGCGATCCCGACCGCGGCCAGCTCCGGGCGCAGCTTCTCCTGGAACACCGCGGCGTGGCGGGCCATCAGCTCCCTGGTCTCGGCCAGGATCCGGCGCAGAACCTCCCGCGGCGGCAGTCCGGAGGCCGAGGTGGTGGCCACCCCCGTGGCCAGGCGGCGGCGCAGGCCGGCCACCCGGACCATGTAGAACTCGTCGAGGTTGGAGGCGAAGATCGCGAGGAAGCGCGCGCGCTCCAGGAGCGGTACCTGGGCTGAGTCCTGAGCGAGTTCCAGTACGCGCTCGTTGAACCTCAGCCAGGAGATCTCCCGGTCCAGGAAGCGGGTCTCAGGGGCCGGGCCGGTCATGATGGTCAGCCTGACACGTCGCGATGAACGGCGGGTAGCGGGAGGGTGGAATCTCGGCGTCCGGGTGAACGCGTGCGCCATCCGGGCGAAAAAGCGCTGCTCAACAGGTGAAACCCCTTCCGTGGCGGTATCGATGGATCTGGAAGGTGTACCCGGGTCCGCCCGAGGCACCTCCCCTGCTTTTGCCGCTTCGAACCGTGACGACAGCGTGACGACAGGAGGCCCCGGAGATGTTCGGGATGAAGACCCTGGTGGTGGGCGGCGGCGCGGCCGCGCTGTTGTGGATGATGAACACACATGCCAGCGCCGGAGACCTCGTGGACAACGTCAAGAACGGCGCCTCCACGGTCTCGAACGGAGTCCAGAACCTGCAGAGCGGATACCAGAGCCTTTCCAGCGGCGTCCAGAGCCTCTCCGGCGGCGTCTCCGGCGGCGTCCAGAGCCTGTCGGGCGTGGCCGCCGCGGTCCAGGGCGCGCTGCCGGCCGACAGCACCTCCCCGGGCAGCGGCCTCAGCGGCCCGGCGGTGGAGCTCAGCCCGAGCGCGGCCAAGCCCGGCCAGCAGGTGCTGATCACCGTGCCCACCTGCATCCAGCCCGACTCCGGCACCGCGACCTCGTCGGTGTTCACCAACAACGGCTCGGTCGCGCTGACCCGCAACCCCAAGGGCGCGGGTCTGGCCGGCACCGCGACGATCATCTCGACCGCGCAGAACGGCAACTGGTCGGTGAACGTCACCTGCGGCACCGGCGCCAACAAGCTGAACGGCGTCACCAGCATCACGATCTACGGCGGCCGCAACCCCACGCCGACCAACCCGCCCAAGGCCGGCGGCGGCGGTTCGGTGATGAAGGGCGACGTCGGCATGACCGCCGGCGGTATCGCGCTGGTGGCCGGCGGCATCAGCTACGGACTGTGGACGATGCGGCGCCGCGGGGCCTCCGGCACGCATGTCGGGTGACCCCGCCCCGGCGAGCCCGGGCGGCGCCGGCCGGACCGGCGGCGCCGGACCGGGCCCGCGGCGCCACCGCAGGGTTCTGCAGATCGTCCTCGCCGTGGCCGTCGTGGCGGCCGGGTTCAAGCTGCTGAGCTCCGGTGTCAGCGCCCTGACCGGGCCGCCGTCACCGTCCCGGGGCGCGCTGTTCGGCACCTGGTCCGGCCCGGCGGCCGCGCCGCTGGAGCGGTCGGTGCCGTTGCGGGTGAAGGTGCCCTCGGTGGGCATCGACGCCCCGCTGATCCGACTGGGGATGGACCGGGACGGCGCCGTCGCGGTGCCGCCGATGTCCGCGCCGTCCGAGGCCGGCTGGTTCACCGGCAACCCGACGCCGGGGGAGCGCGGCGCGGCGATCATCGTCGGCCACGTCGACACCGACTACGGCCGCGCCGTGTTCTACCCGCTCGGGAACGTTCAGCCCGGTGCGCTGGTCGTGGTCGACCGCGCGGACAAGAAGCACGCGCAGTTCCGGGTGACGTCGGTCGAGGTGGTGGACAAGGGCCGGTTCCCGGCGCAGCGCGTGTATGGCGTCGGCGAGGACATCGACACTGCGCAGCTGCGGCTGATCACCTGTGGCGGCGCCTTCGACGGCCAGCACTACGCCGACAACCTGGTGGTCTACGCGCAGCTGGTCGGCTCCACCGGCTGAGCGGTCAGGGCACGCGGTACATCACGTCGGCGCTGCGCCGCGTGAACCCGAGCCCGCCGTACACGGCGATCGCCGGCTTGTTGTCGCCCTCGACATAGAGGATCACCTCGCTGAGTCCGCGCTCCCGCAGGTGCTCCAGTCCCAGAAGGGTCAGGGCCTTGCCGAGCCCGCGGCCCTGTTCGGCCGGGTCCACGCCGAGCACGTAGACCTCGCCGACCGGTCCGTCGCCGTAGGCGCTGTGGTCGTGGACCTTGGTCCAGTGGAAACCGACGAGCTTCCCGTCCCGCCAGGCAAGGAGGAACCCGGCCGGATCGAACCAGGGCTCGGCCATGCGCGCGCGCAGGTCATCGAGCGTCATCGAGCCCTGCTCCGGGTGGTGCGCGAAGGCCCGCGCGTTGAGGTCGACCCAGGCCTCGTCGTCGGCACCGGGCCGGAACGCGGCGACCGTGACGCCCTCGACCTCCGGCGCCGGCGGCACCTCGTCGAGGGGCCGCGCCATCACCCACAGCTCGCGGTCCAGCTCCAGACCGCGCTTCCCGGCCAGCGCCGCGGCCGCCGGGAGTCCGCCGTGCGCCCACACGCGCAACGGCTTGTCGCCGCGGCGCACCTTCATCCGCAGGGCGTCCAGCAGCGCGCCGCCGACGCCCTGTCGGCGCGCCGACGGGGCGACCACGACCTCGGCCGAGGGGCCTTCCTCGGGATTCGTCTTGTCCAGGAAGGCGTAGCCGATCAACTCCGAACCCTGACCGGAGAGCCGCCGGGCCACGAAGTGCCAGGCGTCGGCGTCGCCCTGGTGCTTCAGGTGGAGCAGGACCTGCTCCGGGAGCGGCGCCACGCCGTCGGTCCGCTCGGCGGCTTCGGCCAGGGCTCGGATGGCGGCGACATCCGCCTCGGTCACATGGCGGAGGACGCCGATGGAGATACCAGTTCCTGTCACCCCACCACGGTACGGGCCGGTTCGGGGTCGGCGGAGCGCGCGTCGACCGACCCGCCGCCGGAGCCCCCGGACCCGCCGGACCCGTTGTTCGACCCGGTGCCGCGCTTGTCCGGCGTGACGAAGCGGTAACCGACGTTGCGCACCGTGCCGATCAGCGCCTCGTGCTCCACGCCGAGCTTGGCGCGCAGCCGCCGCACGTGGACGTCCACGGTGCGGGTGCCGCCGAAGTAGTCGTAGCCCCAGACCTCCTGCAGCAGCTGCGCGCGGGTGAACACCCGGCCCGGATGCTGCGCGAGGTACTTGATGAGCTCGAACTCCTTGAAGGTGAGGTCCAGGACCCGGTTGCGGATCCGCGCCGTGTAGGTGCCCTCGTCGATCGACAGGTCGCCGCTCTTGATCTCCAGCGGGACGTCGTCCGCGACCGCGCCGGCCGCCAGCTTCCCGATGGCCAGCCGCAGCCGGGCCTCCACCTCCGCCGGCCCGGCCGACTCCAGCAGCACGTCGTCGATGCCCCACTCGGCCGTGACCGCGGCCAGCGCGCCCTCGGTGGTGATCAGCAGCAGCGGGCAGTCGACGCCGGTGGTGCGCAGCAGCCGGCACAGGGAACGCATCTGGGGCAGGTCGCGACGGCCGTCCACGAGCAGGGCGTCGGCCGGTGGGGTGTCGATCAGCGCGGAGGCCTCCGCCGGCGCCACCCGCACGTTGTGCAGCAGCAGGCCGAGGGCTGGAAGCACCTCGGAGGACGGGGTCAGGGAGTTGGTCAGCAACAACAGGTTGGACATCCGCGGATCGCTCCTCGCCAGTCCGGGGGCGTCTTCTTTTCGGCGCCCGCCAGAAAACACATAGAGGACCCGTGGGGCGTCATCGCCCTGGTCCTCTGTCAGAGAGGATAGCCGTCATGAGCCGTTTCCCCGAGGTTTCCGTGCCGGAGTTCACACGTATTTTACCTGGGCAAAGGCGCAGCTCCAGCCGGTCCGGGACCGGCCAGACCCTTCTCACGGCGGACGGAGTACGGCTCAACGCGGTGCACAGGCCCGGTGTCGACAGGAGGTGGGCGTTCGTTCTGTGCCACGGATTCACCGGTTCGTGGCGTGGCGCGGACATGTCCCGGATCGCGGCCGCGTTACGGGCTCATGGCGGAGTGATCGCGTTCGACTTCCGCGGTCACGGACAGTCACACGGAAGATCCACGGTCGGTGATCTCGAGGTGCTCGACCTGCACGCGGCGGTGGAGTGGGCGCGCGTCCTCGGTTACCGGAATGTGGCGACGGTGGGTTTCTCCATGGGCGCCTCGGTCGTGGTGCGGCACGGCGGCCTGTGCGGCTCGGGCGTCGGTCCCGGCACCGTGACCGACGCCGTGGTGTCGGTGAGCGGACCGGGCTGGTGGTTCGAGCGCTCCACCCGGCCCATGAAAATGGTCCACTGGTTGGTACAGCACCCGATGGGACGGATGGTGTCGAGCGTGGCGCTGAGGACCCGCATCCTGCCGGACGGCTGGAACCCGGTGCCCGAGTCGCCGGTGGAGCTGGTGGCGCGGATCGCCCCGGTGCCGCTGCTGGTGGTGCACGGCGACGCGGACCGGTACTTCCCGCTCGGTCACGCCCAGGCCCTCTACGCCGCGGCGGGGGAGCCCCGCGAGCTGTGGATCGAGCGCGGGTTCGGGCACGCCGAGGCGTCCGCCGGCGTGGACCTCATCGGCCGGATCGGCCGCTGGGTGCGTGCCCTCCCCGCCGCGGACGAGCACGTGGGGGAACTGGAAGGAGAAGCGGGATGAGCGGACTGATCCGTTACTGGGCCGCGGCCAAGGCGGCCGCCGGCACCAGCGAGGAGCCGTACGAGGGCGAGCTGCTCGCCGACGTGCTGGCCGCCGCCGTGGCCCGGCACGGCGCCGGGCTGGGCGAGGTGGTGCGGCGCTCGTCGTTCTTGGTGGACGGCACCCCGGTGGGCCGCCGCGACCCGGCCGCCGTGGCCCTGCCGCCAGGGGCGGTGGTGGAGGTCCTGCCGCCGTTCGCCGGAGGCTGAGCCCCCGCCCTGGTACCTTCAGGCGGGCAGGCAGTCGGCAGGAGGAACGCAGGGTGGGCGAGTACACGGGCCGGCGACGTGGGCGGCCGGCTTCCGAGCCGCAGCCTGAGGAGCCCCAGTACGCCGAGGCACCCGCGTACCAGGACGGGTATTACGCCGACGAGGGATACGGGTACCAGTACGAGCAGGGTTATGAGCAGGGGTACGAGCAACAGCCCGAGTACACCGGCTATGAATACGACTATGGCTACGAGACGCCTGCGCCCTCGTACGAGCCTGCGCCTTCGTACGAGCCTGCGCCTTCATATGAGCCTCAGCAGCGGCCGCACTCGCGCCGGGGGCAGCCATCGCCTGAGGAGATGTACGGCTACGCCGAGCAGCAGTACACAGAGCAATACAACGATCAGTACTACGACGGGTACACGGAGCAGTACACCGAGCAGTACACCGAGCAGTACGTAGACGACTACACCGAGCAGTATGTCGAGCAGTACCCCGGGCAGTACGCCGAAGAGTACGTCGAGCAGTACTCGGAAGAGTACGTCGAGGGCTACGCCGAACCGCGCTTCGAGCCCCGCCGCCGTTCCGCCGCCGACGTTCCAGAGGACTATGCCCAGCAGGACTACGGCCCGGAGGACTACACCCCCGCAGCGCCGCGGCCCTACCGCGAAGCACTTCCCCTGCTCGCCCACCTCCCCTTCCTCGGGGCCTCGACCGCGGCGCTCGTCATCGCCTCCTTCGTCTCCGTGAAGGCCGTCGCGGCCGTCGTCATCCCGCTGCAGATCCTCGTCGCCTGGGCGATTCTCGACCTCGCCGGCTACGCCTCCCGCCGCACCGCGGCGTTCGTCGCCCTCCCGGCCCTCGCGGCCACCGTCGGCACGTTCAAGTTCCAGGCCGACGAGTCCGCGACCGCGGTCGCCGGGGGACTCGGTGTGGGGTTTTTCCTCGTGGCGGCGGACGCGGTGTTCCGGGCGCGCCGCCGGGGCGTAGAACCCGGTACCGTCCGGGCGATCGCGGCCGCCTCCGCGGCGCTGCTGTTCACCGGTCTGACCGGCCTGTTCCTGCCCGCCGCGCGCTTGGAGACCGGCTCCGTCGCCATCGGCGCGGCGGTCGGCGCCCTCGTCGGTCTGGTGGCCGCCCGCAACCCGGAACTGGGCTCCAGCCGGGTCGTGGTGGTGGCTCTTCCGGCCGTTGTGGCCGCCCTAGCGTCCTATACCGCGGCTATCCTCGTGGCATGACTTACGAGGAGGGGATCGAACAGCTGAACTGGCAGGCGCAACCACCGCCGCCGGCCAGGCGGCGCAAGTGGCCGCTGCGGCTGGCGATCGTGCTGCTCGTGCTGGCGGGGCTGTTCGTCGCGGCGGACCGGATCACGGTGGGGATCGCGGAGAGCCAGATCGCCAAACGCGTGCAGTCGTCCCAGAACCTGGCGACCAAGCCGTCGGTGACCATCGCCGACTTCCCGTTCCTGACCCAGCTGATCGGGATGAAGCTGGACCACGTCTCGATGGACGCGCGCGGCGTCGTGCGCAACGGGGTCCGGGTCAGCGACCTGCACGTGGACCTGAACGGCGTCGCGCCCTCCAACGGGTTCACGGAGGCCAAGGTCGACAGACTGTCCGGCACCGCCTTCTTCAGCTGGGCCGACCTGGAGGCGGCCGCGGCCGCCCAGCACCTGGACGTCACGCTGGCCGAGGGCCCGGACAACTCGATCCGCGTCACCGGCCCGCTCGCCGGCCTCGGCAAGGTCACGCTGCAGAGCAAGCTGAGCCTCGGCCCGGACAACCGGCTGCAGCTCGCCGCCACGAAGGTGGAGACGCCGATCCCCGGCCTGTCCGGCCGGATCCCGAAGGACCTCGACTTCCCGATTCCGGTCGGCGCGCTGCCGATGAACCTGACCCTGCAGCTGAACGACCTGAAGACCTCCGGCGACGGGCTGCGGGTGAAGGCTCTGGCCGACCACGTCACCATCACCAGTTCGGGCATCTCCGGCGACTGACCCCGGCCGCCCCGGCCCGTCACCGGCCTAGGTGACGATCAGCTTCCCGTGCATCTCCGGGTGGATCGAGCAGTGGAACGGGTACGTGCCCGGGGCCGTCGGCGCCTTGAACGTCACCGTCTGCCCGGCCGGCGCCCGCACGTCGAACTGCCCCGGGGCGTCCCCTGTGACGGTGTGGTCGGCGGAGTCGGAGTTGGTCACCGTGACGGTCGCCCCGGCCGGGACGGTCAGCGGCCCGGAGAAGGTGAAGCTCGCGATGGTGATCGTGCCCGCGGTCGCCGGAGCCGATGAGCTCGGTGGGGCTGAAGTGGTGGGTGGGTTGTACGGTCCGGATGAGCCAGACGAGCTTGACGAGCCGCTGGAACACGCGGCAGCCGCGATCAGCAGCGCCGTGGCGACTCCGGAGACGAGTGCTGTGCGCTTCATACCGGTGCAAACGCGGCCGGGCGCCCGACGGTTCACCGCCAACCTCGAGCGCGACTGGACGCGAACAGGTGTCGGCGGTTCACCGTCGGTGCCATCATGCGGTGGTGGCGTGGTGGCGACGAGTTGAACCGGATCCGCCGCCCTTGCGTGTCCCTGGTGTGGACGTCGCGAGCGCGGACGCGGAACGCCTCAGGATTCTTTATGCGGACCACGCGGGCCCGCTGCTGGGCTACGTCCTCAAACTGACCAACGGCGACCGGGCGCAGGCCGAGGACGTGGTGCAGGAGACGTTCCTGCGGGCCTGGCAGCACGCCGAGGCGTTCGCCCCGGACCGCGGCTCCCCGCGGGCCTGGCTGTGCACGGTCGCCCGCAACATCGTGGTGGACTACGCGCGGGCCCGCCGCTCCCGGCCGCAGGAGGTCGGCGAGGAGGGCCTGCACCTGGCGGCGGCGCGCGGCGCGGTCGTCGAGGACGACCACGACCGGATCCTGTTGGGATGGGAGGTGGCGGAGGCCATGGCGACACTGAGCCCCGACCACCGGGCCGTGCTGCGGGAGACGTACTTCAAGGGCTTGTCCGTGGCCGAGGCCGCGAAGGTGCTCGGCATCCCGCCGGGTACCGTCAAGTCGCGCACGTACTACGCGTTGCGCGCGCTGCGGACGGCTTTCGAGGAACGGGGGATCAAGCCGTGAATCGGGAGTCGGAGATGTGCGACCGCGAGGACCTGAGGTTCTCGATCGGGGCGTTGGCGCTGGGCGCGCTCGACGCCGACGAGGCCCGTGACGTGCGCAGGCACCTCGCGGACTGCCCGGAGTGCCAGGCGGAGTACACGTCTTTCGTCGGCGTGAAGCGGATCATGGACGTCGGCCTGGTCGGGGCCCCGATGCCGGAGCCGGTGGAGCAGCCGAAGCGGCGGCGCCCGCGCCTGCCCGCGTTCGCCTCGCCACTGCGCCGCCGTCTGGCGCTCGGCACGGCCGGCGGGCTGGCGGCGCTGGCCCTGGTCGGGGGCGGCTTCGCCGTGGGCCAGAACCACACCTCGCCGCCGGCGGCGGTCGCGGTGGGCACTCCTCTGCCCCCGGTCACGGCGAGCGGCGTCACGGCCCAGATCTCCTATGAGGGCCGCGGCTGGGGCACCTGGATCGACGCCAAGATGAGCGGTGCGCCGGCCGAGACGATCTGCACGCTCTACGTCTACGACAAGAACCAGACGAGGATCCAGCTGTCGAGCTGGAAGTCGGTCGGCGGCAAGCAGATCGACATCCCGGCCGCCACCAGCCTCACCCCGGACCAGATCGACCACTTCGAGGTGCGGGTCGACGACCACGGCTACGACATCTCGGTGCCGATGGCCTCGTGACCTGCCGGGTGCACGAATCTTAAGACCGGTGTCTCACAGTGCGGTACATACGTGACACCGCCGCGAGCCCTCTCTAGAGTCGGATCCATGAAGCAGCAGGCGGATTTCACCAAGCGACGCGCAGTCGATCTGTGCCGCGTCGCCGCCTGCCTGTGTCGAATGCGCTGACCCCGAAGGGTCGGCTCCTTCCGTGATCCCTGCTCTCTAGGGTCACGACGCCTGGGCTGAAGCCCGGCGGCCCTTCGTTTCAGCGCGGACCCATTGGACACGCACCTGCTTCCGCGTGCCCGCGGCCGGGACCAAGCCGGCCCCGTGGGCCTCATCCACTCCGATCCGAACCCCGAACCATCCGGAGGACTCCCATGAGTCGCAACGACGTCCTGGTGGACGCCGACTGGGTCCAGGCGCACCTGGACGATCCGAAGGTCGTCCTCGTCGAGGTCGACGAGGACACCGCCGCCTACGAGAAGAACCACATCCGCAACGCCGTCCGGATCGACTGGAAGCGCGACCTGCAGGACCCGGTCCGCCGCGACTTCGTGAACCAGGAGCAGTTCGCCGCCCTGCTCTCCGAGCGCGGCATCGCCAACGACGACACGGTCGTCCTCTACGGCGGCAACAACAACTGGTTCGCCTCCTACGCCTACTGGTACTTCAAGCTCTACGGCCACGGCGACGTGAAGCTCCTCGACGGCGGCCGCAAGAAGTGGGAGCTGGAGTCCCGCGAGCTGGTCGCCGAGGTCCCCACCCGCGCGGCCACCACCTACACGGCGCAGCCCCAGGACCAGTCCATCCGCGCCTACCGCGACGACGTCGTGGCCGCGATCGGCACCACCAACCTGGTCGACGTCCGCAGCCCCGACGAGTACTCGGGCAAGCTCCTGGCCCCGGCCCACCTCCCGCAGGAGCAGAGCCAGCGCCCGGGCCACGTCCCGACCGCCCGCAACATCCCCTGGTCCAAGGCGGCCAACGACGACGGCACCTTCAAGTCCGACGCCGACCTCACGGCCCTCTACGAGGCCGAGGGCGTCGACCTGTCCAAGGACACCATCGCGTACTGCCGCATCGGCGAGCGCAGCGCCCACACCTGGTTCGTCCTGCACGAGCTCCTGGGCCAGCCCAACGTGAAGAACTACGACGGCTCCTGGACCGAGTACGGCTCGCTGGTCGGCGTGCCCGTCGCCCTCGGCACCGAGCCGGGCGCACCGGAAGGCGGCAAGCAGTGACGGCCTCGTGCGGAGCCCCCGCAGGCGGATACAGCATCGAAGGAGTGGACGTGGCGAAGGAAACGGTCATCCAGGGCGCGGTCTCCCGTGACGGCAGCCCCGTCACCGGTTACGTCCGCCTGCTCGACTCCGGCGGCGAGTTCACCGCCGAGGTCCCCACCAGCCCCGAGGGCGGCTTCCGCTTCTTCGCGGCCCCCGGCACCTGGACCGTGCGCGCCCTGGTGCCCGGCGGCACCGTCGACGCCACGGTCGAGGCCACCCTGGGCGAGGTGTCGGAGATCGCCCTGGCGGTCTGAACCGCCCGAGTCCCAGACGTATGAGGGGAGCGCCCGTCGCCGGTCAGCGGACCGGCGGCGGGCGCCGTTCGTCGGTCACCACGCCGGCCACGCCCATCACGCCCGAGACCAAGCTCACCGAGTAGCACTCCCACCCCTCCGCTAGACTCCAGATCATGAGCGTCCAGACCCTCTTCGACATCCTCCTGGTCCTTGTGGCCGTGCTCGTCCTGTGGTTCGCCTCCTTCGTGGTGCTGCGCCTGTTCAAGGGCCAGAGCTGAGAGCCGGGATCTAGGAGAAGAAGGGCCGCGCCATGCCTCTGGAGATCCCCTCGGACCTGCACCCCAACTGCGTCCCCCTGGCCTTCCTCCTCGGCACCTGGGCCGGCGCCGGTGTCGGCGGCTATCCGACCATCGAGTCCTTCAACTTCGGGCAAGAGGTCGTGTTCTCCTACACACCCGGCAAGCCCTTCCTGCGTTACGAATCCCGTTCCTGGCTGCTCGACGAGGACGGAAACCAGGTCCGCCCGCTCGCCCAGGAATCCGGCTACTGGCGGCCGCAGGAGCGCACCGAGGCGAACGGCACCGCCGGCACCACGCGGACCCACCTCGAAGTGCTCCTCGCCCACCCGACCGGCATCTCCGAGATCTGGGTCGGGGAAGCCGACGGCGCCAAGATCGAACTGCGGACCGACGTCGTCGCGCGTACCGAGACGGCCAAGGAGTACACCGCCGGCCACCGCCTCTACGGCCTGGTCCAGGGCGACCTGCTGTGGGCGTTCGACATGGCGGCGATGGGCCAGCCGATGCAGTCGCACCTGTCCGCGCAGCTCAAGCCGACTGCGTAGCGCGCACCTCGCCGCCGCAGCGCCACTCGTGCCCCACCCGAGTCGCATCAATTAGCGAATGACTGGCGAACCGCGCCCGCACCCAGTGGGATAGTGGACATATGGACACCGCGGCCACGGAACTCACCAAGGAGCTGCGCGCGAAGGGCTACCGCCTGACGCCACAGCGCCAGTTCGTCCTCCAGGCCGTGGCTTCCCTGGACCATGCGACCCCCGAGTCCATCTGCGAAGAGGTCCGCCGCACGGCCCGCGGGGTCAATCTCTCGACGGTCTACCGGACCCTCGAACTCCTTGAGGAACTCGGCCTGGTCACCCACACGCACCTGGGCCACGGCGCGCAGATCTACCACACCGCCGACCAGCCCGCGCACGTCCACCTCGTCTGCCGCCGCTGCGGCCGCATCGTCGAGGCTGAGGACTCGGCCGCCGAGCCGCTGGTCGAGCGGCTGCGTGCCGACTACGGCTTCGAGACCGACGTACGCCATCTCGCGGTGTTCGGGAACTGCTCGGACTGCGCCGCGGCCGAGAAGGCCGAGTAGCGGTCCTAGCCGGCGGTCAGCCGCACGTCGATCACCGCGGCCCGCCCTGACGGCTGTGGGTCCACGAGGTACAAGTCCTTCGCGTCCGCGTACAGGTAGTACGACCCCGCAGTCCCGCTCTTGCCGAGGTAGTCCGACACGGGTTGCGAAAGATCCGCTTCAACGACCACGGTACCGTCACCGGTCACCCGGCACAGTGACGCGCGTGTGTGCCCGGGCACGCCGGTCGTCACGATCCGGGCGGTAGCGCCTGTCCCCAGTACCGGATACACGTCGTGGTGCTCGGCGCCCTCGTTCGGCAGCCCGTGCGGAGTCGTCGGCGTGCCGCCGGCGGTCCAGCAGGAAGCCTGGTGCCCGCCGAAGCACAGCACATCCTTCCCGACGCTGACCTGAGCTCGTGACGCCCCCTTGTCGCTCAGCGTCGCGAACAGCCCGCCGAGGTCCGTGACCGTCACCGGCCCGCCCGCGCCGAAGCTCAGGGCCTTCGGGCTGCTGCCATCGTCGGCGACCACCAGGGGATCGGCCGACACCACCTGGGGATGTGTCGCCCCACCCAGGTTCGGCACGGCAGCACCCGCCACGGCGCCGCCAGTCACCGCATCAAGCACCCGGATCTTCGCCTGGCCCTGGCAAACCTCGGCGACGACGACGTGTCCCCCGGCGGCGCTGAAGCCCTTGCCTCGGTGTTCACACTCTCCGCCGTACTTCCACTTCTGGACCCCCGTCTTCACATCCAGCCCGACGACACCGGTCTCCGCCTGGTCCCGGTCCGAATCGACGATCGCCGTTCCACCGGTGGCGGCGTAGTCCGCGGCTCCCGCGTCGGGATCCCCGAACGAACTCGACATCGGCGTCGTCCAGAGCACCTTGCCGCTTGTGACGTCCACCCCCGAGACCACCGAGCAGTCCGCGGAGCCGGCGCCGCCCCGGGTTTCGGTCGTGCCCTGCGACGCGACGATCCCCACCCCGTCGTCGACGGCCGCCGACATCCCGCACAGGTCTCCGCCGCCCGGCGTCGGCAGGTCCCAGGCCGCGCTTCCGTCGCCGCGCCTCATCGCGTGCAGGCCGTCGACCCCACCCCGGACCACGATGTCCGATCCGATCCAGAAGCCGGTCAGCGCGCTCAGCTCCGGTGCGTCATGCGCGCCGTTCACCACCCACGCCGCGTTCCGCACCGGCGGCGGGGTGGCCGGCGCCGATGCGGCGCTGGCGCTGCCAGAATGCTTTCCGGTCAGCGTGACAGTTCCTACTACGGAAGCCGCCACGATCCCCACCGCTATAAGGCTCGGCAGTACCGGCCCACGTAATACGTTCGTCGCGCTCATATGGAGCTCCGGAACCACGCCGCGTACCCCGAGGTGAACTGATCCGTGCTAGTACCGAGCACGTTCTTCATAGCGTCGTCCACACACATCGTCCCCGTGGCGTGCTTGTACACGTACAGCACGAACTGGTCCACCTTCTCCGGGCCGTACTTGTCAGCCATGTACCGCATCGCCATATGCGAATAGAAGTAACTCGAACCCGATGTATCGGAATTGGAGCTGTATACCTCTGCATCCGTCGGCAGCGCCTTCGGAGCCCCGTGCTTGCTCGCATAGCTGTGCAACGACGCCCCGTCGTACAGCAGCTCTGTCGGGGAGTACATCCGCTGCGACTCCCACTCCGCGAACCCCTCGACGACCCACAGGTGGTCCTGCTGGGATCGTCCGCTCACGTCTTCGAACGGGTCGATCATCGCGTGCGTCATCTCGTGCTTGAACACGATGTCGGCGTCCGCCGGATCCACGTTCTTGTAGTGCGTCGTGTCCACCGCTATCCGTGAGCTCGGATAGGACGCGCTGTTCACCGTCCCCGAACCCGTCCCCGCGGCCGGGGTCGGCGCTGGAGCCGCCGGCATGGGCACCGTCACGCCGACCGACTCGTCCCGTCCCTGATCATAAATATCCTGGTACAGGGTACGGTTCGACGTCAGGAACACCGCGAAGCCCGGTGCCGTCCCCGATCCACCGGTCCAGTGCGCGAAGTCGTACTCCGCGTCGCTCTCCAGAGCGTCCGCATGACTCTTCGCGAACCCCGATGACGTGTCGTCCGCCATCACCACCACATGCGTTCGCGTCACGACCGTCAGGCTCGGTACGGAATCCCACGGCGCCGGATAGCCACGACGCTGTGAAGGCGCGCCTACGTCCGTCACGAGCAGTCCTGTCGCGCCCCGCACCACGGTCCACCGGTACCGCTCTTCCACCGGTTCCTTGTCGACCCCACTGATCTGATGGTCGAAGTTCACGGTGACCGTGGCCTGCGCTCCCTGTGCGAACGTGCTCTCACCGCCGTCCACGGCGTCGACGGAGTACGTAGCGCTTTTGAACGGGATCTTCTGCAGGTTGTCGTAGAGCTGGCCCTGCTTCTTCACGAGGTCCGGCTTCTTGGGGTCGGCGATGCCGACGAACGCTGCTCGGTTCTTCCCCTTCAGCGCCGCGCCGTAGGACGCCACGAACGCGTCAAGGTCGGCCCGCGTTATAGAACCACCGGCACCTGCTTTGACGGCTTCCGGTAATGACGTCTGCTCGCCAGGTGCACCAGCTGGCGACGTCAACACCTTCGAACTCGCGGCACCTGCCCCCGTCAACCGCGGTTCCTGCCGCACCTTCGCAGCCGCGACCCCGCCGACCGTGAGCGATCCGGCCAAGGTCAGCACCGCGCACGCCGCCCATGCGACGACCGTCGGCCTTGCCATGGATTTCCCCGCCCTGTGCGTTGCACGTGGTGAACCCTGCGAGCGGACCCCCACAGGGAGAACGGCAGCGTAGCAGGCGCTTTGCGATAGGAGAGACTGGAATCATGACGAGCCCGTTGCTGACCCTGCCCTCCGCCGTCCCGGCCGACCCGCCGGACGCCGGCGTCGCCGCGCACTATGGCGATCCCCACGGTGAGCAGCGGCGGCTGGCCGAGGATCGGACCGGGTTCGTGGACCTGTCCCACCGGGGCGTGCTGCGGGTCTCCGGGCCGGACCGCCTGACCTGGCTCCACTCGTTCACCAGCCAGCATCTGGAGGGGCTGAAGCCCGGCCAGGCCGTGGAGGCGCTCATCCTGTCCCCGCAGGGCCGGATCGAACACGCGCTCTACCTCGTCGACGACGGCGAGGCGACATGGTTCCACGTGGAACCCGGCACCGCGCCCGAGATCCTCGCCTTCCTGGAGAAGATGCGCTTCATGATGCGCGTCGAGCCCCAGGACGTGACCGACCAGTACGCGGTGGTCTTCACCACCGGCCCGGTCCCCGACGGGGTCCTCGCCCGCGAGGTCGACCTCGGCCACGAGCTCTTCCTCCCGCGCGAGCGCCTCGCGGACTTCGCCAAGAGCGCCAAGGACACCGGCGCCGGCGAGCCCGCGGGGATGTGGGCCTACGAAGCCCTCCGCATCGCCGCCCACCGCCCCCGCGTGGGACGGGAGACCGACGACCGCACCATCCCCCACGAGGTGGACTGGATCGCCACCGAGGGACATCCGGGCGCGGTGCACCTGAACAAGGGCTGCTACCGCGGCCAGGAGACGGTGGCCCGAGTGGACAACCTCGGCCATCCGCCGCGCCGCCTCGTCTTCCTCCACCTCGACGGCACCCCGGAGCACCTCCCCGCCCACGGCGCCGAGGTGACGACCGGCGACGGCCGCGTGGTCGGCCACGTGACCTCGGCGGCCCGCCACTACGAGCTCGGCCCCGTCGCGCTGGCTCTGGTGAAGCGGACGACACCGGTCGACGACCAGCTGCTCGCCGACGGAGTGCCGGCGGCCCAGGAGATCGTGGTGCCGCCGGAGACGGGGGCGAACCGGCGGCCGACGTTCCGCGCGGCACGGTAGGCGGCCTCGGCGACCGGGCCGGGAGGTGGCCTCGGCGACCGGGTCGGGAGGTGGTTCGGCGACCGGGTCGGGAGGTGGTTTCGGCCATCGGCTCGGTCGCTGGTCATCGGCTCTGCGGTCGGCTTGGCCGGTGGTCACGGGCTGGGTCGCCGGGCCGCCGGGCACGGGCTCGGTCGCTGCTCACTGGCTCTGCCACCGCCTTGGTCGGTGGTCACGGGCGTGGTCGGTGGTCACGGGCGTGGTCGGTGGTCACGGGCTTGGTCGCGAGTGCGGGGCACGGGCCTGGTTGCCGGGCACGGGCACGGGCTCGGTCGCTGGTTTGGTCGCCGTCGGCCCGGCGTGGTCGCCGGCCACGGCCTGTCCGGTGCCCGGCTCGCCGAACCGGCAACCCCCGATCGCAACTCCGCCTCGCAACTCTGCCTCTGAACCCGGCTCCCGCGCCGCGCCGTGGTCCACCTCGTCCGGCCCGTGAGACATCCACCCCGTCCAGCTCCGCGACATCCGGATCATATGGTCGCCTGACAAGCGCCTCCGCCCCTCGGCACTTGATGGATCGGTGCCCCGTTCACACCCTCCGCCTATCGCGATCGGGTGGCGATCGGGCCAACCTCGATCCGCACTATTCCCCACCATGGAACGATGCTGTTATGGGCACCCAAGCCACCAGACTCGACCGGGTCCTGGCCGCCGCGCGCCGGCCGGACTCCGAGGTCGAGGCCCTCGAGGTCACCGCGATCCGGCGGGAGCGCGGTGAAGCGCTCCGGGAGGAGTCCGAACTCTCCTATCTGCGGCGCGTGCTGCACGGGCGGATCGACATAATCGATGCGGAGCTGCGGCGGCGGGCCGCCGGGTCGGCCGCGCCGCTGGTGGAGTCCCTGGCGGCGATCCTGGCCGACGAGCCGCCGGCCAACGCGCGGTCGCCCCGGCACATGGACATCGTGCCGGATCCCGATCCGGGGGAGTACCGGTCGCAGATGGAGGAGCGGATCGACGCCGCGGGGCCGGCGATCGTGCTGGACCTCTCCGACGAGCGGCTGGCCGAGGCGCGGCTGACGCTCAAGGAGTACGAGCGGGAGGTCTCCGAGTACCGGCGGATCGCGCAGGGGGTGATCGACCGGTTCGCGGCCGAGCTGGCGCGCCGCTACCGTGAGGGGCAGGCAACCGTCGACGATCTGCTCAATGAGGAGCAGAAGATGGAGTAACACCGCACATGACCGCTCAGGGAGTCGTCCCGCTCGCCGAGATAGTCCGTTCCGGCTTCACCGAGGGGTGGCACGACGGCCGCCTGGTGGCCCTGGACGCCGACGGCCGCGTGGAGTTCGCGTACGGCGACGTGGAGGCGGTCATGCTGCCGCGCTCCAGCAACAAGCCGATGCAGGCGGTGGCGATGCTGGAGCAGGGGCTGGACCTCACCGGCGAGCTGCTGGCGCTGGCCGCCGCCTCGCACGCCGGCGAGCCGTTCCACCTGGAGGGTGTGCGCAAGATCCTGGCCGGCGCCGGCCTGGGCGAGGACGCCCTGGCCTGCCCGCCGGACTGGCCGCTGGCCGAGGACGCGAAGCTGGCGATGGTCCGGGCCGGCGGCGGCAAGCAGCGGGTCACGATGAACTGTTCGGGCAAGCACGCTGCGATGCTCGCCACCTGTGTGCACAACGGCTGGTCCCTCGCGGACTACCTGCACCGGGACCACCCCCTGCAGCGTGCCTCCCGCGACACGGTGGCGCGGCTGGCCGGCGAGCCCGTCCGCTTCGACGCCGTCGACGGCTGCGGCGCCCCGCTCTACGGCATCTCGCTGACCGGGCTGGCGCGCGCCTTCCAGGCCGCGGTCCTCGCCGCTCCCGCCACGGCCGAGCGCCGGGTCGCCGACGCGATGCGCGCGCACCCCGAGTACGTCTCCGGCACCGACCGCCTGGACACCGACCTGATGGTCGGGATCCCGGGCCTGCTGGCCAAGGGCGGCGCCGAGGGCGTGCAGGCGGTCGCTCTGCCGGACGGCCGGGCCGTCGCGCTGAAGGTGGCCGACGGCGACCACGAGCGCCGCGCGGTGGGCCCGGTGCTGGTCGCGGCCCTGCGGCGGCTCGGCGTCGAGGCCGAGGTCCTGGACCGGTACGCGGAGTCCCCGCTGCTCGGCGGAGGCGTTCCGGTCGGCGCCGTGCGCTCCGCCATCTGACGCGATCCGGTTCCCCGGGCGTCCCGGGCGGGGAGGACGTCGACGAGCACCGGATCCGTTCCGCGCTTAGGCTCGCGGACATGAGCGACCCGACGCCGATCTCGACGGAAGTCCTTCCCGCCCTCCCCTACGAGGAGTGGCGGCCCACCAGGGAGACCCTGCACCGCTACCTGCAGATCGTCGGAAAGCTCGCCTTGGCCCAGGGGGTCCGGCGCAACCACTGGTGGCACATCACGTTGCGCAACCGGCCGCGCGGCTGGTCCACGGTCGAGCTCGGCCAAGCGCGCTCGGGGCCCTTGTTCACGTGCGAGTTCGACTTCTTCGACCATGTCCTGCGGATCGACACCGACCACGGCGGCCAGGCGCTGGTCCCGCTCGCCGACCAGTCGGTGGCGTCTTTCTACACGCAGACCCAGGAAGCTCTGCGCATGCTGGACATCGATCCGCGGCTCGCGAACCCGCATCCGTACGACCTGCCGGACAAGGCGCGGCCGTTCGCTGAGGACACCGAGCACGACACCTACGTCCCGGAACACGCGCACCTGGCGTTCCGGGTCTTCAGCCAGGTGGGCCGGATTCTGGAGGAGTTCAGTGCGGCCTTCTCCGGGAAGACCAGCCCGGTCCAGATCTTCTGGCACTCCTTCGACATCGCCACCCAGCGCTACTCGCCCCGGCAGATCCCTGCCCCGGAAGGGATGGACGAGGCTACGCGGGAGTCCTACTCACGGGAGCAAATCAGCTCCGGGTTCTGGTACGGCGACCCTAATACGCCGGAACCCACGTTCTACTCCTATACGTATCCCGAGCCCGAAGGCATCGAGAGCCATACGCTGCGCCCTGACAAAGCACTATGGACGTCGGCCCGCGGAAGCCACACAGCCAACTACTCCTATGACGACGCACGCAGTCATGACGACCCAGTGGGCTGTGCTCTGGAGTTCTTCCAGTCCGCCTATGAGGCCGGCTCCTCCCTCGCGGGCTGGGACTCCGCCTCCCTCGCATGCTGGAACGGCATCACCGACCCGCTCCTGCGCAGCGAAGAGCCGCTCGGGGGCCGGCGCTGGCCCGAGCGGCCCTGAGCGGACGAGCCGTCGACGGCGGTGACGCAGTCAGGCCTCCGCAGCATCGCAAGCGGCGGCGCGGGTCAGTAGGAGAGTGCGCTCCCGCGTGTTGGCGGTGAGCTCGGCGGCCGCTCGAACTCCGCGCGGGCCTCGGCATGCCGCCCGAGCCGGAACAGCAGGTCGCCGCGGACGCGCCTTGGCGAGCTGCTCGTTGTAGGCGGTCATGGCGGCGATGATCTCCGGCGGGGGCACGACCCCCGCTTCGGACTCGGTGGTGCCCGGCATGAAGACCATGAACTTCGGCATCTCGCAACCTCGGTGTGGGACTGGTGGATCCAGCCTTCCTGAGAGCGTCGGACGGTGCGCGCCGGAATCGACGGCCCGCCGTGGGAAGCCTTGATACCAAGCAAGCCTAAGCCTAGACTGTCTAGGTATGAGTCAGGACATGATGCGCGGCCACCTCGACGGCCTTGTGCTCGCCGTCCTCACCGCGGGCCCGGCCCACGGGTACGGCCTCATCGAGGCGCTGCGAGAACGCAGTGACGGGTTCTTCGACCTGCCGGAGGGTTCCGTCTACCCGGCCCTCCACCGCCTGGAGCGCGCCGGGCTGGTGGCCAGCGGCTGGTCCGAGGCCGGCGGCCGACGACGGCGGGTGTACTCGCTGACCACGACCGGGCGGCGGGCCGCGCAGGAGCGGCAGAGCGAGTGGCGCTCGTTCTCGGCGGCGGTGGAACGGGTGTTCGGTGCGCCTTCCCGGCCGGCTTCGCAGACGGGGGCGGTGACGTCATGAGCTACCGGTCGGTCGATGCCTATGTGGACGATCTCGCCTGGCGGCTGCGCGTGGGGATGCGCGGGCGCCGTCGGATCACGCGTGAGGTGGCAGCGCATCTCGCGGACCTGGTGGCCGAGGAGGAGGCGGCCGGGCTGACGCCGCAGGCCGCCGCGCGGCGCGCGACGGCACGGTTCGGTGCGCCCGAGGAACTCGCCGCCGAGTTCAACCGTGACAGCGCCCTGCACAGCGCGCGGTCGGCGGCGTGGGCGCTCGCGGTCAGTGTGGGCGCGGCCTTCGTCGCGGCCGGGCTGGCCCAACGTGAGGCGCCGGCGAATCCGTGGCCCAACGACGTCTTCTACTACGGCCTTCCGGTGCTGCTCGTCCAAGTGGCGGCGTTCAGCGCGGGGACGGCGTTCCTGCTGGCGGTCCTGGCGCCCTGGCTGCTTCGGCGTCCGCCGCGGAGCCTGGGGATCGCGGCCCGCGCACAGATGGCGGCCGTGGCCGCGCTCGCCCCGGTCGCGGTCGTCTCGGCGGGCAACGTCACCGACGCCGGACGGGCCGAGGGGGCGTTGTCGGCGTTCGTGGCGCTCGCGGTGCCGGTCGCGGCGTGGTTCAGTGTGCGGGCGGCGCTGCGTGCCGACCGGAGTCCGGGCACGTCGACGCTCGACGTCATCGCTGATTGCTGCGAAGACCTCGCCCTGCGCTGGTCCCCGACCGCGCGGCTCCACGCTTCGGTGACCCGGACCTGGACCGCGGCGGTCGGGCGGGCTCCCCACCTGATGAGCTGGCTCGAGCTGCGCCGGCATCCATGGCGCGCCGCGGCCACCGTCTCCGTCGCGGCCGGTGTCGCGCTCAAGCTGCCGGATCTGCTGCTCGGCGACGTCGATCTCCCCGCGGCGGCGGTCGAAGCGGTCGCGGCCTACATCGGCTTCGTCCTGTTCGGCGGTCTGCTCGGCCTGCGCGCACGGGTCCGGACGGCCGAACCCCTCGACGCGCTCGGCGCCGAGGGGTGAGAGCTCTGTCGTGAGCCCTGCCTGATCAGACGGCGGCCACCGTGAGCTCCGCGTCGGCCGCCGTCTCGTCGACCACCTCAGCATCCTGCGGCCTCCCCCGCTCCGGCCGCAGCACCCCGACCGCCACCACCAGCGCGGCGGCCAGCAGGACGACCCCGACCCCGAACGCCACCTTGTAGCCGCCGGCCAACGCCTCCGCCGCGCCGCGGCCCTCGGCCAGCAGGTGTCCGGTACGGCCGGCGGCCAGCGTGGACAGCACCGCGGCCCCGATGGCGGCGCCGATCTGCTGCGTGGTGTTGAACAGGCCGGAGACCAGGCCCGCGTCCTCCTCGCGGGAGCCTGCCATGCCCAGGCCGGCCGCCGCCGGCATCGCCAGGCCGCCGCCGCCGATCAACAGCATCGTGGGGAGCAGGTCGGTGGCGTAGCCGGCGTGCACCGGCAGGCGCAGCAGCAGCGACAGCGCGGCGGCCAGCAGCACCAGACCGGTGATCAGCACGGCGCGGGCGCCGAACCGGGCGATCACGCGGGCCGAGACGCCGAGCGCGATGCCGCCGATCGCCAGCGCCGCCGGCAGCATCGCCAGGCCGGTCTCGGTGGCGCCGTAGCCGAGCACCTTCTGCATGTCGAGCGCGACGACGATCTGGAAGGCGAACATGGCCGAGATCATCAGCATCTGCACCAGGTTCGCGGCGACCACGGAGCGCGAGCGCAGAATCCGCAGCGGCATCAGCGGGGTGGCGGCGGTGGCCTGCCGGACGAAGAACCCGGCGAGCAGCACGGCGGCCAGGGCCCCGAGGCCGAGCGTGCGGGACGAACCCCAGCCGTGGTCCGCGGTGCCGACGACGGTGAAGATGCCGAGCATCAGGCCGGAGGTCACCAGCAGCGCCCCGAGCAGGTCGACGCCGCCGCGCAGGCCCTGCCCGCGGTCGTCCGGGATCGCCTTCGCCGCGGCGGCCAGCGTCAGGACGCCGATCGGGACGTTGATCGTGAAGTTCCAGTGCCAGCTCAGGGAGTCGGTCAGCACGCCGCCCAGCACCTGGCCGATCGAGGCGCCGGCCGCTCCGGTGAAGGCGAACACGCCGAGCGCCCGCGCGCGCTCGCGGGAGTCGGTGAACAGGGTGACCAGGATGCCCAGGCTCACCCCGGAGGACGCGGCGCCGCCGACGCCCTGCAGGATCCGGGCGGCCACCAGCATCGCCGGCGAGGAGGCGGCGCCGGCCAGCGCCGAGGCCGCGACGAAGACCGCGGTCCCGGCCAGGAACATCCGCTTGCGGCCGACCAGGTCGCCGAGCCGCCCGGCGAGCAGCAGCAGGCCGCCGAAGGCCAGCAGGTAGCCGTTCATCACCCAGCTCAGGCCGGCCGGGGAGAAGCCGAGGTCGCCCTGGATGGTGGGCATCGCGACGGTGACGATGCTGCCGTCCAGGACCGCCATCAGCGCGCTGGTCGCGATGACGGCGAGGGCCAGGCGCTTCGCGCCCGGACTCGGAACGTGTGACTCGAGAGACATGCGATCACTCCTGCGAACCGGGGATGCCGGGGATGCCGACAGGAACGACAGTAGCGGATAGTTTTGAAGCAGACAATCTTTCTCGGGAAGATCTGCTGGCGGAGTTCTCGCGGGGTAGACTGGCGGGCATGACCTCCCTGGCCCCCGCGTTCACCGGTGACATCGCCGCCTGCACGGCGCCGGACCTGTCGTTCCTGCTCGACCACACCTCACATGTGCTCCGCACCCGGATGGCCGCGGCGCTGGCCGAGATCGGGATGACCGCGCGCATGCACTGCGTGCTGGTCAAGGCGCTGGAGGAGGAGCGCACGCAGATCCAGATCGCGGAGCTCGGCGACATGGACAAGACCACGATGGTGGTCACGGTCGACGCGCTGGAACAGGCCGGACTGGCCGAGCGGCGCCCGTCGGCCACCGATCGCCGGGCCCGGATCATCGCGGTCACCGAGGCCGGCGCCGAGATGGCGAAGCGCAGCCAGGCGATCGTGGACGGCGTGCACGCCGAGGCGATCGGCGCGCTGCCGGAGGCGCTGCGGTCGGCGCTGCTGGAGGGATTGACGCTGCTGGCCCGCGGGCATCTGGCCGAGCCGGTGGAGAGCCCGGTGGGGGCGCGGCGCGCGCGCCAGGCGTGAAGACGCGTCGCGGCGGGGCGTCCCAGGCTCGCCCGCGCCGCGCCGCGTGCCGTCATCAGAGCACGCGATGGTTAAGCCGTCTTTAAAGACCGCGCGGAAAGCGGGAAAACACCGAACCGCCCGGCCGGTGAACCGCTGCTCAGGGAGGAGGACTGAGCGGCCTCACCGGACGGGCGGTCCGGGTCTTGCATCCCACACACCAGACGCCGCAGGCGGCGTCCCCACCGGTCCACACATCCGCCAGGTCTTGGAAAGTTGACCCGACGCCCCGGCCCATCAGGACCGGGGCCCAGCGTGGCCGTCTCGTCAGCAGCCACACCGTCCGGGAGTCGGGCTCTCCCGGGTTTTTCGGGGGTGAGTCCACTATGGCCCCGCCGCCCCAGGGATTCGCTGAGACCCCTGTGAGAAAACCCTGAGAAAAGAAAGCCCAGGTCGACATGGGTAAAAGACGATAAAAGAAACCTAACGACCGTCAGCGCTGAGAAGTTCCGGCGGGGCTCAGGAATCCGCTGATCAATTCTCTGAGTTCGCTCCGGTGCCCCCACAGCGCGCCCTGCTCGTCGAAGATCGTCAGCTCGGCGGTCGGCAGCGCGTCGGCGATGCGGCGGGCGGTGGCCGACGGATGCGCCGCGTCGCCCTCCTGACCGATCACGAGGATCGGCGCCGTGACGCGGTGCAGCCCGGGCAGGTCCCGCGGTTCGAGGGGGACCGCGGCGGCGAGGGGGAGCCAGCGCCGGGGGTCGCCGCCTTCTTCCTCGAGCTCCGTGACCAGCTCCTTCGCGCGGCGGAGGGCCCAGTTGCGGGCGACCGGGCCGTCCTGGACCGCCGCGGGCTGGGTCCGCAGCAGGGCCGCGGCGACCCCGTCGACGTCGCCGGCGGCGAGGCGCTCGGCGAGCGCGCGGTGCGGGGCGACGGCCTCGGGCGCGCGGGGGACGTCGGCGACGGCCGGCAGGTACAGCACGACGCGTCCGAAACGGCCGGGGTCACGGGCCAGGATCCGCAGCAGCGTCGCGGCGCCGAGGGAGACGCCGACCGCCGCGGTGGCGTGCTCGTGGTCGGCGACGGCGAGCGCCGCGGCGGCGAGGACGTCGTAGGAGAGCGGGTCCGGACCGGTGGAGCGGCCGTGGCCGGGCAGGTGCGCGAAGACCTTGCGGCCGGGCAGCCCGGAGGCCAGGGGGCGGGTGTCCTGGATGGAGCCGGCCAGGCCGTGGAGGAACAGGGTGGTCGGCGGCTGCGGGCTTCCCAGGGCCGTGTACTCGACGACGCCGCTGACGACACCGCCGACGGCGGGGCCGTCGGCGGTGTAGCGAAGCGTTCGGGTCGGGAGGGCGGTCACCAGGGGCCGTAGGGGCCCTGGCGGCGGTTGTCGCGGGAGCCGCCGGAGACTTCCTTGAGGGCCGGGCGGACGTCCACCCAGTACACCATCGCGACGACCACGCCGATGATGGTGAACAGCAGGCCGAGCAGCAGGTTCGCGGCGATCGCCACGGTGAGGATGATCAGCCAGCCCGGCTTGGTGAGCTTCCCGGCCGCGCGGTAGGCGTCCTCGCGCTTGAGGGCGGCGTCGATCAGCACGACGACCTGGCCGATCACCACGGCGAGGGAGATCAGCGCGAGGAAGCTGTAGAGGCCGTCGCGCAGTGCGGAGCCGATCATGCGGCCGTCCTCCTCCTTCTCGGTTCAGGGGCGGTCCGAGGCTGGAACCCGCCGTTCGCTACGTTCAACGTACGCGACCGGCGGGCTCGTTCCCAGCTTCCGGCCCCACCGATCAGGCCTGGTCGGCCTTCTTGGCGCGGGAGGCGGCGGACTTGCGAGCCGTGCTCTTCGGCGCGGCCTTGGCCTGGGGCTGGGCCTTGGGGGCGGCCGCGGGCTTGGGCTCCTCGGCCCGGGGAGCGGCGTCGGCCGCGGTCTTGCCGTCGGCCGGCTCCGCCTTGTCGTCGGCCTTGTCGGCCGTCTTGTCGTCCGCCTTGTCGTCCACGACGGTGACCGACTCGACGGTGACGCCGTTGGCCCGCGTCTGCTCGACGGTCACCACCTCGACCTCGGTGACCCGCCCGGCCAGCACCCGCTCCACGACGGCCTTGCCGCGCTCGGAGTAGCCGTCGTAGGTCTCCACGGCCTTGCCGGCCACCTCCAGCGCCCGCCCGACCTGGACGAGCAGCAGGGTCTGCGCCTTCTCCCGCGCGGCCCGCAGGTCCGGCTCGGTGATCCGCTCCCGCAGCGCCTTGGCGTCGTCCTGCCACTGCCCCAGCGCGATCTTCGACTGCACCGTCTCGGCGACCCCGGCCACCCGCCCGGCCACGGACGTCGCGACCTCCCCGGCCTTGGCCCCGGCCACGGTCAGCCGCGTCGGCGCATCCTTGATCGCCTCCACGGCGGCTTCCCCGACCCCCGCCGCGAAGTAGAACGGCTTCGGGTTGCTGACGGTGGTCGCGACGGTCTTCCGAGCGCTGTCGACGAGGTTCATGACATGCCTCTCAATTCACTGCTGATCGGGCCCGATCCGGGTCCCGGGTTCGGATGAGTCCTAGTCCTGCGAGTCGTGCCCGGCGCCCTCATTGCGGAAGGCCTCGTAGATGTCGAGCAGGGCGCGCTTCTGCCGCCCGGAGAGCCAGGGATCCTCGGCGACGGCCTCGCGCACCCCGCCGGTCCTGTTCCCACCCTCGCCACCCACACCACCGGCGCCCTGGGCGCCACGGGTGCCACCGTCGGTCGCCGCGTCCTCGTCGACGCCTCCGGCCGCCCCCTCGGGCGCCCCGTCCAGCAACCCGGCCTGCACATAGAGCGTCTCCGCCGAGATCCGCAACGCCTTCGCCAGCTGCTGCAAGATCTCCGCACTGGGCTTCCGCAGCCCTCGCTCGATCTGACTGAGGTACGGATTCGACACCCCAGCGGCCTGCGCCAACTGCCGCACGGAGTACTGCGCGTTGCGCCGCTGCTCGCGGATGTACTCGCCGAGCGGCTTGATGGGGAGGGCTCCCAGGGGGTTGTGGGGCATGGGACCAGGGTGGCACGGGTGTGCTTGCAATTGCAAGCAGAGTGCTAGCAGATGTGATGCAGGGCACGGGGAAGGCCCTACAGCCGCGCCCTGCGCAGTCACGCTCGCGGCGGTCTCAGCACGCTGTGTCGGTGTCGAACACGACGGTGAGCGGCGTCACGGTGCTCAGAAGCCGCCACTCAGGTCGGTCGGCGAGCGCATCGAACCATTGATCGCGAGGCTGAGCCTCGTCGGCGAACCACCACTGGCTGTACCTGCCGAGTCCAGCGAGCTCCTCGCTCATCGAGTAGTCCAGGCGGCATTCGACCCGGGTGTGGCCGCCGTCGGCATCGGTGGCCAGCCGGCGGACGAAGCTCACCGTGAACACCGGATCTCCCTCTGATCCGAACGGGCCGTACTGATAGAGCAGCCCGTCCGCGTCGGGAACGTCCGCGGACGCGATCTCGCGCACGGCGAAGGCGCGGAACGTCGCCAAAGCGTGCTGCGCGTGGTACGGGCTGGGACGCCACGCATCGTAGTCGTCGTCGAGCTGCTCGAAGGTCTGCCGCCAGGCCGCTGCGGCCTCATCGACGTTCAAGGGCCTTGTCAGCAGGATCGGCCGCGGCCTGCTCCAGTGCGCGTAGCTGCCGTCGACGAAGTATTCCTCCTCGTCGTCCCCCACCAGCCGTGCGCCGAGTTTCTGCGCGATGCCGGCGAGTTCCGGGGTCGCGTCGCCCTTGTTCAGCGTGATCAAGCCGTCGCGCCACTCGATGCACGCGCTGTGGCCTTCGGCATACGTGTATCCGTAGGTTCCCGGCCTGTCGATCTGCTCGGGCTTCACCATGCTGGGCTCCCCGTCGGCCACCGTGATCCACTCGCGCAGCGAGATCGGATACATCGCGCTGCTGGTCCAGACGTCAGCTCGGGTGATGTGGAAGTTGTAGCCCATGAAGACTCCGGAGGGGATGGACCGAAATCGGTCAGGTGGGGCCGTGACCAAACTCGCGCTCAACGGGCTTGGACTCCGGTTAGCAACCGTTGCCGCGTCTTCACAAAACCACATCGTCAAGTCCAGGCCGTCGGGGGCCAGTCCATGAGCAGGCGGCTTCGCAAGCCGAACGCGTCGGTGAGGCGTTCAGACGTGGCGTCCCGTGTCACGTTTCGCGGGGCCTGTCTCGTCTCGGAGCCGGAAACCGGAACGTGACGAGGAAGGCACTGGAACTCATGAACGTCGCACTGTGGATCGCCGCCGGGCTGCTGGCCGTGGTCGGCTTGGTGGGTGGGGCCCTCAAGGTGGTGACGCCGAAGGCGAAGCTGGCCGCTATGCGGGGCGGCGAGTGGACGCAGGGGCTCAGCGACGGGCTCATCAAGGGCATCGGGGTGTTGGAGGTGCTGGCCGCGTTCGGGTTCGTGCTGCCGCGGATGCTGGACATCGCGCCGGTCATGGTGCCGGTGACCGCCGTGTGCTGGATGGCGCTGATGGTCGGGGCGACCGTCACCAACCAGCGGGTGGGGCAGGGCAAGCTGGCGGTGGCGACGGTGATGTACCTGGCGATCGCGGCGTTCGTCGCGGTGGGGCGCTTCTGAGCGGGGTCTTCTTTGACCGATCGGGTCACTGCGGGCGCCGGCCCAGTCGCTGAGCAAGCTGCTGGCCCGGCCGCCTGTCCACCCGGGGGCGGCGACGCAGGCGGTCGAGGCGGTCGAGGCGGGCCAGGCGGCCGAGGCAGAGCCCGCAGTCGGGGCAGGCCCGGTGGCCGAGGCGCCGAAGCCGAACTCGCGCAGGTCGTCGACGGCATCTACGCCTTCGTTGAAGCCGACCGCACCATTCTCCGACTCTTCGCCCGCTGCTCGGCCGACCTGCCGGAGCTGGCGCAGTGGTACTACGTCGACACCCGCTGCGGGCTCCTGGACATGCTCGCCGCCTATCTCCACGCCCGGATCGACGCCGGACTGCTCCGCCCGGTCCCGGACGTCCCGATCGCCGCGCGTTTCATCACCGAGACCATCGCCTGGTCCGCCATGCACCGCCACGGGGACCCCGATTCGGCGACGCTCGGCGACGAGGACTGCCGCCGGACGGTGCGCGACCTCGTGACGGCCTCGTTCCTGCCTCGCGGGCCGGTCGAGGGCTAGCGGCACGGTCGCCGTCACCTCGCTGTTCCGACGAGCCCGAAGCTCGACGCCGTCGCCGGACCGGTCCATTCGGACGACGGCCTGGCCGTGCCGTATGAGGGCTTGGCCGGTGGCGTATGAGCAGTTCCTCGACGGAATCCCGCCACTGCTCGCCGACGGGGATCTCGTGGACGTCGGCCTGGGCGACGCGCCGGAAGGGCTCGCGGTGACCAGCCCGTCCCGGCCCTCGGCGAGGTGCTTGTCGACAGCCGCCCGCCGTGGCTCGGCGCGGCGCTGGACCGGCACGGCGTCAGCGTCCATGAGTCGGCCTTCGACGCCGTCACGCCCTTCGTCGATGGTTTCCGCTGCTCACGGCACCTGATCCGGTGCATGATGGCGGGGCGCGGCCGTCACGGTGCGCGATGTAAATATCTTCCTTACGTGGCTTTGACATCGGACATGCCACGCTTAGAGCCCTCCGGGGGAGCCCGACCCTCGGCGGTGTGCGAGTGCAGACCCGCGCGCCTGCCCGGCCCCGTGCCGCTCACGTCCCCGCGTGATCGGCGTGCGGGGCCGGGCTTCTTTTCGCCCTTTTTTCGCCAGGTTTCCGCCGCGATTGCCGTCCCGGCCGCCGAGCCCCGTAGAGTCGTCCGATGATCGGACCGCCGGTGTGCGTTCCCGGCCGGGGAAGCGGGCCGGGAATGCGCTGCCGAGCCGCCACTGTTGCACCGTTGGCGGCCCTTGCCGTCGGTCTTCCCGCAAGAACCCCGATGGAGGAGGTAGCGCGCCGTGGAAACGCTGCCCAGGCGTGTGGCGCTCTTGTCCGTGCACACCTCCCCGCTGCACCAGCCGGGGACCGGCGACGCGGGCGGCATGAACGTCTACATCGTGGAGCTCTCCCGGCGCCTGGCCGCGCTCGGCATGGAGGTGGAGATCTTCACCCGGGCCACCACCGGCGCGCTGCCGCCGGCCGTGGACCTGGCGCCGGGCGTCCTGGTGAGGCACGTCACAGCCGGCCCCTATGAGGGGCTGTCCAAGGAGGACCTGCCGGGTCAGCTGTGCGCCTTCACCTCCGGGGTGCTGCGCACCGAGGCCATGCACGAGCCCGGCTACTACGACCTGATCCACTCCCACTACTGGCTCTCCGGCCAGGTGGGCTGGCTGGCCAAGGAGCGCTGGGGCGTCCCGCTCATCCACTCCATGCACACCCTGGGCAAGGTGAAGAACGCCGCGCTGGCCCTGGGCGACGACCCCGAGCCCACGGCCCGGCTGGTCGGCGAGGACCAGGTGGTGGACGCCGCCGACCGGTTGATCGCCAACACCGACCAGGAGGCCTCGGAGCTGGTCCGGCTCTACGGCGCCGACCCGGACCGGGTGTCCACCGTGAACCCCGGCGTCGACCTGGAACGCTTCCGACCCGGCGGCAAACTCGCCGCGCGCAAGATGGTGGGACTGCCGCAGGACGCGGCGGTCCTGCTGTTCGTCGGACGGATCCAGCCGCTGAAGGCCCCCGACGTGCTGCTGCGGGCCGCCGCCGAGCTGATCGCCCGCGATCCGGGGCGCCGCGAGAAGCTGGTCGTGGCGGTGGTCGGCGGGCCCAGCGGCTCCGGGCTGGCCGAGCCCACACACCTGCACCGGCTGGCGCGGCGGCTCGGGATCGCCGACGTGGTGCGGTTCGTGAAGCCGGTGGACCAGACGCGGCTGGCCGACTGGTACCGCGCCGCCGACGTGGCCGTGGTGCCGTCCTACAGCGAGTCCTTCGGGCTGGTCGCCATCGAGGCTCAGGCCTGTGGGACGCCGGTGGTGGCCGCGCGGGTCGGCGGGCTGGCGACGGCGGTGGCCGGCGGCCGGTCCGGGACGCTGGTGACCGGGCACGACCCCGCGGACTACGCCACCGCGATAGCCCGGCTGCTGGACTCGCCGCGCATGCTGGGCGAGTACGGCGCCCACGCGGTGCGGCACGCGGCGCGGTTCGGCTGGGCCGCGACCGCCGCCGCCACCGCCGACGTCTACCGTCACTCGATCGAGAGTCTCCGGCAGGCCCGGGTCAGCGAGCTCTGCGCCGGGCAATAGGGTCGGACCATGGGTGGTGATCGAGAGGGCCTCAAAGCCGCCGCGCGGTCGGCGGTGCTGGACGCGCTGGCCGACGCCGAAGTGGAGTACGAGCGGCCCGACGAAGGGTCGTTCGTCGTGCGGCTGCCCGGCGAGCACAAGCTGTGGACCACGTGCTCGCTGGTGGTCGGGGACCACACGCTGTCGCTGAACGCGTTCGTCGCGCGGCGGCCGGACGAGAACCACGAGGGCGTCTACCGGTGGCTGCTGGAGCGCAACACCCGCCTGGGGTCCCTGGCGTTCGCCCTCGACCGGCTGGGAGACGTCTACCTGGTGGCGCGGCTGCCGCTGGGGCTGATCACGCCGGAGACGGTTGACCAGTTGCTCGGGGAGACGGTCGCCGCCGCCGACTCGTCGTTCGACCAGCTGCTGGAACTGGGCTTCGCCTCGGCGATCCGGCGGGAGTGGGAGTGGCGGACCTCCCGCGGCGAGTCGCTGGCGAACCTCGCGGCGTTCCGCCATCTCATCGAGCGGACACCTGAGGGGCACGGGGCGAGCGCGGGCGAACCGCCCCAGTAGTCTGGCGTTATGACCGCCGAATACCGTCTCATCCTGCTCCGCCACGGCGAGAGCGAGTGGAACGCGAAGAATCTGTTCACCGGCTGGGTGGACGTCAATCTCACTCCCAAGGGTGAGGCCGAGGCCGTGCGCGGCGGCGAGCTGCTGCGCGAGCGGGACCTGCTGCCGGACGTGGTGCACACGTCGGTGCAGAAGCGGGCGATCCGCACGGCGCAGCTGGCGCTGGAGGCGGCCGACCGCCACTGGATCCCGGTCCGGCGGAGCTGGCGGCTGAACGAGCGCCACTACGGCGCGTTGCAGGGCAAGGACAAGGCGGCGACGCTGGCCGAGTTCGGCGAGGAGCAGTTCATGCTCTGGCGCCGCTCGTACGACGTGCCCCCGCCGCCGCTCCCGGTGGACGACGAGTACTCGCAGTTCCACGACGCGCGGTACGCGGAGCTGCCGATCGAGCTGCGGCCGCAGACGGAGTGCCTGAAGGACGTGGTCGCGCGGATGCTGCCGTACTGGTACGACGCGATCGTGCCGGACGTGCGGCTCGGGCGCACCGTGCTGATCGCGGCGCACGGGAACTCGCTGCGGGCGCTGGTGAAGCACCTGGACGGGATCTCGGACGAGGAGATCGCGGGCCTGAACATCCCGACGGGGATCCCGCTGCTGTACACGCTGGACGCGGACCTGCGGCCGACGGTGCGGGGCGGGGAGTACCTGGACCCGGCGGCCGCGGCCGAGGCGATCGAGGCCGTGAAGAACCAGGGCAAGAAGTAGGGACGGGTCCCCGCAGCGAAAACCGTTTGCGGCGTCTGGTGCCGCCGTGCGAGTCTGCGCGGCGGCACTGTCGTTGGACGAGGAAGGGCACGGGCATGCGCCGAGGCTTCGAATTCTCCGCTTCCCTTATGGATCGAGTCTTCGAGGTCGAAAACCACCGTGCCCATTGTGAACATCGGAATCCTCGCGCATGTCGACGCGGGTAAGACCAGCCTGACCGAGCGTCTGCTCTTCGAGACCGGGGCCATCGGCCGGCTCGGGAGCGTGGACGCCGGGACCACCCAGACGGACCGCGGCGAGATCGAGCGGCGCCGCGGGATCACCATCAAGTCCGCCGTCGCCGCCTTCGAGGTCGGCGATCTGCGGGTGAATCTCATCGACACTCCGGGGCACTCCGACTTCGTCGCCGAGGTGGAGCGGGCGCTCGGAGTGCTGGACGGTGCCGTTCTGGTGCTGTCGGCGGTGGAGGGCGTGCAAGCTCACACGCGGCGGTTGATGAAGACGCTGCGGCGGCTGCGGGTGCCCACGGTGATGTTCGTGAACAAGGTCGACCGGGTGGGTGCTCGGGAGGCGGAGCTGTTGGCGGATGTGCGGCGGTTGCTGACGCCGGGAGCGGTGGCGGTGACCGCGGTCGACGGCGTGGGGACGAAGGCGGCCTCGGTGCGGGCGGCGGCGCTGGGTGCGGACGATGCCGAGCGGCTCGCCGAACACGACGAGGGCGTGCTGGCGGCGCTGGTCGAGGACCGGGTGCCGGGGCAGGCGCGGTTGTGGGCGGCTTTGGCGGCGCAGACCGCGCGGAGTGAGGCCTGCCCGGTCTACTTCGGGTCGGCCATCACCGGGGCCGGGGTCGCGGAGCTCGTCCAGGGCGTGCGGGATCTGTTGCCGCCGGCTGGCGGGAACGCCGGCGCCGAGCTCCGGGGCACCGTGTTCGCGATCGAGCGGGGGCGGGCCGGAGAGAAGAGCGCTTACGTGCGGGTGCACGACGGCGAGCTCCGGACCCGGGACCGTACCGAGCACGGCACGATCACGGCGCTGGAGGTGATCGGTGTGGACGGGGCCGCGACGGCCGGGCCGGGCGACATCGCGAAGGTCCGGGGGCTGGCGGGGATCCGCGTCGGCGACCGGTTCGGCGGTGCCGTCGGGGGCGAGGGAGGAGCACGGTCGGCCGACGTCGCCCGCGACTTCGCCGCGCCGAGTCTGGAGACCGTGGTCCGGGCCGCGGACGGGGACGCGACGCGTCTGCACACCGCCTTGGTCGAGTTGGCCGACCAGGATCCGCTGATCAGCACCCGGGCCCTGCCGAGCGGGGAGAGCTCGGTCCTGCTGTTCGGAGAGGTCCAGAAGGAGGTCATCGCCGCGACCTTGGCCGAGGTGTACGGGGTCGAGGCGTGGTTCGCACCGAGCCGCACCGTTTACACGGAGCGGGTCGTGGGCGTCGGGCAGTACCAGGAAGACATGAACCACTACCCGAGTACGCGGTTCTGGGCGACGCTCGGATTCCGTGTCGAGGCGGGCGCCCCGGGCAGCGGAAGGGTCTTCCGGTACGAGACCGAGCTCGGCGCGCTGCCGCCGGTGTTCCACCGCACGACCGAGGAGACCGTGCTGAAGGCGCTGGAGCAGGGGCTGGACGGCTGGGCGGTGACGGATGTGGTGGTCACCATGGTGCACAGCGGGTTCAACTCGGTGATGAGTACGGCGGGCGACTTCCGGAAGCTGGCGCCGTTCGTGCTGATGCGGGCGTTGGCGGAGGCCGGGACCGAGGTCTACGAGCCTTGCCACGCCTTCGAACTGGACGTGCCGGCGGACGCGGTGTCGGGGGTGTTGTCAGCGCTGATCGCCCACGAGGCCGAGATCGAGGCTTCGGAAGGCGGCACGGTGGTGTGGACGTTGCGGGGGAGTCTGCCGGCGCGGACGGTGCAGGAAGTGGAGAAGGTGCTGCCGGGACTGACCCACGGCGAGGCGGTATGGCTGTCGCACCCTGCGGGGGATCGGTTGGTGCGAGTGCGGCCTGAGGGGCGCGTGCGTACCGACGGGAACCCAGGTGACCTGGAGGAGTATCTGAGGTTCCTCTCCTTGGAGAGGGGTTAAGCGCTCGCGGCGTGACTCACGCCGAAGCGCCGCCGACCCCCCGGGCGACGGCGCTTTCGGCCGGTCGTCAGCCGTCGTCAGCCCGTCGTCACCCGGCCGCGGCCGGGTGCTCGCCGGTGACCAGGAAGACCATGCGCTTCGCGACCGAGACGGCGTGGTCGGCATAGCGCTCGTAGTACCGACCGCAGAGGGTCACGTCGACCGCGGTCTCGATGCCGTGCTTCCACTTGTCGTCCATGAGCGCCTTGAAGAGGCCGCGGTGCAGGCGGTCCATCTCGTCGTCCTCGGACTCCAGGGCCAGGGCGGCCTCGACGTCGCGGGCGGCGATGATCGAGCCGACCTTGGCCACCAGCTCCTCGGCGATGGAGCCCATCTCGACGATGGTGCCGCGCAGCTCCGGCGGGATGGCCGACTGCGGGTAGCGGCGGCGGGCCACCTTGGCGACGTGGCGGGCCAGGTCACCCATGCGCTCCAGGTCGGCGCTCATGCGCAGGCTGGTGATGATGGTGCGGAGGTCGCCGGCCACCGGCTGCTGGCGGGCCAGCATGTCGAAGCTCTGGTCGTCCAGCGCGTGCTGGAGCTGGTCGACCTGGTCGTCGGCGGCGATCACGGACTCGGCGAGGGAGAGGTCGGCGTCCAGCAGCGCCGTGGTGGCGCGGGCCATCGCCGAGCCCACCAGCCGGGTCATCTCGACCAGGGTGTCGCTGATCGAGTCGAGTTCCTCGTGGAAGGCGTCGCGCATAGGGTTACCGCTCCTGTCGTCGCTGGCTAAGTCGTCGGCTGTGCGAACGGACATTACTCTGGCCCGTTCAGGCAACCCGCGCCAATGCCGCCGGTGAACCGACGGGGGCGGGAAAGTGAACTCTTGGCCACCTGGGCGCGGCGGAATGATCCGTGGGCGTGTTGGGGGTGCACAGCGCCTTTACTGTTGGTGGTGTGAACGTCAATGCTGCGACCGCCGGGCTGGCCGCGCTGATCGGTCTCGGGACCGGGGTCAGCGGGGCACTGGCCTTCCGGTTCAGTGAAAGGGAACGCGTGGGTCCACCCGAACCGCCTAACGACGACCCGGTCCCGCCGGGTGTGGCCGCGGTGCTGCAAGTGCTGCGCAGCTCGGCCGTCGTGCTCGACGCCAGCGACGCCGTGGTCAAGGCCTCGCCGGCCGCCTATGCCATGGGACTGGTCAAGTCCCGCAGCCTGACCTCGCCCGAACTCCTGGACCTGGCCCGCCAGGTCCGCCGGGACGGCGAGATACGCCAGGTGGAGATGGACCTGCCGCACGGCTCCAGCTCCACGCTGCACTCCACCGTCCGCATCGCGCCGCTGGGCGCGACCCTGGTCCTGGTCCTGGTCGAGGACCGGACCGAGGCGCGGCGGGTGGACGAGGTGCGCCGGGACTTCGTGGCCAACGTCTCGCACGAGCTCAAGACCCCGGTCGGGGCGCTGTCGCTGCTGGCCGAGGCCGTGCAGTCGGCCTCCGACGACCCGGAGGCGGTGCGCCGGTTCGCCGCCCGGATGCAGCAGGAGGCGCACCGCCTCACCTCGCTGATCCAGGACCTGATCGACCTGTCCCGGGTGCAGATCGACGCCCCGCTGGCCGCCTCGGCGGAGAAGGTGCACGTCGCCGAGGTGGTGGCGGACGCCCTGGACCGCAGCTACGAGGCCGCCGCGGCGCGCCGGATCGAGCTCGTCGCCGACGCCGACGACGACGTCGCGGTGCGCGGCGACCGGACCCAGCTGGCCGCGGCCCTGGGCAACCTGGTGGAGAACGCGGTGAACTACTCCCCGGACGAGACCCGGGTGGCGGTCACCGTCAAGCGAGCCGGCGACGTCGTCGAGATCGCCGTCACCGACCAGGGAATCGGGATACCGGAACGCGACCTGGAGCGGATCTTCGAGCGGTTCTACCGGGTCGACCCGGCCCGCTCGCGCGCCACCGGCGGCACGGGCCTGGGCCTGTCGATCGTGAAGCACATCGCCGCGACGCACGGCGGGGAGGTGGCGGTGTGGTCCTCCGAGGGGAACGGATCCACCTTCACGCTGAAGCTCCCGGTCTGCGTCGAGGAGCGGGACCTGGCCCGAGCCGGGTGAAAGCCATGTACATACCAAGTGGGAGGACCCCGAAGTGACCCGTGTACTCGTGGTCGAGGACGAGGACTCGATCAGCGACCCCCTGTCCTACATGCTGCGCAACGAGGGCTTCGAGGTGGCGGTCGCCGACACCGGCCCGGCCGCTCTGGAGGAGTTCGACCGGCACGGCGCCGACCTGGTGCTGCTGGACCTGATGCTGCCCGGCCTGCCCGGCACCGAGGTGTGCCGGCAGATCCGGGCCAAGTCCAACGTCCCGGTCATCATGCTCACCGCCAAGGACAGCGAGATCGACAAGGTCGTCGGCCTGGAGCTGGGCGCCGACGACTACGTCACCAAGCCCTTCTCGGCCCGCGAACTGGTGGCCCGGATCCGCGCCGTGCTCCGCCGCCAGGCCGCCAGCGACGAGCCGGACGGAGGCGCGCTGGAGGCCGGCCCGGTCCGGATGGACGTCGACCGGCACAAGGTGACCGTCGACGGCCGCCCGGTGGAGCTCCCGCTGAAGGAGTTCGAGCTGCTGGAGATGCTCCTGCGCAACTCCGGCCGCGTGCTGACCCGCATGCAGCTGATCGACCGGGTCTGGGGCGCCGACTACGTCGGTGACACCAAGACGCTGGACGTGCACGTCAAGCGGCTGCGGGCGAAGATCGAGCCGGACCCGGGGACGCCGGTTCACCTGGTGACGGTGCGGGGGCTGGGGTACAAGTTCGAAGGGTGATCGCGTCGGCGGTCGCGGACGAGAAGGGTTCCGGTCTTCGGCCGGAACCCTTCTGCTTCATCGTGTCGACATGGAAGGCGGCGCCGACGACGAACCGCCCGGCCGCGACCCCATCACCGGCCCGGTCGGACTCGTGCTGCGGGGCGTGCTCGGCGGCGCGGTCGTCGGCTTCGGCGCGGTCGAGGGCTGCGGCTTGGCACCGGTCGCGGTCACGGTCGCCTTCGCCGAGGACTTCGCCGGGGACGAGTGCGCGTCGTTGATCGACCCGGCCTCCCGCCCCGAGCCCTGCGACGACGACCCCGCGGTCGGCGGCACCCCCGGGGCGTCCGGGGTGCCCACGGAAGAGGGCTGCGACAGCGGAGACCCGCTCGTCCCGCCGCTCCCCGCCCCGCTCGCACTCTTCGTCAGCTGGCCCGGGGGCTGGTCGACGGGATTGCTGCAGGCGGCGAAAGCGGCACAGACCAGGGCCGCCGCGACTGCGGTGGCGGCGGCCCTGGCCAGTGCTACGGTCCCCCGGTTAGGCATGCATGCCACTGTAGCCAAGATGGGCAGGCATGCGGGAGGGACTCCTTGCGTGCACGCTGTGTGCGGCGCGACTGGTCTACCGTATCCGTCCGGGACGGCTTTTCGCTTGATAACAGGTGAAAATCAGGGGTTCGTCACTCGAAAGTGGATACCGGGGGATCTGTGCCGGTGGACGCGGGCCGTCCCGGCACCCGGCTGTGAGGCTCACGGCCCGGCTCAGGGCTCGCGACGGAAGAAGTCGTACAGCGCCAGCCCGACGAAGATCACGACGATCAGGATGCCGAGCAGCACCATCGGCACCGCCGCCGCGGTCGGCATCGAGAACTCGTGCGGCAGGGCGGCGACGAACGCGCCGGTCACCGTTCCGAACATCGCCAGGGAGACGTTGAACGGGGTGCGGCCGTTGATCGGGCGCTTGCCGGTGACGGGATCCACCGGCGGTCGGCGCAGGCGGGGGTCGACGCCGGGGCCCTGGGCGCCCCAGAGGGTGTACGGGTCGGGATCCGGAGCGGGGGACTCGACCAGGCGCTGGCCGCTGAGGGTGCGGAACATCTGGCCGCGGCTGAGGGTGCCGGCGTCGACGACGCGGACCGTCTCCGGCGGCGCCAGATCGCGCACGGCTTGGTAGACGGCGTCCAGGGCGGCCGGGCCGTCGGCGTTCCGGGCCGGCTTCACGATCAGCAGCAGGGCCGGAACGCTGTCCGGGAACAGGGTCCAGGTGGCGGTGATCCGGCCGGCGCCGGACGGTTTGGCGGCCCGCCGGATGTCGACGAGGTAGTCGACGACATGGGGTGGGGGCAGGTGGAAGGCGGCATCGGCCTCGGTGCCGTAGGGGATCGGGCGCGGACGCAGCTGGTCCACCTCCGCGGCCGGGATCACCACCGGGTCGGCCGAGGCCTTGTCGATGACGATGCCGTGGTGCGGCGGAACCAGGGCGAGCACCGCGTCGGCGGCCTTCGGCACGACGGGCCGGGACCCGCCGGGCGCGTCGGCCACGTCGATGCTGCCGGTGGTGGAGGCGATGACGTAGATTCCGGGCCCTATCAGGGGATCGCGCACCGTCGCCGCCCCGCCCGCGGCCGAGACCCACACGGTCAGCCGCTCCAGCGGGAGCGGTGGCCGGGGGCGCCACAGGCGCTCGTCGGCAGCGGTCACGGCGGCTCCTTTACGTTCCGCGTCCGGTCCCGGTGTACGCCGGTTGTATCAGTGATATCAGGGGAGCCGGGGACTGTGCGCGGGGGGTTGCGCGCGCGCCGCGGGCCGTCCCGGTCGGGGCTGCCCGCGGCGGACGTTCACGCCGACCCGCTCAGCTGTCTTCGAGCCGCAGCGTTCCCGTCAGCGCGTCGAAGAGGTCGAACAAGCCCTCCGCGACCGCCACCGCCGGGCTGCTGCACGAGACCAGCAGGACCCGGTTGACGTCGGGGATCGGGACGAAGGTCTGCATCTGCGCCACGCGGAGCGGCTTGCCGGGCTCCGGCTCCAGGTCCTCGACGCCGTGGGTCCGGACGGCCTGCCCGCATCCCTCGAGGTCGAAGACCCGCACCCGGGTCCACGTGTCGTTCTCGTCCTTGGGCTCCTTGGGCGTCAGCATCGGGAGCAGGGCCGCGGTGCGGTCGGGCTCGTCGCTGCTGGCGCCCAGCGGCCCGGGCAGCAGGAAGACGGTGACGGTGGCCGGCAGCACACCGTCCATCACCGGCTCGGCCATCCCGGCGCAGTAGACGGCACCCGCGTCCCACGCCGCCGCGGCCTGGTCCCGCAGCAGCTTGGTGATCTCGGCGCGGCGTTCCTGCAACTCCGGCACCTGCGCGATCCGGTCCCGGACCAGATCCCGGATCGACGCCTCCCGGGTCGCCGGATGCACGTCCAACTCGAACCAGTTCGGCGGCACCCGCAGACTGAACCCGACCGACCCCAGCGCCGGCCCGCCGCTCACTTGTTGTTGCCCTGACGCAGCTTGTCCGCGAGATCCTTGTCCGAACCACGGATGGCCTTCACCGATTCGTGCGCCATGTTCGCCAGCGTCTCGGCGGTGTGCTCGACGTGCTTGCGCCCGTCCCGCCAGTGCGACTCGAAGTGGTGCATGGCGTCGCGCACCTTGTCGGAGCCGTAGGCGTCGTCGTAGGAGTCGATGGTGTGGTGGCTGGAGTCCAGCTGCTGCTTGATGGTGTCGAGACGGGACCCGAAGCCTTCGAGAGCGTCGAGGTCCACGGAGAGGCGGTCAGCCATTATTGCTCTGGCCCTCCTGGATAGTGATGGTCGTGGTACTCGGAGTGCTGGTGATGGTCTGCAGTGGGCTCGCCACGCCGCCCTGGGTGATCAGGAGCGACCACGTCGTGGTCACGGTGATCGTGTAGGGGCCGGGATTCTTGAACGCGTACCCGCAGTCCGGATCCGGCGACGCGGCACCTCCCTGGTCCGCAGTGTATTCGTGATCTGACTTACAGTGCAGGGTGGCGGCGACGGTGCCGTCGCCCTTCTTGACGACCCAGTCCGCCCGGACGAAGGTGCGCGTTCCGACGACGTTGCCGGCCTGGCGGGACTGGGTGGTGGTGTCCAGGCCCTTGCTCCAGAGCCAGACGTTCGCGTTCACGTAGCCGACGGCGTCGGCGCCGCCGGGGGGAGCCATGCCGAGCTCCGGCTTCTCGATCGCCAGCTGGTTGGTCACGGCCTCCACCGGGTTGAGGCCGCCGCATCCGTTCGGGCACGGACCCGGGTGCATGGGACGGTTGCCGGGAACGGTCGGCGGATCCTGGCCGCAGGAGATGTACTGCATACGGGTCGAGGACATGTCCGCGTTGCCCCAGTGCGGATCGCTGGCCGGCGGCTGCGGCTCCACCGTCTTGACGTAGCAGCCGTAGCTGAAGGACCAGCCGTCCGGGAGATTGCAGACGTAGTCCTTGCCCTGGTAGGTGATGTGGTTGTTCGTGCAGTTGATGTTGTACCCGCTCTTGCCGCCGTCCTTGCCCGGGCTGCCGGAGCTCCAGATCGTGCAGTGCAAGGTGCCGTCGATGTCCGTTTCCCAGTTCTGGCATTCGGCGGCTGCCGCGCGGCCGGGGGAGGAGAGCGCCGTCATCGCGACCACGGCGGCGAACACCGCGGCCACCGCGGTGAGGCGTCGTCTCAGTGTCGTCAGCATGTCTTGTCGCTTTCGGAATGGACGCTGTTCACACGCCACTTCCCGTCGGCGCTCTTGTGCACGGTGAACGTCACCGGGTACGGGTGCGTGATGTCGGAGGCTGCGATCTTGCCCTTGTCCGGGCCCGAGGTGTAGACCTCGTGGTACTTGGTGGCGTCCTTGCACTCGGTGATCGTCATGAGCGGGAGCGGGGATGCCTTCATGTCGAGCTTGGTGGCGGTGACGGTCTCGACCGCGCTGCCGACCATGGCCTTGTTGCCCTGCTTGAGCTGCTGGGCGAAGTTGACCGCGAGCGTCAGGACGTTGCCGTCGGCGTAGGGCGACAGGTCGGTGTCGTAGTCGGCCTTGGCGCTGATCTCGAAGGCGATGTCCCGATACTTCTGGAACGCCGCCATGGCCGCCGCCGCGTCCGTGTCGCCGGGGACCGTGGCCTTGAACGTCCAGCCGCCGGAGGTGGTGGCGATCGTCGTCGGCGCCGGCGCCGCACTGCTCGAACTGGCCGCCGCGCTCGAAGAGCTCGAAGAGCTCGCCGCCGTGCCGCTCGTCGCGCTCGTCGCGGAGCCGCTCGCTCCGCTGCTCGTGGCCGCGCTCGTCGCGCCGGCGCCGGGGGTGCCCAGGGCGGCCGGCTTCTGGTCGCTGGAGCATCCGGCCGCGGTCAGCAGCAGGCCCGTGGTGGCTAGGGCCGTGAGGGCCTTGGTCGCCTGGTTCCGCTTCATGAGCACCAACCTCGATTCCCCGTTGTCCGGTCTATGATTCCGCGTTCTCGGTGTATGTGTCGTGTCTGTTGTCAGGCGCTGACCGGGGTGGCTTCGCGCCAGGCCGGGAAGAGCTCGTCCACCAGGGCCTCGGTCTTGGGGTGGAGGCCGCGTTCGCCGTGGATGGCGCGGGTCTGCTTCTGGACGGTCTCGACGACTTCGCGCAGGCGGGTCTGGTCGCCGGTGGCGTGGGTGGCGCGGAGGAGGGCCCGCCAGAGTTCCTCGTCGGCGGGGGAGCCGCGCATGCCGCTGCGGACGGCGTCGATGGCGCCTTCCGGGTTGCCGAGGGTGAGGCGGAGGTCGCAGAGTTCCACCGCGGTGTCGGCGACCAGGGCCGGGACTTCGGTCTCCACCGACTCGTACGCCAGCCAGCCGTAGCGGCCGGTCTCGCGGTGGGCCAGCAGGGGGCCGCGGACCAGGCCCAGGGCCTGGCCCAGGAGCTGGTCGCGGTTCCTCGGGTCCTGGTAGCGGGGGTCCTGGTCGGCCAGGGCGCGCAGGTTCTGGAACATCTCCCAGTCGCTGCGGACGGCCGGGGACACGGTCAGGCGGCCGTCGGGGAGGGTCACCAGGTTCGCGGAGCCGTCCGGGGCCACGCCGAGCCAGGTGCCCAGGCGGTGCAGCACCTGGTCGGCCACGTCGTTGGCGGCGCCGCGGGGGAAGAGGGCGGATGTCAGGACCCTGGGATGGACGCCGTCGCGGTGCAGCATCAGGAACGTCAGCGCCTCGGCCACCGGGCCGACGCGGTCGGCGTCCAGTTCGCCGTAGGCGCCGGTCACCTCCAGGTCGCCGAGCACCCGGACGGACACGGTCGGGGTCAGCCGCAGCTGCGCCTCCAGTTCCGCCGCCTCGGCGGTGAGCGGCACCAGCGGCTCGCCCAGCAGGTCCTGGCTGGCGGTGAACAGGCTCAGCACCGCCTGGTACTGCCCGTCCGGCAGGCGCTGCGCGTCCACCTCCAGGTTCAGCGCCGGCACCCGCAGCCGGCCGGCGGCGTCGACCCCGGCCTGCCAGGCCGCGCCCGGCACGTCGCCGGCGATCAGGTAGCCGATGCCGAGCCGGGCCGGCGGGCCGATCACCTCGGCCAGCCGGGCCAGCGTCTCCGGGGCCGAGGGCGCGGCGCTGATGATGAAGTGCGGCGGCCAGCCCGCGCCGCCGACCATGCCGAGGCGGCCGCTGAGCACGGTGTCCAGCCCCGCCTCCTCCAGGCCGCGCCGCCGTTCGGCCAGTTCGGTGGCCAGGCCCGGCAGCACCTCGTCGAGGGTCTCGGTCTGGTGCACGCGGCCCGGCGCCAGCATCGTCAGGTCCCCGGCGAAGCCGACCAGGGTCACGGTCATCCGGTCCGACCAGGTGTTGGTGAGCAGCTCCACGGCCATCGCCGCCAGCACCGCGCGGCGCATCGCCGCGTCGCCGCCGACCGCGATCACGCCGCCCGCCGCCTCCAGGTCCAGCAGCGCCCGGGTCTTGCCCTCCGGCCCGGTCACGCCCGCCGTCACCAGCCCCGGGAACGGCGCCACCGCGGCCTCGGCCGCCGCGTCGTCCAGGCGGCCGACGGCCGAGCGCGGCACGAACCACGCCCGCGCGTCGGGCCGGGTCTGCCAGGGCGCCGGCGCGTCCGGCGCGGGCGCGGCCAGCACGAGTTCGAGCCCTGACGCGGCCAGGTTCGCGCCGTGCACCGGCGGCAGCGGGCGGCCCGCGGCCTGCAGCGTCGCCGACAGCTCCCGCAGCGCGCGGTTCAGGAACCGCACCTCGCCGACCCCGGCGCCGAGCCGGATCGCCTCCTCGGCCCCGGCCGCCTCGGTGTCCGGCCCGGTGAGCCGGCGTCCCAGCGCCCGGTTCCACAGCTGCCGCCGCCGGCTGCGGCCCAGGGCGCCCAGCAGTCCGGCGGCCAGCAGCGGCGCGGTGACGAGCTCGTACGGCAGCCGGAACGGCGACTGGTCGCCCGCCGGGGCCTGCGCGTCCGGCGCGGCCGTGACGTGGCTGCCCAGCGGCACGCTCACGTGCGACGGGGCGCCCGGCACGCTCGGCGAACCCGGCGTCTGGTGGAACGCGTGCGGCGCCTGGCTGATCGAGCCGACCATGATGGTCGCCGAGTCGGCCTTCGTCCCGGGGCCGCCGGCCAGGCTCGCCAGGTCGGTCGCGACCTGGCTGAGCGAGGCCCCGGCGGCGCTGACCGGTGCGGCCGGGTCAGCGGTCTGCGTCGCGCCGGACACGGCCGGGCCCGGCGTGTCCAGGCCGCCGGCCGGAGCACCGTGCGGGCCGGTGAACGCGGCCGCGACGGTGACGCCGGGGCTGCCGGCGTCGCCCCCCGCCGCGCCGCCGAGGGCTCCCGAGCCGCCGGAGCCGCCCGGGC
>NZ_BAAAQM010000063.1:0-62443 GCF_039531675.1 Catenulispora subtropica
CCCAGGCCCACCACCAGGGCGGCGGCGGCGACCGCGGCCGGGGTGGCCACGGCGTGGCCGACCGCCGCCGCGCGCCAGGCCGCCGCGGCCAGCGCGAGCATGCCCACGGTCTGGAGCAGCAGCCTGAGCGGGGTCCGCGCGAACACCCGAGCGCGCAGCAGGTACGCCACCCCGAGGTCGGCGGCGGCGATCGCGCCGAGCACCCCGTGGCCGGCGGCCGAGGCCGCGCCGCCGACCGCCAGCACGCCCCCGCCGAGCAGGAACGCGCCCATCAACCGGTCCAGGCGCGCCGAGGTCCGCCACAGTTCGGCCTGCTCCCGGGCGGGCAGGTCCACCTGGATCCGCTCGGCGGTCGCGGGCAGGGCCGGCAGCCGCTGGCCGGCCATCCGGAACGCCAGACGGGGCACGGCCAGCACGAACGCCAGCCCGAGCACCCCGGCGACGACAGCGCTCTGCGACAGCGCGGTGTGGAACGCGACGCCCAGCGCCCCGGACACCACGGTCCCGGCCGCGATCACCGTGGTCGTGGCGAACGGCTCCAAGCCGCCGGCGCCGCCGCCCGGCTCGTCGAGGACCGCGGTTCCCGTCTGCGAGCGGCGCGGCGCTCCGGCGGCCAGTGTCGGATCCGCCGAGCCCACGGCTGCCGCGGTCGCCGCCGACGCCAGCAGCGCCGCCGCCCCCGCCCACAGCGCCGCCGCCGACTCGGGGTGTTCCGCGGTGTGGGCCACCGCGTCCGCGGCGAGCCAGCCGCCCACCGCGGACCAGCCCACGACGGCGATGCCCAGCACGGTCCCGGCGGGGCGCACGTTGAGGAACCGGGCCGCGACCGCCGCGCCGATCAGCAACAGGACGGCCACCGCTCCGGCGATCCCGGCGCGCTGCCCGACCGGTCCCGGCCCGGCGGCGACGCCCGCCGCCCCGGCCGCCAGCGCCACCGCGCCCAGAGCCGGCCCCGCCCAGTGCCCGGCGGCCTCGCGCAGCCGGTCCTCGCGCTCGCGCACCGCGGTCGCCAGGCCGTCCACGACGTCGTCGAACACCGCGGCCGGCGCGGCCGCCCGGCGCGGCCGCAGGTAGAGCGTCTCGCCGTCGTGGACGCGCAGCTCGGCGAGGGTCCGCGCCTCGGAGAGCGGCGCGCCGCCGAGCCGTTGCAGCACCCAGCCGTCGTGGGCCAGTCCCTGGTCGGCCAGATCAGGCCCGGCAAAGCTCAATACCGCTGGTAGGAAGTCCGCCAGCGGCACCGCTGTCGGCAGCGCCAGTTCCAGCACGTTGGCCGGGGTCGCGATCGACAACCGGCACAAGTCGGCCTCAGGCAGCGTCGCTCGATTGCTCAACGTCCTGTTCTTCTTCCCTTTGCGCACGGACCGGACAAGTGGTCGACTATCGCGGGTCGTGCGGACGGACCGCCAGGGGAAGCAGAGCGAACGTTGAGCATCCGTGAATACCGGCCGGTGCCGCGCCGCACCGCGCCGCCTTTCCCTCAAGGTGAGATCGTCTTCCAGGAACCGCCCGCGATCCCGGAGCCGGTCCCGGGCGGGCTCGGCCAGGCGGTGATGGCGCTGCCGATGGCCGCCAGCAGCGGCGCGATGGCGATGATGTTCCTGCAGCCGGGCGCCCGCGCCACCAACTATCTGGCCGGCGGCATGATGGCGGTGTCCTCGCTCGGCATGGTCGGCATGCAGATGGGCCGCGGCGGCGGGGACAAGAAGTTCAAGCTGGCCGGCGACCGCCGCGACTACCTGCGGCACCTGGACCAGAACCGGCGCCAGGTGCGCAAACACATCGACGCGCAGATAAAAGCCCTGTTGTGGCGGCACCCGGACCCGGCGGCGCTGTGGTCGACCGCGATGAGCGGCCGGCTCTGGGAGCGCGGGCCGGCCGATCGGGACTTCGCCGAGGTGCGGCTGGCCACCGGCCCGATGGCGCTGGCGGTGCGGCTGGCGCCGCCGCAGACCAAGCCGGTCGAGGACCTGGACCCGGTGTCGGCCAACGCGCTGCGCCGGTTCCTGCAGGCCTACAAGACCATCCCCGACCTGCCGATCGCCGCGAACCTGCGGGCCTTCGCCCGGGTGGCGTTCGACGGCGACGGCCCGGCCGCGCGCGCCGTGGCGCGGGCGCTGCTCACCCAGCTCGCCGTCTTCCACAGCCCCGAGGACCTGCGCATCGCCGTGCACTGCGGCGACACCACGCGCGAGCGCTGGGAGTGGGTCAAGTGGCTGCCGCACGCCCTGCACGCCACCGAGTCCGACGCGGTCGGCCGGGTGCGGCTGATCAGCGACAGCTTCGCCGACCTGGAGCGGCTGCTGGACCCCGGCGACTTCCGGGAGCGCGGCCCGCACGAGCCGCCGGGACCGGGCGCGGCGCCGGCGGCCCGCGAGCCGTTCACCGTGATCCTGCTGGACGGCGGTGAGCTGCCGCCGGACCACCGGGCGCTGCGCACCGGGTACCGCAACGCGGTGCTGCTGGACCTCACCGGCGCCCCGGTCGCGCCGGACGCGCCCGTCGCGACCCTGCGGTTGCGGGCCGCCCGGGAGGGCGCCGACGCCGTGCTGGCGGCGGTGACCCCGGACCGCTCCGGCGGCGAGGACGTCAACGCCCTGGGACGAGCGGCGACCCTGAGCACCGCCGAGTCCTCGGCCGTCGCGCGGATCCTGGCGCCGCTGCGCGTCGCCGGAGCCGGCGAGGCGTCCGGGCGCGGCGCCGGCGACATCTCGTTCACCAGCCTGCTCGGCATCCGCGACGCGCGGGGCCTGGAGCCGGCGCAGACCTGGCAGGCCCGGCCGAACCGGGAGCGGCTGCGCGTCCCGATCGGCCTGACCGAACAGGGGCTGCCGGCCGAACTGGACATCAAGGAGGCCGCGCAGGGCGGCACCGGCCCGCACGGCATGATCATCGGCGCCACCGGCTCCGGCAAGAGCGAGCTGCTGCGTACCCTGGTGCTGGCGATGGCGGTGCGCAACGACCCCGAGATCCTGAACTTCGTGCTCGTCGACTTCAAGGGCGGCGCGACGTTCCTGGGGCTGGACAAGCTGCCGCACACCTCCGCGGTGATCACCAACCTGGCGGACGAGCTGCCGTTGGTGAAGCGCATGTACACGGCGCTGCACGGCGAGATGGTGCGGCGTCAGGAACTGCTGCGCGCCGCCGGGAACTACGCCTCGCTGCGCGACTACGAGGCGGCGCGCGCCTCCGGCGTCCCGCTGGCGCCGCTGCCGTCGTTGTTCCTGGTGGTCGACGAGTTCAGCGAACTGCTGGCGGCGCACTCCGAGTTCCTCGAGCTGTTCGTGATGATCGGGCGGCTGGGGCGCTCACTCGGCGTGCACCTGCTGCTGGCGTCGCAGAGGCTTGACGAAGGGCGCATCCACGCGCTGGAGGGGCACCTGTCCTACCGCGTCGGCCTGCGCACGTTCTCGGTCGCGGAGTCCCGCGCCGTGCTCGGCGTCGGCGACGCCTACGACCTGCCGTCGACCCCCGGGCACGGGTTCCTGCGCTGCGGCACCGACCCGCTGATCCGGTTCCGGGCCGGATACGTGTCGGCGCCGTACGTGCCGCCGAAGGCGGGCGAGGAGACCGAGGACTCGGGGCGCTATCACGTGATCCGGTACCGGTCGTCCTACCTCGCCCCTCGGGTCGCCCCGACGGCCGAGCAGGAGGCGGCGGAGCCGGAGGAGGAGTTCACCAGCCCGCCGATCTCCGAGACCACGCTTCAGGTGCTCGCCTCGCGGATGCAGGGGCGAGGCCGCCCGGCGCACCGGATCTGGCTGCCGCCGCTGTCGGCGCCGCCGACGCTGGACGCGCTGCTGCCCGAGGCCGTGGCGGCGCTGACCGGCGGGCTGCCCGAGCCGGATCCGCGCGCCACGCACTACGGGCCGTCGCCGGCCGGGGCCGCGACCCCGGCGCGCGGCGTGTCCGGGCCCGACGACACGCTGCTGGCCGTGCTCGGCGTCACCGACCGGCCCTTCGAGCAGCGGCACGACCCGCTGGTCGCGGACCTGGCCGGCGCGGCCGGGCACGTGGCGGTGGTCGGCGCGCCGCTGTCCGGCAAGTCGACGATGCTGCGCACCCTCATCAGCTCCCTGAGCCTGCGGTACCCGCCGCGGGACACGCAGTTCTACTGCCTGGACTTCGGCGGCGGCGGGCTCACCGCCCTGTCGGATCTGCCGCAGGTCGGCGGGGTGGCCGGACGCCTGGACGCGGAGAAGGTGACGCGGACGGTCGCCGAGGTGCAGATGCTGCTCGCCGACCGGGAGCAGGCCTTCGCGGCGGCCGGCGTCGGCTCGATGAGCGAGTACCGGCGGCGGCGCCGGCTCGGCGAGTTCGCGGAGGATTCGTTCGGAGACGTCTTCCTCGTCATCGACGGATGGTTCACCTTCCATCAGGACTATGAGCGGATGGAGCCCGCGATCCAGGACATCGCCGCCCGCGGGCTGGGGTTCGGCGTGCACCTGGTGATCACCGCCGCACGGTGGACCGAGGTCCGGCCGTGGCTGCGCGACCTCATCGGCACCCGGCTGGAGCTGCGGCTCGGCGATCCGATCGACTCCGAGGTGAACGCGGCGCTGGCCAAGGAGGTGCCGGCGGTCCCGGGGCGCGGCCTGACGACCGGACGCCTGCACTTCCTCGCCGCGCTGCCGCGCATCGACGGGGACCGAGACCCCGCGACCCTCGGGGAGGGCACGCGGGACCTGGTGCGCCACATCACCAAGGCGCACCCCGGGCAGGCCGCGCCGCCGGTGCGGATGCTGCCGACGCTGCTGCCGGCCGCGCGGCTGTCCCAGCCGGCCGCGCGTTCGGCGGTGGCCCTGGGCTGGGACGAGACCCGGCTGGAGCCGGTGCTGCACGACTTCGCGACCACGCCGCACCTGATGGTGTTCGGCGAGAACGAGAGCGGCAAGACCAACCTGCTGCGGCTGGTGGCCCGGGCGGTGACCGAGCGCGCGGACCCCAAGGAGGTCAGGGTCCTGCTGGCGGACACCCGGCGGCGGCTGCACGACGCCGTCCCGGCCGCCAAACAGCTCGGCTACGCGGTCACGGCGACGGCGCTGGAGGATCTGCTCAAGGAGATCACCCCGGTGCTGCTGCAGCGCGTGCCCGGACCGGATGTGGAGCCGGCGCGGCTGCCGCTGCGCGACTGGTGGACCGGGCCGGAGCTGTACATCGTCGTGGATGACTACGACCTGATGACCGGCAGCCGCGGTACGCCGCTGGCACCGGTGCTGGAGCTCCTGCCGCAGGCCGCCGAGATCGGGCTGCACCTGGTGCTGGCGCGGTCCACGGCCGGCGCCGCCCGCGGCATGGGCGACCAGGTGCTGCGGCGGCTCTGGGAGCTGAGCACGCCGGGGCTGCTGCTGTCGTGCAGCAAGGACGAGGGCCAGTTCCTCGGGGACGCGCGGCCGATGCGGCTGCCGCCCGGGCGGGCGCAGCTGGTCTCGCGGCGGGCCGGAACGATCCTGGTGCAGACCGCGTGGGCCGGCGAGGAGGCGGTGTGAGGGCCGGACTGAGGCGGCGGCCGTCGCCGGGCGGCGCCCTGGTCGTGGCGGCGCTCGTCTCAGGGCTCGTCGTCGCTCCGGTCGGCGGCGCTCCGAAGGCTGTCGCGGACGACTGCACGCCCTCGGTCTCGCCGGTGGCGCCGTCTCCGCAGACGCCGTGGGCCCAGACCGCGTTGCGCTACGCGGACCTGGCCCCCTACGTGGCCTCGGGAGCGAAGATCAAGGTCGCGGTGGTCGACTCCGGGATCGACGTCTCGGCGCCGCAGCTGGCCGGAGCCGTCGACGTCGCGGGAAGCGTGTCGCTCGTCGATCCGAAGACGTATCCGCCGACCGCCGACGTGCTGGGCCACGGGACGATGGTCGCCGGGATCATCGCGGCGCGGGCGCGCCCCGGGGTCGGGGTCGTGGGGCTGGCGCCGTCGGTGGTCAGCCTGCTGTCGATCCGGGCGTATCGCACGTGCGAGAACGAGAACGCGCCGATCGCGCAGGGCATCCGCGAGGCGGTCAAGCGCGGGGCGAAGATCGTGAACATCTCGGCCGGCACCTCGACCGACACTCCTGACCTGGCCTCCGCGGTCCAGGACGCGGAGGCGGCGGGCGTGCTGGTCGTCGCCGCCGCCGGGAACCTCGGCGACCAGCAGAACGGGAACCCGCCGCAGTATCCGGCGGCGTACCCGGGGGTGGTGGCGGTCGCGGCGACCGGTCCGGACCGAGCGGTGACGTCGTACTCCGAGCACGGTGCCTACGTGGAGCTCGCGGCGCCCGGCGGTACCGCGGAGGCGCCGGTGATCGGCGTCGGACCGGGCGGTGGCGGGGTGTCGGCCTCCGGGATCGGGACGTCGTTCGCGACGCCGTTCGTCGCCGCGACGGCCGCGCTGGTGTGGAGCCGTGATCCGGGGCTGACCGCGGAGCAGGTGCGGCAACGGCTGTACGCGACCGCGGACCGGATGGCCGCCGGGGCTCCCGACGAGAACTACGGATGGGGCGTCGTGGACCCCTATGCCGCGCTGACTCAAGTGGCGGCGCCTGGGTCCGCCGGCCCGCCACGGGCCTCGGTGCCCGCGCCGTTGACCTTCGCGACGCCCCCGCCGAAGCCCGACGCGACCGGCCGAGCCCTGGCCGTCGGCGGGGGCGGGATATTGTCCGCCGGGGGTGTCGCCGGGGCCGTGTGGCTGGCCCGGCGCCGACGCCGGGGCATCGCGTGAGACCGACTCTTCCGACCGACGAGATCCATGGGGAACCGCTGTATGTGGGGTGAGGGAACCGTCCTGGCCGGGCGCTACCAGCTGCGCCGGCGTATCGGCGGCGGGTCGATGGGCGACGTATGGCAGGCCCAGGACACGGTCCTGGGGCGCGACGTCGCCGTCAAGATCCTGCTGCCCGCGCTGCTGGACGACGCCGGCTTCGCCGCCCGCTTCCACACCGAGGCCCGGGTCCTGGCGGCGCTGAGCCATCCCGGCATCGTGTCGGTGTACGACTACGGCCAGACCGACGATCCGCGCACCGCGTTCCTGGTCATGGAGCTGATCACCGGCCGGCCGCTGTCGGAGCTGCTGGACGAGTCCGCGCCGCTGTCCGAGGCCACGACGCTGACGCTGGTCGCGCAGACCCTGGAGGCCCTGCAGGCCGCGCACGACCAGGGCATCGTGCACCGCGACGTGAAGCCGGCCAACCTGATGCTGCGCGGCGGCGCGGTGGTGGTCACGGACTTCGGCGTCGCCCGCACCGCCGACGCCCGCCGCCTCACGGCCGCCGACGTGGTCCTGGGGACAGCCGTCTACGCCGCCCCGGAGCAGGCCCGGCACAGCGCCGTCACCGCCGCCGCAGACCAGTACGCGGTCGGCGTCATCGCCTACGAATGCCTCACCGGCGCTCCGCCCTTCGACGGCGACACCCCGCTCGGCATCATGATGAAGCACCTGCAGGAACCGGTGCCGCCGCTGCCGGACACGGTGTCGGCGCCGGTCCGCGAACTGGTGATGCGGGCGCTGGCGAAGGACCCGACGGCGCGGTTCGCCAGCGCGCGCGAGATGGCCGGGACGGCGCGCCGCATCGCCGACGGGAACAGCTCGATCACGCGGATCGGGTCGCCGCAGGACAGCTTCCAGACCGGGGTCGACGTGGCGGCGGCGGTGGCCGCGGCGGCGCCGAAGGCCCGGTCGGACGGCGACTTCCTGTCGTTCACGGTCGTGCCGAAGGCGGCGGAGGAGCCGGAGGAATCGCAAGCGACCGAGGTCGAGGCCGAGACCGAAACTGAGGCCGATCCGGAACCGGTCGAGGAGAAGGCCGCGACGGGGGCGGTGGCGGAGGAGATAACGCCGCCGTGGGCTTCGTACGCGGTGCGCCCGGCACAGGGCGAGGGCGCGGACTGGGCGTCGTTCACGGTGACGGAGCCGAGTCCGGAGGAGACGGTGTCCCTGCCGGGAGAGGACGAGGTCGCGACCGTTCCGCTGCCCGACGGTGAGCCAGAACTCGAAACGGATGAGGAGGCACAGCCCGAAGCGGCTGCTCCGGCACGGCCGGCGCGGCTGGCCCGCGACGACTCGTTCACGGCCGGCGTGCAACCGGAGCCCGTGGCCGCTGAAGCGGCTGCACCGGCCCGCCCCGTGCGGTCGGCTCGAGAGGATTCGTCCACGACCGGCGGGCGACCCCGATCAGTGGTTCCCGAACCGGCGGAGGTGGTTGAGAGCGTCGGCGGGCGCGAAGCTCCGGAAGCCCCTGATGATCACGGAGCCGAGGGGCCTGAAACAGAGCTCGTCGAGTCCCCGCCGGAACCGCCCAACCGCCGCCGCACCCTCGTCTTCACCGGCGCCGCCGCCTTGGTCGCGGCCGTGGTGGCGGTGGCCGTCGCCTATCCGCTCTCGCGCTCCACCACGGCGGCGCCGGCCGCCGTGGCCTCGTCGACGAGCCAGTCCGCGCCGGGAGTTACAGGGTCGGGGTCCTCGACCAGCGTGTCGCAGGGCACGTCTTCGTCCAGCGGCTCGTCGAGTGCGTCCTCGGCTTCGTCCTCCTCGGCGTCGTCGAGTTCGAGCAGCTCGTCCGCCGCGGTCAGCAGTTCGTCGAAGCCGGCGGCGCCGAGTGCGACGCAGGGCGGGGCGTCCAGCCGGCCGAGCAGCGCCGCGCCGCCGGCGTCGAGCGGTCCGGCGTCGTCGGTCTCGTCGGCGTCGCAGGCGCCGCCGCCGGTGAGCTCGACCACGGCGCAGGTCCCGCACAAGTCCGGGCAGATCACCAATGTCGGGGACGGCGGCGCCATCGACGTCTACGGCAACTCCAGCGGGGCGCCGCTCTACACCGACGGTTCGCAGCTCACCGTCGAGCCGCCGTCCGGGCGGCAGGGGCAGACGTTCCAGGCCACCGCTTCGACCGCCGGCGGGCACACCGTCTACCAGTTCGGCGACGGACTGGACACGAATCAGGTGCTCGACGCGGACTCCTCGGGCGACGGCCGGATCGCGTTGTGGCACTGCTCGTGCGGGAACACCAACCAGCTGTGGTGGCTGGCCCGGGACGCGAACATGCCCGCCGGGGCGTTCTACCTCCACAGCGAGCGGTTCGGCGACTGCCTGACCGACAACGGACAGGGTCAGGCGGTGTCGTTGAAGCCGTGCGCGAGCGGCAACAAGGCGCAGCAGTGGTTCCTGCCGTGAGTGCCGATGCCGGTGCCGGTGCCGGTGCCGGTGGGGAGCCTCGTCAGAGGTCGTAGGGGATGCCGCGCACCGCGTGGTCGGCGTGCCCCACGACCTCCTCCAGCAGCCGGCGGATGTGGCCGCCGCGCAGGCGGTAGAGCCGGGCGCGGCCCTCGGCGCGCTGTTCGACCAGGCCGCCGAGGCGGAGCTTGGCCAGGTGCTGGCTGGCGGCGGTCGGCGTGCAGCCCGCGGTCTCGGCCAGCGCCGTGACGCCGAGCTCGCCGCCGCGCAGAGCCCACAGCAGACGCAGGCGGCTGGGTTCGGCGAGCAGGTCCAGGAAGCCCACGGCGGTGTCCACGACCTGATCGGGCAGGGTCGGGTCCGCGGGGTCGTGCCGGTGCTCGGGCGCGGGCTCGGCGGCGGGGGTCGGGGGCTGCGCGCCTTGGTGGGCCATGCGCGCCATCCTCTCACCCGCCCGCTCGGGGGGTCCGGCCCCAGGGGGCGGGCCCCATTCCGGACGGGGCGGAACGGGGCCGCGGCCGGTCAGGCCGTTTCGACCTCGAATTCCTCAGCCTTCACGCCGGCGAGGAAGGCAGCCCACTCGGACCGCGAGTAGACGATCACCGCGCCGTCGGGCCGCCGTGAGTGCCGGACGCCGACCGAGCCGTCGGCCAGCCGGGCCACCTCGACGCAGTTGGTCGCGCCGTTGCTGTGGCTGCTCTTGCGCCAGGCGGCGCCGGTCAGGTCGGCACCGGCCGGGGTCGGGCCGGTGAGCTCCGCGCCGATCGAGCAGGCGCCGTACGTATCGGTTCCGTTCGCCGTGTCAGGAGTCGGATCGTGCCGGTCGTGCTGGTCGTTCCTGGTGCTCAACTAGCTCTCCATCTTCGTCAGCAGGTCGGCGAGCCAGAGCGCCGACCTCTCGGGGGAAAGCGCCGCGGCCCGCAGCTGATCGAACACCGACGCGTAATTGCGCACCTCGTCGACGGTCTCCAAGAAATGCGTTCGCGTCAGGTTGTCCAGGCATACCACGTCGTGTTCCAGAGGATTACCGAATCCTACAATCGCGAAAGGTTCGTCGAGCCCGGAATACGCACCCGCCGAATGGGTGATGATCTGGATGACGACATTCGGCCGCCGCGATTCTTCGAGGACCCGTTCGATCTGGCCGCGCATCACCTCCGGCCCGCCGACCATCTGCCGCAGCGCGCTCTCGTGCATGACCACGCGCAGCCGCAGCGGGTCCGGGCCGCCGAGCATCCGCTGCCGGGTGCGGCGCACGGCCACCAGCGCGTCGACGTCCAGCGGCTCGGTGCGCACCCGCCAGGCCTCGGCCACCGCCCGGATGTAGGGCTCGGTCTGCAGCAGGCCGTGGACCAGCTGCACCGTGTGCGCGTCGATCGTGGTGGCCGCCGCCTCGACGCTGATGTAGTCCGCGTACGGCTCGGGGATGGCCCGGCGGTAGTACTGCCACCAGCCCTTGTCGCGGATCTGGCCGGTCAGGTTCAGCAGCGTCGTGCGCAGCTCCTCGTCCCGCACGCCGTACACGTCCAGGGCGGCGGCCACGTCGATGCGGCGCAGCCGGCCCTGGCCGTTCTCCAGCCGCGACAGCGTCGAGTCCGAGATCTCCAGGCGCTCGGCGGCGCCCTGCAGGGTGAGGCCGGCCGAGAGGCGGAGCCGGCGCAGGGCCGCGCCGAGGCGGCGCCGGCGGATCGGCGGGGCGGTGGCGGCGGAGGGCGCGGCGGCGGGCGCCCGGGCGGCGGGCGATGGCACCGTGGCCGGTGGGGCGCCGGCCGGCGGGTGGGAAGACACGGGGGCGGCTGCGCCGCCCCCGTGCTCTGTGTCGTCCGGGTCCTGCGATCTGATCTGAGCGCGGGGACCGGAAGGTTCTGCGGATGTCATCGCCACCCCCTGGCGGTTCGCTTCTGCGATCGACGCCATTCTGCCCGACCCGGCCCCGGTGATTTCACGGAATCCCCTGCGCGCATCCGCCCGCGGTGGGATATTTCATTACGGGGTGCGCGCTGGGGGAGTCAAGTCGCGCAGACTTCGACGATGTGAGGCTGTCATGCAGCAATTACGCCACCCCGCCCCGGCGTGCCGCGCGAGCGGCCGTGAGGCCGGCGGCGGGGTGGCCGTCCGCGGGACCGGCGAACCGGCCGGATCGCGGACTCCGCAAAGCAGTGCTTTGTCCTGGTCGTTCCCGGGCTCCGCCCTGGACGTCAGCCTGTCGCGGCGCTGGCTGGCCGCCGCGGTCGAGGCCTTGTGGGGAGCCGGTGAGGACGCCGACCGGCTGGTGCTGGCCTACAGCGAGGTGGCGACCAACGCGGTCGTGCACGGCCGCGGCCCCGTCACGGTATCCGTCCGAATCCGCCCCGGAGCCGCGGTCTGCGAGGTCGGCGACTGCTCGACGTGCACGCCGGAGCCCCGGCACGCCTCTCCCGAGGACGTCTCCGGCCGCGGTCTGGATCTCGTCGCCCAGACCGTCGACCGGCTGCGGGTGACCGCCGGCGAGGGCGGCAAGAAGATCGTCTTCGAAGTCGGGCGCCGGCCGGGCGCGGCGGCCGGGTCCGGAGGAAGTCCGGTCCCCGAGTCCGCCGAGGGTCCGGTCGCCGAGGAAGAGGGCGCCATGAGCAGGGCCGCCCGAAGGCACCATCCGGCGCGAGCGGGGGCATGAAACGAGCCCGCGACCGGATGGTCCGGCGGTCGCGGGCTGGTGACCAACTGAAGGGATCAGGGTGCTGCCGCACCAGCGGCAGGTGCGGCACCACCCGGCCCAGCGGCCTGTCGCTCGGCGGCCCTCCGCATCGGGACCGGCTCCGGCTGGCGTTCCCCGCCGGCTCCGGCTGGCGTTCCCCGCGGGAGACCTGACCGGAGCCGCGGACCGGCCGACTGCCCGCGGCGTGCGGCTCAGACGCCGGCGCGCTCGATCCACACCGCGGTGTCCACCGGGATCCGGCCGTCCTCCGCGAGCGGCCCGCTCGCCAGCAGCACCCGCCCGGGGACCGGCTGCGTCACCGGCTCCGCGCCGAAGTTCACCACGCACGCGAAGCCGTCGCCCCGCTCGAAGGCGAGCACGTCGCCCGGGGCGTCCAGCCACGCGAAGGGCCCGTCGCCGAGCCCGGCGGTCTCCCGGCGCAGGCGCAGCGCATTGCGATACAGCCAGAGCATCGAGTCCGGATCCGCGGCCTGGCCCTCGACCGTGTAGCCCTTCCACGCCTCCGGCTGCGGCAGCCACGGCGGCGTCCGCGCGCCCTCGGGGCTGAAGCCGAACGGCGGCTCGGTCCCGGACCACGGCAGCGGCACGCGGCAGCCGTCGCGGCCGGGGTCGGCGGGGTTGCGGCCCTTGCGCTCCCACATCGGGTCCTGGCGCAGGTCGTCGGGGATGTCCTCGACCTCCCACAGACCGAGCTCCTCGCCCTGGTACACGTACACCGAACCGGGCAGGGCCTGGGCCAGCAGGGCGGCGGCGCGGGCCCGGCGGGTGCCGAGGTCCAGGTCCACCGGGCGCCCGAGGTGGCGGGCGTAGATCGCGAACGACGTGTCCTCGCGGCCGTAGCGGGTGACCACGCGGTCCACGTCGTGGTTCGACAGCACCCAGGTGGGCGGGGCTCCGACCGGGGCGTGCAGGCTCAGCGTCGCGTCGACCACCTCGCGCAGCTTGGCGGCCTCCCACGCGCAGCCCAGGAAGGGGAAGTTGAACACCGTGTGCATCTCGTCCGGGCCCAGGTAGCGCGCCAGCCGGGCCGCGTCCGGCAGCCAGACCTCGCCGATCAGCACCCGGTCGCCGGGGTAGGAGTCCGCGACGGTGCGCCAGGCGCGGTAGATGTCGTGCACCTCCGCGCGGTCGGTGAACGGCGTGTCGTCGCCGTCCGCGACGTCCGGCAGCTCCGGGTCCTTCGCCGGCAGCGCGGCGGAGTCGATGCGGAAGCCGTCCACCCCGCGGTCGAACCAGAACCGCAGCACCGACTCGAACTCGGCCCGGACGTCGGGGTGCCGCCAGTTGAAGTCCGGCTGCGCCGGGTCGAACAGGTGCAGGTACCACTCCCCGGGTTCGCCGTCCGGCTCGACGACACGGGTCCACGTCGAGCCGCCGAAGTGGCCCTGCCAGTTGGTCGGCGGCAGTTCGCCGTCCGCGCCCCTGCCGGGACGGAACCAGAACCGCTCCCGCTCCGGCGAACCCGGCCCGGCGGCCAGCGCGGCCTGGAACCACGGGTTCGCCGAGGAGGTGTGGTTCGGCACGATGTCGATGACGATCCGGATGCCCAGCGCGTGCGCCTCGGCGATCAGCGCCTCGGCCCCGGCCAGGTCGCCGAACAGCGGGTCGATGACGCGGTAGTCGGTGACGTCGTAGCCGGCGTCGGCCTGCGGGGACAGATAGAAGGGGTTGAACCAGACCGCGTCCACCCCGAGCTCGGCCAGGTGCGGCAGCCGCGCGCGCACGCCGGCCAGGTCGCCGACGCCGTCGCCGGTGCCGTCGGCGAAGCTGCGCGGGTAGATCTGGTAGATGGCGGCCGAGCGCCACCACGGCGCCTGGGAATGCTGCAGCGCGGACACGGGAACCTGCTCTCTGTACTCGAAGCAGACGCGGATGCGGAATGCGAGACGTGATGTGACGGGACAGGATTCAGGGCCCTGTCAGCCCTTGACGCCGCCCACGGTCAGGCCGGCCATGATGTTGCGCTGGAACACCAGGAACAGCGCGATGGTCGGGATCGAGGCCAGGAACAGCCCGCCGATCAGGGCGTTGTCCGGCATCGAGGTGGCCGCGGTGTTGACGCCGACGTTCAGCGTCTCGTGCTCCGGCACCGTGATCAGCGGCCACAGGAAGTCCTTCCAGACCGCGACCACCGCGAAGATCGACACCACCCCGAGGATCGGCCGGGAGATCGGCAGCACGATCCGCCACAGTGTGCGCAGCGGTCCGGCGCCGTCCACCGCGGCGGCGTCCAGCAGGTCGTTCGGGATGGAGTCGAAGAACCGCTTGAGCAGGAACACGTTGAAGGCGTTGGCCACCGTCGGCAGCCAGATCACCCAGGGGGTGTTCTGCAGGTTCCAGTGCACGATCGGCAGGTCCAGCACCGTCAGGTACTGGGGGACCACCAGCGCGGTGGCCGGGATCAGCATCGAGGCCAGCATCGCCGCCAGAATCCAGTTGCCGAGGATCGGCCGCAGCTTGGACAGCGAGTAGGCGGCCGCGACGCAGAAGACGAGCTGGAACACCAGCGCGCCGCCGGCGTAGACGATCGTGTTCCACAGCAGCTGCGCCATCCCCAGCCGGTCCCACGCCAGGGTGAAGGCGTGCGTGGAGGGGTGAGCGGGCAGCAGCACCGGGGGAGTGCGCACCAGTTCCTGCGAGCTCTTGAAGCCGCCGGTCGCCAGCCAGAAGAAGGGGAAGATGAAGACCGCGGTGGCGGTCAGCAGCGCGATGCCGAGGGCGATCCAGTACGCCCGCTTGCCGCGCGGGGTGTTCAGCCGCGAGCGGGAGATCAGGGTCCGGTGATAAGTCTGGGCAGCCATCTCAGTCCTCGCCTCCGCGGCGCTCCAGCCAGACGTACACGGCTGAGAAGATCGCCAGGACCACCAACATGATCACGCCGAGCGCGGCGGCGGTGTTGAACTTGTTGTAGGTGAACGCGTAGTTGTAGAGCAGGTAGACGATCGTGGTGGTGGAGCCCTCGGGGCCCCCGCCGGTGAGCACGAACGGTTCGGTGAACACCTGCATCGTCGCCACGATCTGCAGCATCAGCATCAGCGACAGGATGAGCCGGGTCTGGGGGATCGTGACGTGCCGGACGCGCTGCAGGATGCTGCAGCCGTCCAGTTCCGCGGCCTCGTAGAGATCGCCCGGAATCCCTTGCAGCGCGGCCAGGTACACCAGCGTCGCCGAGCCCATGTTGCCCCAGGTCGAGACCAGCACCAGCGAGGGCGTCGAGCTGGATTTGGACGCGTACCACTGTGAGGTGGGCAGGTGCAGGAAGTGCAGCCCCTGGTTGAGCAGGCCGTACCCGGGGTCCATGAAGTAGCGGAACAGCAGGATGCCGGCCACCGGCGGCAGCATCACCGGCAGGTAGACGAGGATCCGGAAGTAGCCCTGGGCGTGCCGGAACTCGTTGATGACGATCGCGACGACGAACGGCGTGGCGAACCCGAAGACCAGCGCCAGGCCGCTGAACTTCAGGGTGTTGCGCCAGGCCGACCAGAACTCGGGGTCGTTCACGATCTGGCGGTAGTTCGCCAGGCCCGCCCAGGTCGTCACGTTGCGGTGGGTGCGCTGGAAGGACATGACGATCTCGCGGACCATCGGGTACCACGTGAACAGCGCGAAGCACAGCAGCGCGCCGAGCAGGAAGGCGTGCGCCCGGGCGTTGCGCGCGGCCGCGCGGCGCAGTTCCTTCCAGGCGCTCCGGCGTCCGCTCCGGGCGGTGCCCCCGCGCACCCGCTCGGGGGACATGACATAGGCCATCGTTGTCGACTCCTTGCTTCTCGATCGGCGCTTGTCGACCGGCCCGGCTCCCGACCGGCCGGGGACCGCCGCGGGGCGGCCGGCCCGGGTCCCTCATCCCCGGGCCGGCCCACCCCCGCGCGAGGCGGCTACTGGTTGGCCAGGATCTGGTTGACCTGCGACTCGGCGTTGCCCAGGAGCTTGGCCGGATCGGCGCCGGCGTCGGTCATGGCGGCCGACATCGCGGTGTCCAGCACCTTGTAGAGCTGCTGCGCCGCCGGCGGTTCGAGGACCGGCGGGATCGGGTTGTCCACGAACGGCTTGTACTGGTCGACCGGCAGCGTCGCGGACGTCGTCAGATCGGTCTGGACCTGCGTCATCTGGGGCGAGGACGGGTTCCAGAAGAACTTCTGCGGCAGGCCGATGGCGGCCGGCTTGTCCGTGGAGGCCAGGGCCTTGGCCCGGGCGAAGTCGAACTGGCCCTTGCCCGGGGTGAGGTACTCGAAGTCGATCCAGGCGATCAGGGCCTTGATCTGGTTCGGGGTCAGCCCCTTCTTGAAGTAGTAGACGTCGCCGCCGGCCAGGGTGCCGGTGGCCGGGCCGCCGGCGCCGGGGATCGGGCCCATACCGAACAGGCTCTTGTCCGCGCCCATGACCTCGACCAGGTGCTGGATCACGTCCGGCGCGCCGATGAACATCCCGACCTTGCCGGTGGCCAGGGGCGGGAAGGCGGCGTCCCACTTGGGCACCGGGGTGGCGCCGATGCCGCCGTCCTTGCGCATGTTCGCCAGCCGCTGCAGGACCTGCTTGCCCTGGTCGCTGTTGAAAGCGGCCTTCTTGCCGTCGTCGCTGACCATCTTGCCGCCGAGGCTGTCGAGCTCCGAGGCGAAGTGCCAGCCGCCGGTGTTGCCGCCGCTGTAGTCCTCGTAACCGGTGATCCCGCCGCCGAGGGCGGAGATCTTGGCCGCGTCGGCCTCGACCTCGTCCCAGGTGGTCGGCGGCTTGTCCGGGTCCAGGCCGGCCTTCTTGAACAGGTCGCGGTTGTAGATCAGACCCTGGGTGTAGTAGTTGATCGGCAGCGAGTAGGTCTTGCCGCCGTCCTGCATGTTCTGCTTCACACCCGGCAGCAGCTGCGAGAAGCCCGGCAGCGTCTGGTCGTTGACGTAGGCGCTGATGTCGATCGCGTCGCCGGAGTCCAGCACCTGGTTCTTGTCGGTGAAGTAGGCGTGGAAGGCGCCGGTCTCGTTGTGCGCCTTGAGCATCGCGGTGAACTGCGGCGGGTCCTCGACCTGGCCGACGTACGGCTTGGCGTTGACGGTGACGTTCGGGTAGAGGATCTTGAAGGCCTGCAGGTCGTCGGCGTAGGTCGCCTTGTTCGCGGCCTGGTCCGCGCCGGGTGCGCCGTCGATGGAGATGGTCACCGTGGCGTTCGAATCCAGCGGCTTGCCGTCGGCGACGCCGTCCGCGGCGTTGCCGCCGCCCTTGCTCCCGGTGTCGCCTCCCTTGGAAGAACTGGAGGAGCTGGAGGAGCAGGCCGCACCCGTGATGGCTATACCGGCCGCCACAACCAGCGCGACCACCGTGCGTGATCCGTTGCGTTTCATGCGTGTAACCCCTGACTCGATGGATGGGGATGTGCCGTACCGCTGTCATCCGGCGTGCGGCAAAGGTACAACCGTCAACAGGTGCCTGCAAGAGTCCGATGAAACATTGGAAGAATACGACTGGGTGACGAATGATCCACTGCCTCTTCTCGCTCCCGGTCGACGAGGGGGTCAATGGTTGCCTTCGAATCTCGGATTCTTGCGCGGCTTGGCGGGAACCCATCGCGTTCTTGCTGTTTCCTGCTCTACTCTTGCGGCATGACGAGCAGACTCGCCGAGGTGGCGCAGAAGGTGGGCGTCAGCGAGGCCACCGTGAGCCGGGTCCTCAACGGCCGCCCCGGGGTCTCCGAGGCCACCAAGACCGCGGTGCTGACCGCGCTGGACGTGCTGGGCTACGAACGCCCGACCCAGCTGCGCGGCGAACGCGCGCGGCTGATCGGCCTGGTACTCCCCGAGCTCCAGAACCCGATCTTCCCGGCGGTGGCCGAGGTGGTGGGCGGCGCCCTGGCCCAGCGCGGCTTCACGCCGGTCCTGTGCACCCGCACCGCCGGCGGCCTGTCGGAGTCCGACTACGTGACGATGCTGCTGGACCAGCACGTCTCCGGGGTGGTCTTCGCCGGCGGCCACTTCGCCGAGGCCGACGCCCCCCACGAGCACTACCACCTGCTCCGTGAGCGCGGCATCCCGGTGGTCCTGTTCAATGCCGCCGTCGAGCACCTGGAGCTGCCGCAGGTCTCCACCGACGACACCGTCGCGGTCGAGCAGGCCTTCGGCCACCTGGCCTCCCTCGGCCACGAGCGCATCGGCCTGGTAATCGGCCCCGAGGACCACGCCCCGTCCCGCCGCAAGCTGGCGGCGTACCGGGAGCAGTGCGCCCGCCACGGCCGTGAGGTGGACGAGAGCCTGATCGAGCACGCGATGTTCGCCCTCGAAGGCGGCCACGCGGCGGCGACCCGCCTGCTGCGCGCGGGCGCCACGGGGATCATCTGCGGCAGCGACCCGCTGGCGCTGGGCGCGATCCGGGCCGTGCGCCGGGCCGGGCTGCGGGTGCCGCAGGACGTGTCGGTGATCGGGTTCGACGACTCGGCGTTCATGAACTGCACCGACCCGCCGCTGACGACGGTGCGCCAGCCGATCGAGGCCCTGGGCCGCGCGGCGGTGACGCTGCTGGTGAACCAGATCGAGGGCGCCCGGGTGGCGGCGGAGGAGCTGCTCTTCGAGCCGGAGCTCGTGGTGCGGGGATCGACGGGATCGGTGGCGGCGCGGGCCGGGACCGGTGCCGCGGCTTCCCAGTCGTCCCCGGTGGGAAGCTGAGGCGCTGACCGGACTCGCCGTCCCGCCGTCGCCCCACGCTTCCCCGTGTTACCGTTTTGGATCCAGTCCGGCTGATCCGCACAGGGAGGCGCCGTGTCCGACCCGGCATCGCGGCCGCCGACCGCGCAGCAGTTCGTGCTGGCCGAGGTGCGGCGGGCGATCACCTCGGGAGAGTTGAAGCCGGGGTCCGCCATCCGGCAGGAGGCTTTGGCCGAGCGGCTGGAGGTGAGCCGGGTTCCTCTGCGCGAGGCGCTGAAGACGCTGGAGGGCGAGGGGCTCGTCACCTACCGGGCGCATCGGGGGTACCGGGTCGCCGAGCTGTCGATGGCTGATCTGCGTGAGGTCTATCGGTTGCGGGAGATCCTCGAAGCTGAGGCGGTGCGGGCGGCGGTTCCCCTGCTGGACGAGAGTGTGTTCGCTGAGCTGGAGGCTGCTCAGGAGGTCGTGGAGCGGGCGGCCGGCGACGGTGCCGTCGAGGATATGGCGCGGGCCAACCGACGGTTTCACTTCACGTTGTTCGAGGCCGCGGGGATGCCGCGGTTGGCGCGGATCATCGGCACGCTGTGGGACAGCACCGACGCCTATCGCAGCCTGTACTACGCCGGGGAGGAGAACCGGCGGCATGTCGTGGCCGAGCACCGCGCGGCGTTGGCGGCGTTGCGGGCCGGTGACGCCGAAGGGGCCGTGCGGTGGTTCGACCGGCATCGGGGTGCGGCGGTCGACGTTCTGGCCCATCAGCTCGAGGGCTGAGCCAGCCACTTCCGGAGCGCGTTTCCGTCCGCGTCCAAAGCCGGCGGCGCGCTCCGATACGAGGCGGGAGTCGCCCCGAAGCGCACTGGATGCGCGCTCTGGCGCACGCCTTCCACCTCGACCGCAGCGTCGAGACCGAGTGACTCCGCGAGCCCGAAGGCTCCCGCCAGGTCGTTGATGGGCCCGCACGGTACGCCGACTGAGGTCAGAGACGTCGTCCAGTGTTCCGCGGACGCGGTCGCCAGAAGCGCGTTCAGCTCCGCCGCCAACGCCTCGCGGTGCGCGACCCGCTTCTCGTTCGTCGCGAAGCGATCGTCGGCGGCGAGCCGCGGTGCGCCGAGCGCTGTGCACAGGCTGTGGAACTGGCGGTCGTTGCCGGCCGCGATCACCATCGGGCGGTCCGCCGTTTCGAAGACCTCGTACGGCGCGATGCTCGGGTGCCGGTTGCCCATCGCCCGCGGCACCGTGCCCGCCGCCAGGTACGCCGAGGCGTGGTTCACCAGGCCCGACAACAGCGACGTCAGCAGCGAAACGCTCACCTGCTGGCCCTCCCCGGTCGCGTCGCGGTGGCGGAGGGCGGCCAGGATGCCGAACGCCGCGTGCAGCCCGGTCACCACGTCGACGAGGGCGACGCCCGCCTTCGTCGGCGCGTCCGGTTCGCCGGTCACGCTCATCAGCCCGCCGACCGCCTGGGCCAGCAGGTCGTAGCCGGGCAGAGCGGCGCCCGCGCCGTCGCCGAAGCCGGTGATCGAGCAGTACACGACGCCGGGGTTCGTCTCGCGCATCGCCGCGTAGCCCAGCCCGAGGCGGTCCATCGTGCCCGGCAGGAAGTTCTCGACCACCACGTCCGCGCGCCGTATCAGCTCCCTGGCGAGGGTGGCGTCCCCGGGTGTGCGCAGGTCCAGGGCGACGGAGCGCTTGTTGCGGTTCACCCCGAGGAAATAGGTCGCGGTGCCGTCCGGGGCGAACGGCGGGCCCCAGGCGCGGGTGTCGTCGCCGGTTCCGGGGCGCTCCACTTTGACCACGTCCGCGCCGAGGTCGGCCAGCAGCATGGTGGCGTACGGGCCGGCCAGGACCCGGCTGAAGTCGGCGACGAGGACGGTGGACAGAGGACCGGTCATGGCCGAAACGATACTGGATCCAAAATCCATTCTGTGGTGGAGTAGGGGCCATGCCCTCCAAGCCTGTCTCCCCGCTGGACCTGTTCGCGATCGACGGTCTGCTCAGCGACGAAGAGCGCGCCATGCGCGACCTGGTCCGTTCCTACGGCAGCCGCGAGCTGCGCCCGCACATCGCCGACTGGTTCGAGGCCGGCACGCTGCCGGCCCGGGACGTGGCGCGCGGCCTCGGCGCGCTCGGCGTGCTCGGCATGCACCTGCACGGCTACGGCTGCGCCGGCACCAGCGCCCTGTCCTACGGTCTGGCGTGCATGGAGCTGGAGGCGGTCGACTCCGGGCTGCGCTCGCTGGTGTCGGTGCAGGGTTCGCTGGCGATGTTCGCGATCTGGCGGTACGGCTCCGAGGAACAGAAGCAGGCCTGGCTGCCGCGGATGGCCGCCGGTGAGGCGATCGGCTGCTTCGGGCTGACCGAGCCGGACTTCGGGTCCAACCCGGCCGGCATGCGGACGACGGCCAAGCGGGAGAACGGCGGCTGGGTGCTGAACGGCACCAAGATGTGGATCACCAACGGGTCGGTGGCGGACGTCGCCGTGGTGTGGGCCGGGACCGAGGACGGGATCCGCGGGTTCGTCGTCCCGGCCGGCACGCCCGGGTTCAGTGCTCCGGAGATCAAGAAGAAGCTCTCGCTGCGGGCGAGCGTCACCAGCGAGCTCGTGCTCGAGGACGTGCGACTGCCGGAGGACGCTCTGCTGCCCGGCGCGCGGGGCCTGTCCGGTCCGCTCGGCTGCCTGGACGAGGCCCGCTTCGGCATCGTCTTCGGCGCGCTCGGCGCGGCCCGCGACTGCCTGGAGGCGGCCATCGCCTACTCCCTGGACCGCGAGGTCTTCGACCGGCCGCTGGCCGGCTTCCAGCTCACCCAGCAGAAGCTCGCCGACATGGCGCTGGAGCTCGGCAAGGGCATGCTCCTCGCGCTGCACCTGGGCCGGCTGAAGGACGCCGGGCACCTGGACCCGCGACAGGTCAGCCTCGGCAAGCTGAACAGCGTGCGGGAGGCGCTGGCCATCGCCCGCGAGTGCCGCACCATCCTGGCCGCGAACGGGATCACGCTGGAGTACCCGGTGCTGCGCCACGCCAACAACCTGGAGTCGGTGCTGACCTACGAGGGGACCAGCGAGATCCACAGCCTGGTCATCGGGCGGGCGCTGACCGGGATTTCCGCGTTCGTGTAGCCGTGCCGACTGATAGCGTCGCCGCTCACCTGATCGTGAGGGGAGAGAACGATGGTCACGGGGTGGAGCGTGCGGCGCCGGAGTGCGTTGGCGGTGTCGGCGGTCGTCGTGGCGGCGGCCGCGGGCTGCGGAGGCTCGTCGAAGGCGGCGAAGAGCGGGCTCGCCGCCGACGCCGCCGACGCCGCCGGCAAGACGGTGAGTTTCGAAGGCGACGCGGTCGCCGAGGGCATGACCGGGAAGCTGACAGGCGTCCTGGACTTCTCCGGGGACGTGCGGGCGGACTTCACGATCACGATCGCCGCGTCCGATGACCCGAAGGCGCCGCCGCGGATGCGGACGGTCATGGACGGCGAAGCGGAATACCGAAGCGCGGAGGCGTACACGAACGCCCGTCCCCAGGCCGCCAAAGCCCTGGGCGGGAAGCACTGGGTCAAGTCGGAGGCCTCGTCCGTCCTGCACCTGAACACCTCCGGCGCGGTGCTCGGCGCCGTGACGCTGGAGACCGACACCGACCTGGTCGAAGCCCTGGCGGCGGTCTTCGAGTCCGGCGTGCTGAAGCCGGACGGCGCCGGCCACTACGCGGGAACCGTGGACGCCGGCACGCTCGGGGCCTCCACGTTCGACGCCGCCCACCGCGCGGCGATCACCTCGGCGATGCGGCGGACCTCGGTGACGGCGGAGAAGCTCGAGGTCTGGCTCGGCGCGGACGGCCTCCCGGCCGAGATCAAGTACGTCGACGACGTGGCCGCGGGCAAGAAGCCCTCGCACGCCGACCTCCGGTTCCACGACTGGGGCAAGCCGGTGACCGTGGCCTCGCCCCCGGCGTCGGACACGATCGGCTTCGACGACTTCCTGACGGCGCTCAAGACCACGATCGCGGCCGGATAGCCCGATCGCTCTGCGGTGTTTGGGGGACGTACGCTCAGCCCCCTAATGTGTGGACGTGCGGAGGAGCGGAGCACTGATGTCCGAATCGGGGGAGTGCGGGAAGCGGGGCCGTCACGCGTCCGGACCTATGGGGGTTTGGCGGTCGCCGGGGGTTGGAATCGCCGCAAACATGCACAAGTCGTCGGTTCATCGGGTCATCACAGCTGTCGCGGCCGGTCTGATCGCCCTCGGCGCGGCAGCCGGTCCGGCCGTCGCCGCGGCGGCACCGTCGCCGACGACGCCCACGTCCCCGGCCTCGACCCCGCTGGGGCCGACGGTCACCGCACCCGGCACGCCGCCGATCCCGGCGGACGTGCAGGCCGGCGCGTTCGTGCTGGCGGACCAGGCCACCGGGCTCGTGCTCGCCGAGCGGGCGCCGCACCAGAAGCTGCGGCCGGCCTCCACGCTCAAGGTGCTGACGGCGCTCGCGCTGCTGCCGAAGCTGGACCCGGCGGCCGTGCACGTGGCCGTGCCGGACGACCTCGCCGACTTCACCAAGAACGAGCCCGGCGGCAGCGCGGTCGGCGTCAAGCCGGGGCTGTCCTACCGGGTCTCGGACCTGTGGAACGGCGTGTTCCTGCGCTCCGGCAACGACGCGGTCGCCACGCTCGCGCGGATGGCCGGCGGGGTGCCGGCGACGGTGGACCTGATGCGCCAGACCGCGCAGCGCCTGCACGCCGACGACACCACCGTGGTGAACGCCGACGGATACGACGCCGACGGCCAGCTCTCCAGCGCCTACGACCTGGCCCTGATGGCCCGCGCCGGCCTGATGGACCCCGGCTTCCGCGCCTACTGCTCGCTGCAGCGCGCCAGGTTCCCCTCCGTCAACGGCACCACCTACGAGATCGACAACGAGAACCGCCTGCTCGGCAAGTACCAGGGCATGATCGGCGTGAAGAACGGCTACACGTCCCTGGCGCACCACACCTTCGTCGGCGCCGCCCAGCGCAACGGCCGCACCCTCGTCGTGTCGGTGTTCGACGCCGGCACGGACATCTACCAGCAGACCGCGAAGCTCCTCGACTGGGGCTTCGGCGTGGCGGCCGGCGGCCCCGGCGTGGACCAGCTGACCACCCCCGACCCGCTGGCGCGCTCGGCGGTGCCGAACGAGGCGCTGCCGCCCCCGGACGCGCAGCACCGCCCGGCCGCCGCCGACGGCGCCGACCGGCCGTCGTCGCTGCCGTCGCAGGCGGCCTCGGCACCGGCGAAGGGCGCGAAGCACGGGAGTCTGCTGGGCGATGTCTTCATGACGCTGTTGTACGTGGTGCTGGCCTTGGTGGGGGCCGTGGTGGCGCTGCGGGCGCGGGTGTTGTGGAAGCAGCGGAAGGAACGCTCGGCTTCCGACAGCTGACCACGGACGGATGTCCGCGTGCTGCATGGCGATCTCGATCGGTACCGCGACAAGATCATCACTGTGGACGGCGGCCGTTCGGCTTCGTGGCGGCGGCCTGACCCGCCCTCACCCCGCCAGCGAATCCAGGAACTCCCCGATCACCGGCGCCATCTCCGGCAGCTTCTCCTCCAACGCGAAGTGTCCCGTCTGGAACACGTGCAGCGCGGCGTCCGGCACGTCGCGCAGGTATGCCTTCGCGCCCTCGACAGTGAAGAACGCGTCGCCGTCGCCCCACAGGATCAGGGTCGGGGGGCGGTGCTCCGCGAGCCAGCGCTGCCAGGCCGGGTACAGCTCCACGTTGCTGTGGTAGTCCAGCGCGAGGGCGATCTGGGCGGCGTCGCGGCCCGGCAGGTCGAGGTAGTGCTGGTCCAGGGTCCAGCCGTCCGGGGCGATCAGGGCGGGGTCGGTGGTGCCGCCTTCGTACTGGGAGCGGGTGACCTCCTCGGTGAGGATGGCGCGGACGCGGTCCTCGGCGCCGGGGACGCCGGGCTTCTCGGCGGTGAGGGCGCGGGCGATGGGGGACAGGCCCTCGGTGTAGGCGTTGGCGTTCTGGACGATCAGGCCCGCGAACCAGTCTGGGTGGCGCTCGGCGAGGCGGAAGGCGACCGGACCGCCGAAGTCGAAGGCGTAGACGGCCAGGCGGCGGCCGCCGGCGGTGAGGCCGAGGGCCTCGATGAAGCCCTCGACGACGTCGGTGAGGGACGCGAAGGAGTACACGAAGTCGTCGGGGGCGACCGTGCGGCCGAAGCCGGGGTAGTCCGGGGCGATCAGGCGGTGGTCGGTTCCCAGGGCGTCCATCAGGCGGCGGTACTGGGCCGAGGAGCTCGGGAAGCCGTGCAGCAGCAGGACGGTCGGCGCGTCGGCGCGGTCCGGGCCGGTCTCGCGGTAGAAGACGCGGACGCCGGAGACGTCGGCGGTGCGGTGCGTGATCGCGGGCAGAGTCAGGGCGCTCATGCGATCGATTCTAACGGATGGTTCCCCTCTATGCGTTAGAAAAGGAGACGGGGATCACGAGGCCCGGCACCGGGTCAGGAGGCCGTGCTCGACGCCGTCTCCGAGGTGCACAGCATCAGTCCGATCGAGTTCACGCAGTAGCGCCACCCGCCGAGCTCCTCCGGCGCGTCCTGGAACAGGTAGCCCAGGTGTGAACCGCAGACGGCGCACCGGATCTCGGTCCGGAGCATGCCCTGCGACCGGTCCTCGTACTGCTCGATCAGGGCTTCGTCCAGCGGGGCGGAGAACGCCGCCCAACCGCATTCGGCGTTGAACTTGTTCTGCGAGCCGAACAGTGCGGTGTCGCAGCCGCGACACTGGTAGATGCCCGGGTCGTCGTTCTCGACGTATTTGCCCGACCAGGGGTTCTCGGTACCGAACTCGCGCAGCGTCCGGTAGGCGGCAGGTTCCAGGTGCTGCCGCCACTCTGCCTCGGTGCGCTCGACCTTGTACGCCATGTAGTCGAGCCTACTCAAGTCACGCCCGCGCGCCAGAGTTTTGAGAAGGCGTTACCCGCATGAGCCTTGACTCGGTACGGTCTCGCGCGGGGGTCCGGAGCAGGGCGAATGCGTGTACGAGCCCGTATTCCGATGCTTAGGCGGGCATCGGGCGGCACCAGGTTGACGTGAGACGGCATCAGGCCGCGTGTCCCCCGGTCGCCTTGACGACCGCCGTCTCGACCGGGCCCGTGACGGCCACCGCGCCGCCGAAGATCTCCACCGCCGCCGCGTCGCCGCGGGCGAGGACGACGCCGCCCGCGGCACCGTCCTTCCACTGGGTGCGGGAGGCGATCCGCGCGGTCTCGTACCGGTCGCCGCCGCCGAGGCGGGTCACGGTGGCCGCGCCGGCGGTGCCGCTCGGCGGGGTCGGGCCGCCGAGCGGGGGCGGAGGCGGAGCGGTCGGAGTGGGCACGGTGACCTGCTGCTGCACCGTCGAGTACTGCAGAGTGCCGGTGGTCACGGACAACGTGACGTAGTACGTGCCGGCGTGGGCGTAAGTGTGGGGGACTGGTGCGACCGGACTGTTCTGGACGTAAGGATCCGTACCGTCGCCCCAGTCGATGCTGACCGTGGTGATATAGGAACCGCTGGTGTCGCCGTTGGACGGCATCGGGGTCGAGGCGGTGGCGTCGGCGTGCACCAGCAACGGGTTCGACGCGTCAGGAGTCACCGTCAGCTTCGCCGTCGCCTTGATGACGGTGCCCAACGTGTACAGCTGGGGCTCGGCCTGTGATGACAGCCCGTCCTGGTCGGTCACGGTCAGGCCCAGGGACAGCGGCCCCTGCGGACCGGAAGCGAAGGGCCGTGCCTACCGCTCCTCGCCGATCCCGGCCCGCCGCGCCACGGCCACCGCGGCCAGCGTCGAGTGCACCCCGAGCTTCCCGAGCACGTTCTGCATGTGGGTGCGCACCGTGTTCGGCGACAGGAACAGGTGCTGCGCGATCGCCGCGCGGGTCATGCCCGAGACCATGCACTGCAGGACCTCGCGTTCGCGCGGGGTCAGGGCGCCGACCAGGGTCTCGTGTTCGTTGCGCTCCTGCTCCGCGGCCATCAGGTCGGTCAGGACGTAGGTGAGCAGGCGGGGCGGGATGTGCGTCTCGTCGCGGAGCACGCCGCGGACCACCTGCAGCAGGTGCTCGACCGAGCCGTCCTTGGCGACCCAGGCGTTGACGCCGCCGCGGACGGCTTCGGCGACGCGCTTCTCCTCCTCGCCGGCGGTGACCATGACGATGCGGACGTCGGCGTGGGCGGCGCGGATCTCCGTGGCGAAGCGGATGCCGTCGCGGCCGTCCAGGTCGACGTCGAGCAGGACCACGTCCGGGCGGCGTTCCTCGATCAGCCTGCGCGCGCCGTCGATGGTGGTGGTGGCGGCGACGCCGAAGCCGGGCTCGGCCCGCAGCCTGGAGGCCAGGGCCTCGGCGAAGGTGCGGTGGTCGTCGACGACCAGGATCCGGACCTCGCCGAGTCCGGTGCCGTCGAGCCGCTCGTCCAGGCGGTCCTCGAGTCCGAGGGCGGAGGCGTCAAGCATGCCGCCATCATGTCCCGGACCTGCGATCCGGCTCCACCACCATGTGGTTGAGGCCGCACTACTCCAAATGACGTAGACGCCGATCTGGACGCCCGGCGCCCGGTTACCGGGTCACGCCCAGCCGGTCGACGGCGCCGACCCGGGCCACGATCGCCGAGGCCTCGACGCGGGAGTGCGCGCCCAGCTTCACGAGCACGTTCTGCACGTGGGTGCGCGCCGTGGACTGCGCGATGTCCATCGCCCGCGCGATCTGCTTGGTGGACTCGCCCTCGACGATGCGGCGCAGCACCTCGCGCTCGCGCGGCGTGAGGTAGCGCAGCGTGCGCTCGGCCTGGTCCACGTCCGGGGCCTTCAGGTGCCGTACGGCGGCGCGCAGCAGCTCGGGGTCGACCGCGACCTCGCCGCCGGCGACGCGCTCCAGGATCTGCACGATGCCGTCGATGCGCTGGTCCTTGCGCGTGAAACCGGAGACGCCCAGGTCCAGCGCGGCGCTGACGATCGCCGGGTCGTCGGTGGCCGAGACCATCAGGACCTTGGTGCGGGGGTGCCGCTCCAGCACCGCCTGCGCCAGCTCCAGCCCCGCGGTCACCATCCGGCTGTTCGGCCGGGACACCGGGAAGGCCTGCTCGCCGACGCTGGACGGGGCCAGCTGCGGGGCGCCGGGCCGGCTCAGCCGCTGCGCCACGGCCATCGGGAAGTGCACGTCCAGCATCAGGATGTCGGGGTCCAGCGACGCCACCGCGGCCAGCCCCTGCGCCGGGGTCGAGGTGACGGCCTCGACCTGGTAGCCCTTGGCGGTCAGGGACGCCGCCAGCGACTCGGTGAGCAGGGTGTGGTCGTCGCAGAGCACGATCCTGGTGGGCATCAGAAAGCGCCTCCTGGGAGCAGGGAGAGCTGGACCGAGGCGACCGGGCGCAGCGCCGAGGCCGGGATCCGCGGCGGGTCGGTCAGACCGGCCTGCGACGGCAGCAGTATCGCGGCCACCGCGGTGTCGTCCTGGCCGGTCGCGGTGATGTGGAAGGAATGGGGAGTGTGCGGGGCGCCGGCCTCGGCCGGTGCCTCAAGCGGTTGAGCGGACGCCGCCGCGTTCGGCGCGGGGACCTCGCCGCGGGTCCGGTCCGGGGCGCGGAAGACGTCGAACAGGCCGGGGGCGGGCTCGGGCGCGGGCTCGACAGCAGCGGGCTGCGGCGCACCGGACGCCAGCTGCGGTGTGCTCCCGGCGCTGAACAGCGCGCCGTGCGCGGTCGACCCGCTGGGCGTGGCCTGTTCGGCCGAACCGAAGGGACCGGCGACGGCGCCGCTGGTGAGCTGGGCCTGCTCCGGAGGCCCGCTGATCGCCGTCGCCCCCGGTATCGCGCTGATCCGGGTGGCGACCGCGTGGCCGCCGGTCACCGCGGCCGGGTCGTCGTCGACCCCGTCCGGATCGTCGTCGAAGTCGTCGAAGTCGTCGAAGTCGTCGTCGAACGCATCGAACTCGTCGAAGTGGTCGAAGTGGTCGAACTCGTCGAAGTCCACCACCACCGCCGGCCGCAGTCCCCCGGCGGCCAGCTCCTCGGCCAGCGCCGCCAGCGAGACCTCGCCGTGGATGGTCTTGGCCAGCTCGTCGTCCGCGCTCAGCGTCCGGACCGGGGTCACCGGCAGCACCATCCGGATCAGGGCGCCGCCCAGCGGGCCCTCGGCGACCTCCACCGAGCCGCCGGCCGCCTCCACCGTGCGGCGCACCACGGCCAGGCCCAGGCCGTGCCCGGCGGGGATGTTGCCGAAGCCGGGGCCGCTGTCGTCGACCTCGATGACCGCGCGCTCGCCCTGGCCGGTCTCGAAGCGGCGCACCGTCACCTGCACACGGCCGCTCCCGCCGGCCGCGCGGGTGCCGTTGGACAGCACGTTGCCCAGGGCGCGCTTGAACAGCACCGGGTCGACCGTGACGTGCAGCGGTTCGTCGGCGGCGGCCAGGGATATCCGGCCGCTGAAGGTGGCCCGCCAGCGCTCCACCGACTCCGCGGCCAGCCCGGCCACGTTGCACGGCACCGGGTCGCCGAGGCCGTCGACCCCCTGTTTGGCGTCGTCCAGGAACTGGCGGACCGTGGCCGATATGTCCTCGGTCTGCGTCATGATCTCCTGCAGCACCTCGCGCACCCGCTCCGGCACGTCGGGCCGCATCTCGGCGGCCGAGGCCAGCATCAGGATCGCGGCCACCGGCTGGCGCAGGTCGTGGCAGACCTCGCGGACGCGTTCCAGCGGGATCGCGGTCCCGCCGTGCGCGTAGAGCATGGCCTCGCGGCGGTGCGAGCCCTGATACGCCTCCAGGTCGGTGCCGGGGGCGTGGGCGGAGCCGGGGACCGCGAGGGCGCCGGAGGTGCCCCGGCCGGCCGCGGCGGCATCCGCGGCCTGCTGGGCGCGCAGCTCGCGCAGGTCCAGCAGCACCGTCTCGTCGGTGCCGCGCAGGTACGGGTCGGCGGGCGCGGCCGGACCGCCGGGGCCGCCCGGGCCGTTGAAGCCGCTCGGCCGGGCTACGTCAGGCGGAGGAGGCGTGGCCTCCGTCGTCGCGCTCATGCTCGTTCCCCACCCCAGGTCCTCCGGGCGCGGTGCAGCGGCCGGAGCGACGGACGCCGGGCCCCGGCCCGTCCGTTCGCGAAGCGTGCCACCCGCCTCCCCCTCGCTCCAGCCGTGCTGCCGAACAGCCGGCCAATGGTCAACGAGGTCCGGTCCCGTCTACTCGGAGAGTGAGAGCCACTCATCCTCCAGACGGAGTCGTTCCTCATGCAACTCGCGTAGCTTAGCGTCCGCTTCGGCTGCTGCGAGATAGTCTCCCCCAATTCGGGAGAGCTCCTCGTGCAGTTTCGCCTCGGCCTCGGCGATCTTGTCCAGGCGCCGTTCGATGCGCGCCAGCTCCTTCTTCGCCGCCCGCTGCTCCTGCGAGCTGGTACTGCCCTTCGCCTGGTTCGACGGTTGAGTGGCGGATTTGGTTGTACGCGGTTCGGCCGGACGTGTGACCTGCTCCGCGCGGTGCGCCAGGTACTCGTCGACGCCGCCCGGCAGCAGCCTGATCCGCCCGTCGCCGTAGAGCGCCGCCACCCGGTCGGTGGTGCGCTCCAGGAAGTAGCGGTCGTGGCTGACCACCAGCAGGCTGCCGGGCCAGCCGTCGAGGATGTCCTCGAAGGCGGTGAGGGTGTCGATGTCCAGGTCGTTGGTGGGCTCGTCGAGCAGCAGCACGTTCGGGGCGTCCATCAGCAGGCGCAGCAGCTGCAGCCGGCGCCGCTCGCCGCCGGACAGGTCGCCGACCCGCGTCCACTGCTTCTCGCCGGTGAAGCCGAACCGCTCCAGCAGCTGGGAGGCGGTCAGGGTCTTGCCCTTGCCGAGGTCCACCGTGGAGTGGACCTTCTCGACGGCCTCCAGCACCCGCCACGCCGGATCGACCTCGGCGACCTCCTGCGACAGGTGCGCGGGCTTCACGGTGACGCCGGTGACGACCCGGCCGGAGTCCGGCTTCACCTCGCCGAGCAGCAGGCGGACCAGCGAGGACTTGCCGGAGCCGTTCACGCCGATCAGCCCCAGCCGCTCACCGGGACCGAGCTGCCAGGTGACGTCCTTGAGGAGCTGCTTGCGGTCGGTGCCGTCACCCACGGCGTAGGAGACGTCCTCCAACTCGTAGACCGTTCGCCCGAGCCGGCTGGCGGCGAACTTCTGCAGCTCGGCGCTGTCCCGGGCCGGCGGCTCGGCGGCGATGAGGGCGTTGGCGGCGTCGATGCGGAACTTCGGCTTGCTGGTCCGCGCCGGGGCGCCGCGCCGCAGCCACGCCAGCTCCTTGCGCAGCAGGTTCTGCTTGCGGTCCCACTCGGCGTCGGCCTGCCGCTGCCGCTCGGCCCTGGCCAGGATGTAGGCGGAGTAGCCGCCGTCGTAGTCGAGCACCTGCCCGTTGACGACCTCCCAGGTCCGCGTGGTGACGGCGTCCAGGAACCAGCGGTCGTGGGTGACGGTCAGCAACGCCGGTTTGGCGGTCGCCAGATGCCGGGCCAGCCACGCGATGCCCTCGACGTCGAGGTGGTTGGTGGGCTCGTCCAGCAGCAGCAGGTCGTGCTCGCCGATCAGGGCCTTGGCCAGCGCCACCCGCCGCCGCTCCCCACCGGACAGCGGCCCGATCCGCGTGTCCATCCCCTCGGGGAAGGCCGGGAAGTCGGTCCCGCCGAACAGCCCCTCGATGACGTCGCGCACCCGCGCGTCGGCCAGCCACTCGTGATCGGACTTGTCGGCGACCAGCTCATGCCGGATGGAGGCGGTGGGGTCCAGCGTGTCGTGCTGCCCCACGAACGCGACCCGCAGCCCGCCGGTGTGCGTGACCCGGCCGCTGTCCGGCTCGTCCAACTTCGCCAGCACCCGCAGCAGTGTCGACTTTCCGCCACCGTTGCGCCCGACCACACCGATCCGGTCCCCCTCGGACAGGCCGAGCGAGACTTTGTCCAGGAGGGTGCGGGCGGTGTAGGACTTGGAGACGTTCTCGAGGTTGACGAGGTTGACCGCTTGGGGTGCCATTCCGACAACGCTACCTGGTGGTGGCCGGGGTGATGGTCAGATGTCCGTGAGATCGATCTCCACGGGGAAGCCGAGGTCGGTCTTGACCGTGTCGTCGAAGACGCCGGTCCCGCGGTAGGTTCCGGTCGCCTCGTCGAGCACGTACGTGTACACCACGGGAGTGTTGCCTTCGAGCTCTACGCGCCAGTAGAACCGAATACCCGCGGCGGCGTACTCGAGTGGCTTGTGCAGCCGGTCGGTGGTCTCCGAGCCGGGCGAGACGACTTCGACCACCGCGAGCACCGCCTCGCGCGGAAGCCGGCGGTCGCGAGGGGTGCCCGCCTCGTAGACGAGGACGTCAGGCCGACGATTCAGCAACGGGATGTCGCGCAGCCGGAGATCGACATCGAACGTCGTGCGCCAAGCGGGCCTGCCCGCCGCTTCGACGGCGTTCGCGATGCGTCGGATCACGTCGTTGTGGAACGGGCTGGGGCTTGGGCTGATGTGGACCATTCCGTCGACGATCTCGATGTTCCGGCACAGTTCTTCCGACATTGCGTCGTACTGCTCTGCGCTTATCTGCTCGTGCATCCACGAGTAGTCGACCGTCTCCACGGACATGGCTCCACTCCTCTCTTCGATGTCGTGACCAGCCTAGCTATCGGTCGCGATGTTCGACACACCCGAAAGGACCAAATTGAGCAGTCGTGCCGCCCCCGCCTTGTCCAACGGGTTGTTCCCGTTTCCGCACTTCGGGGACTGCACGCACGAGGGACACCCCTCCAGGCACTCGCACGCCGCGATCACGTCCCGCGTCGCCGTCAGCCACGCCACCGCGGACCCGTACGCGCGCTCGGCGAAGCCCGCGCCGCCGGGGTGGCCGTCGTAGACGAACACGGTGAGGCGCTCGGTGTCGGGGTGGAGGGGGAAGGAGACTCCGCCGATGTCCCAGCGGTCGCAGGGGGTGAAGAGGGGGAGGAGGCCGATGGAGGCGTGTTCGGCGGCGTGGGCGGCGCCGGCGCTCATGGCGGTGTCGAGCAGGGCGTCGGGAAGGGCGGCGAGGTCGACGGTCCACCAGACGGCGCGGGTGCGAAGGGTGCGCTCGGGGAGGTCGAGGGGTTTGGTCTCGACGATCTGGCCGGTGCCGGCGCGGCGCTTCAAGTAGGAGACGACCTGGGTGCTCACCTCGACCGAGCCGAAGTGGAGGGAGACGTCGTCGCCCCAGTCCTGGGTCTGATCGGTCTCCAGGATGGTCACCTGGACCACGTCGCGGGCCATCGTCGTGTAGTCCGGGTCGGCCCGGCGGACCTGCGCTATGTTCAGCTCCAGATCCAGCTTGTCGACCAGGTACGTGTGGCCCTGGTGCAGGTACACGGCGCCGTCGTGGACCGTGGAATGCGACGCGCCCTCGTCCACCGTGCCCAGCAGGCGGCCGGTCTGGCCCTCCACGATCCGCACCGGCACGCCGCCGGTGCCGCGCAGGTCGGTCAGCGCCGACGGCCGCTCGCGCCGGGTCCAGTACCAGCCGGTGGGCCGTCGGCGCAGGTACTCGCGGCGGGTCAGGTCGGACAGCAGAGCCTCGGTGCCTGGACCGAACAAGGCCAGGTCCGTGTCGGTCAGCGGGAGCTCCGCGGCGGCGGCGCACAGGTGCGGCGCCAGGACATAGGGGTTGTCCGGGTCCAGGACGGAAGCCTCGACCGGCCGGTCGAAGATCGACTCCGAGTGGTGCACCAGGTAGGTGTCCAGCGGGTCGTCGCGGGCGATGAGCACCGCCAGCGCCCCCTGCCCGGCTCGGCCCGCCCGCCCCGCCTGCTGCCACAGCGAAGCCCGCGTGCCGGGGAACCCGGCCATCAGCACGGCGTCGAGCCCGGCGACGTCCACGCCGAGTTCCAGCGCCGTCGTGGCGGCCAGTCCGACGAGCGCCCCGTCCGCCGCGGGGTCCATGTGCAGCGCGGCTTCCAAAGCCCGGCGCTCGCTCTTCAGATATCCGCCGCGATAGGCCGCGATCCGCTTCCCATATCCGGCTCGGCGCTCCTCCAGGTGATCCCGGGTCTGCATCGACACTTGTTCGGCGCCGCGGCGGGAGCGGGTGAAGACCACGGTGCGGACGTCGTCCAGGACCAGGTCGGTGAGCAGGTCCGCGGCCTCCGCGGTGGCGGAGCGGCGGACCGGGGCGCCGCGCTCGCCGATCAGCGTGGTCAGGGGAGGTTCCCAGAGGGCGAACACCAGGGGGCCGCGCGGGGAGGCGTCGTCGGTCACCGCCGAGACCTCCACCCCGGTCAGCCGGGAGGCCGAGGCGGCCGGTTCCGCGGTGGTGGCCGACGCCAGTATGAAAGTCGGACTGGCGCCGTACCGCTCGCAGACCCGGCGCAGCCGGCGCAGGACCGCGGCGACGTGCGAGCCGAAGACCCCTTTATAGGTGTGGCACTCGTCGATGACGACGTAGCGCAGCCGCCGCAGGAACGGCGCCCACCGCGCGTGGCCGGGCAGCAGCGAGTAGTGCAGCATGTCCGGGTTGCTCAGCACGTAGTTCGCGTGTTGCCGGACCCAGTCCCGCGCTTCGGCGTCCGTGTCGCCGTCCAGCAGGCCGGCGCGCAGTCCCGGTACGTCCAAGCGAGTGAGACGCCTGAGTTGGTCCGCGGCCAGCGCCTTGGTCGGCGCCAGGTAGAGCGTGCCGCCGGCGTTCTCCCGGATCGCGGTCAGCGCCGGCAGCTGGAAACCCATCGACTTGCCGGAGGCGGTGCCGGTGGCCAACGTCACATGCCGGCCGTCGCGGGCAGCCTCGGCCGCCGCCACCTGGTGCCGCCAAGGCCGGTCCACCCCGCCGGCCTCGCGGAACGCCCGCACCACGGCTTCGTCGGCCCACTCCGGCCACTCGGCGTGCTCCGCGTCCCGGGCGGGCACCACCCGCACATGCGTCACACGCTCCGCACGCGACGCGGGAACCGATATCAGCCGCTCCAGCGTTTCCGGGATGACGGAATCCCCGGGCATCGGATCCGGTGTGGACACACCACCCGCGCCGGGGTTTTGCTGGTAAGGAGGAGTCGGCGACATCGCGAACCAGTATCAGGCACGGCGCGGCGCGGTAGGGCGAAACCGCCTCACCCGCCGCCCGCCGCCACCCGTCAAGGAGGCACTACGTGCCGCTCAGCTCGCTAGAACGCGGCGGCGCAACCGGCATCATTCGAGGGCACTTGCCGCGAATCGTGGCCGAGTGTCACCCCGAGGTGATTGACTGTGCTCAAGCCCTGACCCGGGCGAGGCTGTACTTTGTGTTGCCGAGGACACACCTTTTCACCCCCGCCGCGGCGGGAAGGCACCGATTTTGGAGGCCGGCAGTGGACCTGAAGCTGGAGACGCGAGACGAGAACGGCCGGACGATCGTCAAGGTCGGCGGGGAGATCGACGTGTACACCGCCCCGAAGCTCCGCGAGCAGCTGGTCGAGCTGGTCGGCGCCGGGAAGTACCACCTGATCGTGGACATGGAGGACGTCGACTTCCTCGACTCCGCCGGCCTCGGCGTGCTGGTCGGCGGCCTGAAGCGGGTCCGGGCGCACGACGGCTCGCTGCGCCTGGTGTGCACCCAGGAGCGGATCCTGAAGATCTTCCGGATCACCGGCCTGACCAAGGTGTTCCCGATCAGCGACAGCGTCGAGCAGGCTGTGACCGCCGTCGACTGAGCGGACGCCCGGCGGGTCCGCCCCCGGTGCCCGCGGCGCGACCGCCCCAGGGTCGCGTCGCACCGTGGGCGGCTCCGCCTCCCGGCCGTCCAATCCGCACTTTGTTCCTAAGGGGTCTGCAATGGATGCGCAATCGTCGGCCATCGGCACGGTGGCCAAGACGGAGAGCGCCACGGCCGTCCTGCTGCGGTTCACGCCGCAGCCCGAGCACGTCCGGACCGCCCGCCTGGTGGCGGTCGCCCACGCCCGCCGGGTGGGCGTCGAGGCCGGACTGCTCGACGAGGTCCGCCTCGCCGTCGGTGAGGCCTGCTCCCGGGCGGTCGGCCTGCACCAGCGGCACTGCCCGGGCGAGCCGGTCGTGGTGGTGCTGGACGCGGTCGACTCCACCGGGTCCGGCCTGGCGCCGGACCGGTTCGTGGTGACGGTCGCCGACAAGGTGTCCGGGGCCGTGCCCTCCCCGCGGGACGGCGCGCCGGCCCGCGAGGGCGGCGCCGCGGCCGAGGACGAGGACGACCTCGACGACGCCGAGATGGGTCTGGCGGTCCTCACCGGGCTGGTCGACGACCTCGACATCGCCGCCACCCCCGACGGGGGAGCCGTCCGCATGGGCTGGCCGGTCAAGGACTTCTGAGAAGGGCGGTCACCACCTGTTCGCCGATTGCGGCGCGTCATCCCACATCAGAGCGGAGCACTCACTCACCAATACGAGTGAAAGTGGCCTTCGTCACATAGCGATCCGTGAGGTCGGCGAAACGATCTGTTGACCGACCTCGTGTATTCACGCGTAGACTCCCCTGCCATTGGCTGTGATCTGAGTTACAGCGTCGGAAAACGGATCGTCACAGTGGAGGACGCATGCCGCCAATCGCGGACAGCGGCTCGACGGTGATCTCATTGGCCGGGGGAAACCTCGCCTGGATCTTCGTGGTGGCCGTGATCGCCCTGGGTGCGCTCGGTGTCGCCGGCATTCTCGTCAAAGAGGTGCTGGCGGCCAGTGAGGGCACGGAGAACATGAAACGCATCGCGGCAGCGGTGCAGGAAGGCGCGTCCGCATACCTGACGCGGCAGTTCCGCACGCTGTCGATCTTCGCGGCCGCCGCCTTCTTCCTGCTGCTCGCGCTGCCGGCCGACGACTGGTCGCAACGCGTCGGCCGCTCGGTCTTCTTCCTGGTGGGGGCCGCCTTCTCGGCGACGACCGGGTATGTGGGGATGTGGCTGGCGGTCCGCGCGAACGTGCGCGTGGCGGCGGCCGCGAACGAGTCCGGCTCGCCCCGGGCGATCCGGATCGCCTTCCGCACCGGCGGTGTGGTCGGCATGTTCACGGTGGGCCTGGGCCTGTTCGGCGCGGCCGTCGTGGTGCTGATCTACAAGGAGAACGCCCCGAACGTGCTCGAGGGCTTCGGCTTCGGCGCGGCCATGCTCGCGATGTTCATGCGGGTCGGCGGCGGCATCTTCACCAAGGCCGCCGACGTCGGCGCCGACCTGGTCGGCAAGGTCGAGCAGAACATCCCCGAGGACGACCCGCGCAACGCCGCGACCATCGCCGACAACGTGGGCGACAACGTCGGCGACTGCGCGGGCATGGCCGCGGACCTGTTCGAGTCCTACGCGGTGACCCTGGTCGCGGCGCTGATCCTGGGCAAGATCGCCTTCGGGACCCAGGGCCTGGTGTTCCCGCTGATCGTGCCGGCGCTCGGCGTGATCACCGCGGTGATCGGCATCTTCGCGGTGTCGCCCCGGGTCGGGGACCGCAACGCGATGGCGGCGATCAACCGCGGCTTCTTCATCAGCGCCCTGGTGGCGGTGGTGCTGGTCGCCGTCGCGGCGTTCATGTACCTGCCGGACAAGATCAGCGCGCTGGACGGGGTGAGCCCCGGCGTCCTGGCCGAGGCGGCCACCAAGGACCCGCGCTGGATCGCGCTCGGCGCCGTGGTCATCGGCATCGTGGTGGCCACCGTCATCCAGGTGCTGACCGGCTACTTCACCGAGACCACCCGGCGCCCGGTGCGCGACATCGGCAAGACCTCGCTGACGGGACCCGCGACGGTGGTGCTGGCCGGCATCTCGGTCGGCCTGGAGTCCGCGGTGTACTCGGCGATGCTGATCGGCGGCGGCGTCTTCACGGCCTACCTGCTCGGCGGGACCTCGCTGACGCTGTCCCTGTTCGCGGTGGCCATGGCCGGCACCGGCCTGCTGACCACGGTCGGCGTCATCGTCGCGATGGACACCTTCGGTCCGGTCTCGGACAACGCGCAGGGCATCGCGGAGATGTCCGGCGACGTCGGCGAGGAGGGCGCGCAGGTGCTGACCTCGCTGGACGCGGTCGGCAACACCACCAAGGCGATCACCAAGGGCATCGCGATCGCCACCGCGGTGCTGGCCGCGACCGCGCTGTTCGGGTCCTTCACCCAGAAGATCGGCGAGGCCGTCGACAAGGTCGGGCCGAAGGCCGTCGGGGACAACCCGGAGAACATCCTGCAGTACAACGGCATCCTCAACGTCGGCAACCCGCGCAACCTGTTCGGCCTGATCATCGGTGCCGCGGTGGTCTTCCTGTTCTCCGGTCTGGCGATCAACGCGGTCTCCCGCGCGGCCGGCGCCGTGGTGTTCGAGGTCCGCCGCCAGTTCCGCGAGATCCCCGGGATCATGGAGGGCACCGGGCGGCCGGAGTACGGCCGCGTGGTGGACATCGTGACCACCGACTCGCTGCGCGAGCTGATCACGCCGGGCCTGCTGGCCGTGATGGCGCCGATCGCCGTCGGGTTCACCCTCGGGGTCGGGGCGCTGGGCTCCTACCTGGCCGGCGTCATCGGCTGCGGTGTGCTGATGGCGGTGTTCCTGTCCAACTCCGGCGGCGCGTGGGACAACGCGAAGAAGATGGTCGAGGACGGCCACTTCGGCGGCAAGGGCTCCTCGGCCCACGAGGCCACGATCATCGGTGACACCATCGGCGACCCGTTCAAGGACACCGCCGGGCCGGCGATCAACCCGCTGATCAAGGTGATGAACCTGGTCAGCCTGCTGATCGTGCCGGCCGTGGTGCAGCTGTCGGTCGGCACGGACGCCAACGCGGGGATCCGCGCGCTGATCGCGGTCGTCGCGGTCGCGGTGGTCGTCGGCGCGGTCTGGAACAGCAAGCGCAAGTCGATCGCCGTGTCGGACTCGAACTCGGACGCCGGCTCCGGCCCCGGGACCGCGGTGGCCGCCGCGGTCGAGAACGCGGCGGGTGCGTCAGGTGCACCCGGTGCGCCGCGGAACGGCGACGAGGACAAGACGGTCGAGGCTTCGGCCGGATCCGTCTGAGTCTTCTCCTTATTAATGGGTGCCCCCGGCCTTCCGGCCGGGGGCACCCGCTTTCTGGCATGCCGACCCACGGTTACCCACGACAATGGGTCCATGGAGAAGTTGCGCGAAGCCCTGATCAAGGCCGACTACACCGTGGACGGCGTCCTGGAGGTCCTCGGTCCGCTCGCTTACGCGGCGCTGGCCCGCAGCGAAAGTGTTCCGGCCTTGCGCGCGACCGGTGGCGGAAGCCCCGTGGAGACCCTGATCCGGCTCTTCCTCTTGCAGCAGACCGTGGACCGGAAGGCGGTCGAGGCGGCACTTCCGGTGGCGGATTGTCTGGCTGCCGGACTCGTCACGGTGGACGGGGATCAGGTGCGGGCCGCCATCGACATCCGGCCCTACGGCGACGACGACGGCCACGACTGGTATCTCGTCAGCGACCTGTCCGGCGGGCTGCACGCCCAGGGGCAGGGACACCCCGTGCGGGAGGACCACGTCCTCGGCGTCGGCGGCGCGTCGACCACGCTCGCGCAGCTCACCATCCGCGAGCGGTTCGGCTCCGCGCTCGACGTCGGCACCGGCGGCGGGGTGCAGGCGCTGCACCTGTCGACGCACGTTGGACGGGTCGTCGGGACCGATCGGAACCCCCGAGCGCTCAAGCTGGCGAAGCTGACGCAGCAGTTGTCCGGGGTCGAGCCGTTCGACCTGCGGGAGGGGTCGCTGTTCGAGCCGGTCGGCGGGGAGAGGTTCGACCTCATCGTGTCGAATCCGCCCTTCGTCATCTCACCCGACAACGCCGCGCAGGGCGGCCGTTTCGTCTACCGCGACTCGGGGCTGCCCGCCGACGAGGTGTGCCGGCAGCTGGTCGCCGACGCGCACGAGCACCTGACCGAGGGCGGCTGGTGCCAGGTGCTCGCCAACTGGCTGCACGTGGACGGCGTCGACTGGCGGGAGCGGGTCGCCGGGTGGGTGCGGGAGACCGGCTGCGACGCCTGGGTGGTGCAGCGGGAGGCGCAGGACCCGGCCGAGTACGTCGAGCTGTGGCTGCGGGACTCCGGCGAGTACGGCACGCCCGACTACCCGCGGCGCTACGACGCCTGGCTGGACTACTTCGAGCAGCAGCGGGTCTCCGCGATCGGGTTCGGGTGGATCACCCTGCACAACGCCGGCTCCGAGAGCCCGCTGATGCGGCTGGAGGAGATCTCGCACCCGGTGGAACAGCCGCTGGGACCGCACATCCCCAGCTGGTTCGCGCGCCACGACTTCCTGCGCGACGTCGACGACGACGAGCTGATGCGGCGCCGGCTGGCCGTGGCGCCGGACGTGCGGTGGGAGCAGGTGGCGCGGCCCACGTACGAGAGCGGCGGCGGGTGGGCGAGCGAGTCGTCGCGGATCAGCCAGCAGGAGGGGTTCATGCGGTCGGCCGACATCGACGCGGTCGGGGCGGCCGTGGTCGGTGGGGCGGATGGGGAGACCCCTCTCGGGGAGATCCTGGACGCTGTCGGCGAACGGTACGGGATCGACGGCCGGAGCCTGCGGGCCGGTGCGGTCGAGGCCGTTCGGGGGCTGGTGGAGGACGGATATCTGTTCCCCGTGGAGTAACCGGTTCCCTGGTCGTCATCTGGGCGGATGGCCGCCCCAGGGGCCCCGGGAGCACCCGGGCGTCCCACGGTATGGCGTTTTCCGGTTCCGTCCTATACGCCAGTTCGGGTTAACGTTCGGTTGTACGCCGACCATTCAAGACAACGAGTAGGACACAGTAGACAGCGCGGGGACGTTCGGCTGAGGTACGGTCACTCTCCGTTGGTGTCGCGGTGGGACGGCCACGTGTCGGGCCGCGGTGTGCGGGGTACGCCCAAGCGCGTATCCCTTGGGGCTAGCAGCTGGAAGCAGAGGTAACGGTGGCAGGCAAGGGTTCAGCGGACTCGGGAGGCGCGACGCGCCGACTGGTCATCGTCGAGTCGCCGGCCAAGGCGAAGACGATCAAGGGCTACCTCGGTGCGGGCTACACCGTCGAGGCCTCGGTCGGCCACATCCGCGACCTGCCCGCCGGCGCCGACGAGGTACCGGAGAAGTACAAGGGCACGCCGATGGGCCGGCTCGGAGTGGACGTCGACGGCGAGTTCGAGCCGCTGTACCTGGTCAACGCCGACAAGAAGAAGCAGGTGGCCAAGCTCAAGGACCTGCTCAAGGAAGCCGACGAGCTCCTGCTCGCGACGGACGAGGACCGCGAGGGCGAGGCCATCGCCTGGCACCTCCAGGAGGTGCTCAAGCCCAAGGTGCCGTCCAAGCGGATGGTCTTCCACGAGATCACCCGGGAGGCGATCCAGGAGGCCGCGCAGAACACGCGGGAGATCAACCTGCAGCTGGTCGACGCGCAGGAGACCCGGCGCATCCTGGACCGGCTGTACGGCTACGAGGTCTCGCCGGTGCTGTGGAAGAAGGTCCGGACCGGGCTCTCGGCCGGACGCGTGCAGTCCGTGGCCACCCGGATGGTCGTGGAGCGGGAGCGGGAGCGCATGGCGTTCACCGCGGCCGAGTACTGGGACCTGACCGGCGCCTTCGAGACGCTGAAGGCGGCCGGGCCGGACGACCCGCGCGGGATGACCGCCCGGCTGGCGAACGTCGACGGCAAGCGGGTCGCCGCCGGCCGCGACTTCGGCTCGAACGGTCAGCTCAAGCCGACCAGCCAGAACGTCGTGCACCTGACCGAGGTGACGGCGAAGGCGCTGGCCGCGGCGCTGCGCGAGGCCGACTTCAGCGTCCGGGGCGTCGAGCGCAAGCCGTACCGGCGCTCCCCCTACGCGCCGTTCCGCACCACCACGCTGCAGCAGGAAGCCAGCCGCAAGCTGGGCATGGACTCCAAGCGCACCATGCGGGTCGCGCAGAGCCTGTACGAGAACGGCTACATCACCTATATGCGTACCGACAGCATCACGCTGTCGGACACGGCGCTGAACGCCGCGCGGACCCAGGTGCGGGAGCTCTACGGGGCCGACTACCTGCCGGACGTGCCGCGGCGCTACGACTCCAAGGTGAAGAACGCGCAGGAGGCGCACGAGGCGATCCGGCCCTCCGGCGACACCTTCCGCACGCCGGCGCAGACCGGTCTGAGCGGGGACGAGTTCCGGCTCTACGAGCTGATCTGGATGCGGACCGTCGCCTCGCAGATGAAGGACGCGACCGGGCACACCGTCACGGTGAAGGTCGGCGGCGCGGCCGCGGACGGCCGGGACGTCGAGTTCACCGCCAGCGGCCGGATCATCTCCTTCCACGGCTTCCTGAAGGCCTACGTGGAGGGCACCGACGACCCGGACGCCGCGCTGGACGACTCCGAGCAGCGGCTGCCGGCGGTCTCCGAGGGCGACGCCCTGACCACCACGAAGATGACCGCGGACGGGCACTCGACCAAGCCGCCGGCGCGGTTCACCGAGGCCTCGCTGATCAAGGAGATGGAAGAGCGGGAGATCGGGCGGCCCTCGACGTACTCGACGATCCTCGGCACCATCCTGGACCGCGGCTACGTCTTCAAGAAGGGGACGGCGCTGGTCCCGTCGTTCATCGCGTTCGCCGTGGTGGGGCTGATGGAGCGGCACTTCGGCGACCTGGTGAACTACGAGTTCACCGCGCGCATGGAGGACGACCTGGACCGGATCGCCCGCGGCGAGGCGCAGCGCGTGCCGTGGCTGCGGCGGTTCTACTTCGGGCCGACCGAGGCCGAGCGCACCGGCGGGGGCGCCGGCGACCACGGCTCCGTGGCCGACCACCTCGGCGGGCTCAAGGACCTGGTCACCGACCTGGGCAACATCGACGCCCGGGAGGTGAACTCGTTCTCGGTCGGGGACGGCATCGTGCTGCGGGTCGGCCGCTACGGCCCGTACATCACCCGCGACTTGGAGGACGGCACGCAGCAGCGCGCGAACGTGCCGGACGACCTGCCGCCGGACGAGCTGACCGTGGCCTTCGCCGAGGAGCTCTTCCAGCAGCCGAGCCAGGACCGCGAGCTGGGCAAGGACCCGGCGACCGGCTACGAGATCGTGGCCAAGTCCGGCCGCTACGGGCCGTACGTCACCGAGGTGCTGCCCGAGGGCACCCCCACCCGCGGCAAGAACGCGGTGAAGGCCCGCACCGGCTCCCTGTTCAAGAACCAGTCGCTGGACACGGTCACCCTCGACGAGGCGCTGATGCTGCTGTCCCTGCCCCGCGTGGTCGGCACCGACCCGGAGACCGGCGAGGAGATCACGGCGCAGAACGGCCGCTACGGGCCGTACCTGAAGAAGGGCACGGACTCCCGCTCGCTCACGTCCGAGGACGAGATCTTCGAGATCGGCCTCGAGGCGGCCCTGGAGATCTACAAGCAGCCCAAGGCCCGTGGCCGCGGCGCCGCCAAGCCCCCGCTGCGCGAACTGGGCCCGGACCCGGTCTCCGGCAAGCCGATCGTCATCAAGTCCGGCTTCTACGGCGAGTACCTCACCGACGGTGAGACCAACGTGACCATCCCCAAGAGCGAGACGGTCGAGGGGATCACGCCGGAGAAGGCGCACGAGCTGCTGGCGGAGAAGCGGGCCAAGGGGCCGGCGAAGAAGACCGCGAAGAAGGCGGCGGCGAAGAAGACCACCGCGAAGAAGACGGCGAGCAAGACGACGGCCTCGGCGAGCAAGACGGCGGCGAAGAAGACCGCGGCGAAGAAGACGGCGAGCTCGGGGTCGAAGTAGCTGCCAGGGGTGAATGTGGTCGGGTTTTCTTCACTCGCGCGAGTGAAGAAAACTCTCGACCGGCGCTACGCTGAGTAGGAAGACGGAGGCGGTTCGTAAGATCGGAGTATGAGCGCGGCGACCCTTCCTCCGGCCTTGGAGCAGTCTTCGGGCGAGCCTCCCGAGGAGGCTTGGCCGAGCTGGATCGTGCCTCCGGTCGACGGTTTCACCTCCGCCGATCTCGACAGGTTGCCAGGGCTCCCCCGTCACACCGAACTGCTCAACGGGAGTCTGGTCTTCGTGTCTCCACCGGGTGCCTGGCACAGCCTGGTGATGTTCTTCCTTCGCAGCGTCCTGCGCTCCGCCGCACCTGATGGCTGGCGAGTCACGCACGAGATGACCGCCTGGCTCGATGACCGGAACCGGCCCGAGCCCGATGTGCTCGTGGTCGCCGAGTCCGCCATGCGCCCGGACAAGACCGAGACGTTCTACCGGCCCGAGGACATCGCTCTGGCCATCGAGATCGTCTCTCCCGAATCCGTCGAGCGCGACCATGAGGTCAAGCCGCCGAAGTATGCGCGCGCCGGCATCAAGCATCTGTGGTTGATCGAGCGCGACGGCGAAGCGGCCGTGGCATACGTGTACACCCTCGATCCGACGACGGGCGACTACAGCCTGATCGGCACCTACCGGGACCGCCTGAAAGTCTCCGTGCCCTTCGATATCGACATCGATTTCGGCACGCTCGACGACTTCCGCTGACGGCCCCGCTCGCCTGATCAGCCGCTCCCGGCGCGGTGGACCCGTCATAATGGCGCGCATGAGTTCGAGCGCGCGCCGGGTCCACGGCGTCCACCTCAGGGAAGCGGTGGAAGGGGACGCGGCGGCGATCGGGCGGGTCCGCCACGCGTCGTGGCAGGTGGCGTATTCGGGGTTGATGCCGGCGGACTATCTGGCCGGGTTGTCGGTGGACGGGTTCGTGCTCAGTGCGCGGCGGATGCTGCACGACCGGGCGGTGCGGCGGATGTCGGTGTTCGTGGCCGAGGTCGGCGGCGTGGTGGTCGGGTTCGCGTCGGTGGGGCCGAGCCGGGACTCCGGCCCGCGTGAGCAGCCCGACGTGGGGGAACTGCACGCGATATACCTGGACCCCGCGATCTGGCGGCTGGGCATCGGGCGGCGCCTTCAGGAGATGGCACTGCAGCGGCTGCGGGACGAGGGGTATCGCGAGGCGACGTTGTGGGTGCTGGCGACGAACACCGCGTCGCGGGCGTTCTACGAGCACACCGGCTGGCGCCACGACGGAGGTGTGTCCGGGTTCGAAGCCGGGGCCGAGGTGCTGGACGAGACGCGGTACCGCAGGACCCTGTGAGGTGAGGCCGGCGCGGGTTGTCCGGTGACCTCCGGCGCCACCCGTTCGGGGGAAACGGCGGCCTCCTGACCACGGATCTCCTCAGTGCGTCCATTTTGAGATGAAAGATGACGTGTGGTGTGGGTAGCTCATCTCCCAGTCATCGATCCCTCGGGCGGCGCGGAAGGAGTCCGGCATGCGGGTGCGGGTGCGGGGACGCGGCCGACGCGTGACGCTCGTGACGGCGGGCGCGATGGTGGCGGCGTTGCTGGGCGCCGCGGCGCACGCGGATCCGGGCGGCACGGGTGGCACGGGCGGCACGGGCGGCACGGCCCCCGTCATCCCCGGCCAGGGCGCCGTCGACCGCGCCCAGGCCGACGTCCGCGACCGGCAGGCCGCCGTCGACCGGATCCAGGCGTCCCTGGCCACCGCCGACCGCGTGCTGCACAGCCTGGAAGCGGCCGCCGGCCTGGCCGCCGAGGACTACGACACCGCCGTGGAACAGGCCACGATGGCCGCCCGGGCCGCGACCGACGCCCAGAACCGGGCCGCGGCGGCGCTCGACGCCCAGCACGAGGCCGAACGACGGCTCGGAGCCTTCGCCGCCGAGATGTACCGTCAGGGCCCCGACATGGCCCAGCTGGCCGCCCTGCTGCACGCCGACTCCCTGCACGACTTCGCCACCCGCCGGCAGGCCCTGGCGAACTACGACGCGGCCGGCGCGCTGGCGGTCAAGGACGCCCGCCGCGCCACCCGGGACGCGAGCGCGGCCCGCCAGAAGGCTGAGCAGGCCGCCCGCGACCGCGAGACGGCCGAGGCGCGGGCGCGCACGGCGCGGGACCGCGCGCAGGCCGCCGCGGTGGCGTCGCAGGCGCAGGTGACGGGGATCTGGGCGGAGCAGGACACGCTGTTGGGCCAGCTGGCCGCGGCGCATGGCGTCGCGGTGGGCCTGGAGCGGCAGCGCCAGGCCGGGCTGGCGGAGGCCGCGGCGCGGGCTGCGGCGTCGGCCGGCGGTCCGCACGCGGCGACGGGGCAGGAGCACTCGCCGGGGTCGCACTCCGCGTCGGCGGGCGGGTCACACGCCCTGAGCGCACCGCCGAACACCGACGGCGCCGTCCGCGTCATGCTGAACTACATCTACGCGCAGCTCGGCAAGCCCTACGTCTGGGGCGGCGCCGGCCCCGACGTCTTCGACTGCTCCGGGCTGGCCATGCGCGGCCTGGAAGCGGCGGGCTGGTCCTTCCCCCACCCCGCCCAGTGGCAGTACCTGGCGATGCACCCCCTCACCTACAGCCAACTCCGCCCCGGCGACCTGGTGTTCTGGGCCGAGGACGACTCCAACCCGCACACGATCTACCACGAGGCGATCTTCATCGGGAACGACCGCATCATCCAGGCCCCGCGCCCCGGCGGGGTGGTGGAGCAGCAGTCGTTGTGGGTGAACGGGCCGCCGAGCTTTTATGGGCGGCCGTGAGGCGGGTTCACTAGGCTGCCGGACGTGGGGACAGGGTTCGACGTCGCGGCGGAGATCGGTGACGGTCTGCGTGACCGTGAAGAGGCCTGGGCGTTCATCCGGAGGTTCTTGGCGGCGTGGACTGTCGCGTTGACCGACGCGGACGGGTGCGACGAGGCCGAGCTCGCCGAGGCCGAGGAACGACTCGGACTGCGACTTCCGACGGCGCTGCGTGAGGGCCTTGCGTTGCTAGGACGTCGGCAAGACCTGCAACAGCAGGATCCGTTGCGGCGTCCGGCGCAGTTGGTCGTGGTGGACGGCGTGCTGGTCTTCCGTACCGAGAACCAGGGGTGTGCCCACTGGGGTGTGCCTGAGGCCGACCTGGGGCGGGATGATCCGCCCGTCGTGGTCCAGACCGACCGGGGCGAGTGGCGGCCGTTCCTGGACCGGACGTCGTCGGCCTTCGTCGAGCTGGTGCTGACGGAGACGCTGCTCTTCGACGACGACCTCCGCGATGCGGCTGAGTTGCCCGCGGCGCTGGCCCCTGTGTTGTACGAGAACTTCCGGCGAGTCGGGTTCCCAGACCATCGAAGTTGGTGCGCCGGGATCGAGGGGCCGATCCGGTTCTTCGCCGGGCCAGGAGTCCTGATCCGGCAGGACGGCGGCGCGGACCTCGACTGGATTCACGTCGCGGGTCAGACTCCCGGACACCGGCGGCAGGTGCTCAAGCTGTTCCCGGTCGAGTGGGCGTTCGGCTGAGCGGGGAGGGTGGACAGCGCGGCCATCCGTCCGTCGGGGTGGCGTACCTCGACGCGGATGACGGCGGGGAGGACGTTGTGCGGTGTGCCGATCTGGCCCGGCGAGTGGGCGTCGCCGTCGCCGACCGCCGGGTGCCAGCGACCGTGGGGATGGCGGTGACCAGGGCGCGATGCCAGTCCGCGAGTGCCGCGTCGCTGTCGTCCCCAGCGGCTCGCGGCACCACCCCTGCAGGGGGTCAGGTCACGGCGGCCCGCCGCACCACCGGCCCGATGGCCGCCCCCGCGGCAGCGAACACCGCACCCAGCACCGCCCAGCCCGCGAGGCCGTGGCGCAGTGCGGTCTGCGTGACCACCAGTGGTCCGGCCATCTGTCCGGCCGCGACGCCGGCGTTGAACACGCCCTGGTAGGCGCCGACCGCCCGTTCGTCGGCGAGGTCGTAGCTCAGGGTCCAGGCGCCGGCCTGGGTCAGGACTTCGCCGGCGGTGAGGAGGGCGCCGCAGGTGAGGAGGACCAGGGTCGCGGCGGTCGGCGAGAGGCCCTTCGCGCAGGCCGCCACCAGGCAGGACGCCGCGAGCGCCGCGCCGCCGAGCCGGAGGGCCCGGGCCGCCGACGCGACGCCGTGTACTCCGCGTGCCACTCGGACCTGGACCAGGACCACCATGGCCGTGTTGGCGATCAGCAGGCCGGACACCAGGATGCGGGGTGCGCGGGTGTCCTGCAGCAGCCACAGCGGCAGGCCGACCTCGGTCAGCGCGAACTGGATCATCAGGGCGGCGTTCAGGGCCGCCACGATCTGATACCGGCGGGAGACACGGACCTTCACGGGGCGCCGCCGGTCGGTCCCGGTGGTCGCGGGTGGGGCCGGCTCGCGCAGTGTGATCCCGGGCAGCAGCGCCACCACGCCCAGGAAGCTGATCGCGTCGACCAGGATCGTCGTCTGATACACCGCTCGGTCGTCCGCTTGCAGCGCCAGTGCGGCCGCTGCGGCGCCCAGCCCGATCGCCACGTTGGTGACGGCCCGGATGTAGGCGCGGTCGGCCACCCGCGTCTCCGGGGCGAAGGCCTGTGCGTACAGCGCTTGGCGGACCGACGCCGCGCCCCGGTCCAGGGCCGTGGCCGCGCACACGACGATCGCGAACGCCCAGAACGTCGTGCAGAACGCGAGCGCGGCCATGGCCGCTGCTTCGCCGCAGAGCAGCACCGTCGACACCCGCTTGATCCCGTAGCGGTCCGCCGCGCGGCCGGCCGGGACGCTCGCGAGCACGCCGGCCAGGCCGGCCACGGTCAGCGCCACGCCGACGCGGGCGGCGCCGAAGCCGAGCGTGCGGGTGAAGAAGAGGGCCGCGACGGTCAGGTAGAGCCCGTTGCCGAAGCTGGTGATCAACGTCGCGGCTGCCAGGCGGGGGCCGGCGGGACCCGGGGCGGGGCGCGCGGCGGCCCGGCCCGCAGGCCGTGCGGAAAGCAAGGTCATGATGACAGCACAGCCCGCTAGCATCGGCATCGGAATCGATTCAGCGGGGGACTGAATGATCACGATCGAACTGGGCCTGGACGACCTGGCGGCCACCTCCTTCGCGTTCTCGGCGCTCATGGAGACCGGTATGAGCCTGCGCATGTGGACGCATGCCTCGGCCTACGCCGAGCACATCCCGCTGTTCAACCGCATGCGTCCGGCCTTCGAGCGCTTGGACACCGAGCTGATCACCTCGCTGGTGGGGTCGTGGCGGTGGATCCCCGACTTCCTCACGCCGCGTCCGACCACGCCGTGGCCGGACTTCCAGCGCGAGCTGGCCGCGCTGCGGGCGACCGCGCCGGAGACGGTCTGGACCGAGCTGGAGCGCACGTTCCTGCCCATCGAGGGGGCGGTGCCCCGGCGCCTGGCCGGGGCCCGGGAGGATCCGGAGCGGCTGCTGGCCGAGATCGCCGACACGTTGGAGGCGTACTGGGAGACGTGCCTGCTGCCCGAGTGGTGGCCGCGGGCGAAGTCGCTGCTGGAGGCCGACATCGTCTACCGGGCACGGGTGCTCGCCGAGCGGGGGGCCGCCACCCTGTTCCAGGAGCTCAGCAACCGGCTCAGCTGGGACGGGCGCCGTCTGGTGATCCGGTGGGAGGGGGAGCCGATGCCGGCCGCCCCGACCTACGACGTCGACGCGGCCGGACAGGGTCTGCTGCTGATCCCGACCTGTTTCTCGCACGGGGCCCTGAGCGTCATCACGCCGGTCGGGCCGCCGTGGATCGCGTACCAGGCCCGGGGTGTGGCGACGCTGGCCGAGCGGGTCGAGCCGCCGCCGCCCGGACCGGCGCTGGAGCGGCTGCTCGGTCCGCCGCGCGCCCGGCTGCTGCTGATGCTGGAGGAGCCGGTGTCGACGACCGAGCTGGCCCGGCTCTTGCGGGTCACGCCGGGCGCGGTCAGCCAGCATCTGAAGGTGCTGTCGGACGCCGGGCTCACGTCGCGGGCGCGGCACGGACGGAGCGTGCTGTATGTCCGGAGCCCGCTCGGGGACTCGTTGGCGGGGCTGTCACATTCGGGGGCGCCCAGAGGTCAGGCGCTCAACGGGGAAGTCCTCGACGAGCGCTGAGCCGGGGTCTTCCCAGGCGGCGAAACCCCCGGCGGGGACATCCCCGCCGGGGGTTCGACGTTCTCACCCGTCCGCCGCGGCGCCTGGGCCGGGCGCGCGGCGGGTCCCGCGCGTCCTACAGGTGGTGGACCTTCTCCTCCTCCGGCAGCTCCTCGAACCGCTTGAAGGAGCGCACGATCTCGACCTCGGCCTGGGCCCGGTTCTGCCACTCGGCGTGGTGGACCTCCTTGCCGGGCTCCAGGTCCTTGTAGGAGGTGAAGAAGTGCTGGATCTCCTGGCGTTCGAACTCGGAGATGTGGTGGTAGTCGCGCAGGTGCTCGAAGCGCGGGTCGGTGGCCGGCACGCACAGGATCTTGTCGTCGCCGCCGGCCTCGTCGGCCATGTTCAGCATGCCGATGGCCCGGCAGCGGATCAGGCAGCCCGGGAAGGTCGGCTCGTCCAGCAGGACCATGGCGTCCAGCGGGTCGCCGTCGAGGGACAGCGTGTCCTCGATGAAGCCGTAGTCGGTCGGGTAGACCATCGAGGTGAAAAGCATGCGGTCCAGCCGTATGCGGCCGGTCTTGTGATCGACCTCGTACTTGTTGCGCTGGCCCTTGGGGATCTCGATGAGAACGTCGAACTCCATGGTCTTTCCTCGTTTCCGCGCTTTCAGGTGCTGCTACTAGTGTCGCCCAGACAGGCGGTGACGACAGAGTTCGCAAGATCAAGGAGTGACCCGAGTGGCAAGACAGGTGCCGGGAACGCTGCCGACCGCCATTGTGTCAGCCGCGCTCGGGATCGTACTGGCCGGTGCCTGTGTCTGGGCGGCCGGTCCGTGGTCCGGCGGTCAGCGGGTGAGCGAACGGCACGACCGCGTCTCGGCGGCCGCGAAGCCGTCCGCGGCGGCCTCGCGGGACTCGGCGGCGCCGTCGTCTCCGAGCCCGTCGACACGGTCCACCGGCCCCGCGCACACCCCCGCCGCCGCCGCGCTGGTGCCCGTTCTCGCAGGTGGCAAGCCCGGGGGGACGGTGACGGGGGAGGAGCTCGCCGGGGTGCTCAGGCCGCTGACGGCCGCGCCGGGGCTGGGGAAGCACGTCGGCGTCGCCGTGGCGGATCCATCATCGTCCGCACTGTTGTTCGACGACAACGCCGGTGAGGGGTTCGCCCCGGCCTCGACGAACAAAGTGGTGACGGCGGTGGCCGCGCTGGGCGCTCTGGGGCCGGACAAGCGGTTAACGACGCGGGTGGTGCGGGGTCCGGACGGACCCGCCGGACCGGCGATCGTGCTGGTCGGAGGGGGTGATCCGACGCTGTCGACGCAGGCGGCGCCGGCCGATCCGGCCTGGCGCCCGGCGGCGCTGGACGACCTCGCGGCGGCGACGGCGAGCGCCCTGCTGGCGAAGGGCGTGAATTCGGTCACACTCGGCTACGACGCGTCACTGTTCGGCGGCCCTGCGCTGAATCCGACCTGGTCGGCGGGCTACACGGACGGGAACGTCGCGCCGGTCGCCGGGCTGATGGCCGACGAGGGCCGGGCTCGCCCGGCGGACGAGCTGAGTCCGCGGGTGGCGGAGCCGGCGGCGGCCGCCGCGGCGGCCTTCGCGGAGCGGCTGGCGGCGCACGGCGTGAAGGCGGTCGGGAAACCGGCGGCGACTTCCGCGAGCGGCGACCAGGTGGCGAGTGTGGCCTCGCCGCGCTTGGCGGACCTGGTCGAGCACATGCTCACGGTCTCGGACAACGATCTGGCCGAGGCGCTGCTGCGGCAGGTGGCGATCGCGGGCGGGAAGCCGGCGACGTTCGACGGCGGTGTGGCGGCGGTGCGGGACGAGCTGACGAAGCTGGGCGTGGACCTGGGCGGGTTGCAGACCGTGGACGGCAGCGGGCTCTCGCGGGAGGACCGGATCAGCCCGGCGTTCCTGGTGCGGGTGTTGTCGTCGGCGGCCGCGGACGACCATCCGGATCTGCGGGCGGCCCTGACCGGCCTGCCGGTGGCCGGGTTCACGGGCACCCTCGCGGAGGACGGGCGGTACACGAGTCCGCAGTCCTCGGCCGGCGCCGGTCTGGTGCGCGCCAAGACGGGATCTCTGACCGGCGTGGTGACGCTCGCCGGGCTGGTGCGGGACAACGACGGGCAGCTGTTGGTGTTCGCGCTGATGGCGGACCAGGCGGGGGACACGGCCGCCGCGCGGGCGGCGGTGGACCGGATGGCGACGACGCTGGCGGGATGCGGGTGCGGCGCGGCGGGGTAGCCCGCTAATCCCCGGAGGCCGGATCCGGCTCGACTCCCAGAGCGCACTGTTTCAAGGCCCCCACGTAGTCCGCCACGGCCGCGTGATTCCGCGTCAGTACCTCGATCCGGCGCGCCAGTTGGTCGCGGTGGCCCTCCAAGGTCGCGATGATCTCCGGGGTCGCGTCGGCGAAGTGGATCTCGCGCGGGTCGTCGAGGCAGGGCAGGATCTGCTTGATCAGGCGGGTCGGCAGGCCCGCCTCCAGCAGCCCGCGGATGTGGGTCACCTGGTCGACCAGCCGGTCGTCGTAGTCGCGGTAGCCGTTCGCGGCCCGGCCGACGCGGATCAGCCCCTGTTCCTCGTAGTACCGCAGCAGCCGGGGGGTGGTCTCGGTGCGCTCCGCCAGTTGCCCGATCCGCATGGCCGCCTCCGCCGGGTCGTCGCTTGACCTTCTCATCAATGTGAAGGTTCGACCATGGTCGCATGAGCACCGACCTCGATCTCTTCGATTACCGTCCCATCACCGAGCGCGAGCCGCTGATCTGGCCCGGAGGCAAGCGCGTCGCGTTCTACATCGGCCTGAACATCGAGCACTTCTACGTCGACCTGCCCGGCACCGCGACCTACGAGGGCACCACCGCCCTGACCCCCGACAGCCTCAACTACGGGTGGCGCGACTACGGACCCCGGGTCGGTGTCTGGCGCCAGATCAAGCTGCTCGACAAGCACGGCGTGAAGGCCAGCGCCCTCCTGAACTCCGACGTCGTCGACCGCTACCCGCAGATCATCGCCGCCGGGCGCGAGCGCGGCTGGGCCTGGCTCGGGCACGGCGCCAGCAACAGCCACCTTTTCACCGGGCTGGAGCGCGCGGACGAGGAGGGGAAACTGCGGGACGTCCTGGCCACCATCGAACGCGGCACCGGCGTGAAGCCGCGCGGGTGGATGGGCCCCGGGCTCATCGAGACCTTCCACACCCCCGAGCTGCTCGCCGAGCAGGGGGTGGAGTACGTCCTGGACTGGACGAACGACGACCAGCCCTACCGGACGAACGTTCCGGGGCTGCTGAGCCTGCCTTATTCGGTGGAGCTCAACGACATCGGGGTCTTCGTGAGCAAGGGCCTGACCGGGCCCGACTTCGTGCGGATGGTCAAGGACCAGGTGGACCAGCTGCACGAGGACGCCGCCGACGGCAGCGGACGGGTGTTCGCGCTCGCGCTGCATCCGTTCGTCACCGGGCAGGCCTTCCGGGCCCCCTACCTCGACCAGGCCCTGGACTACGTCGTGAACCACCCCGGAGTGTGGACCGCCACGTCCGACGAGATCGTCGATCACTATCTCTCGGTGACCGGTTGATCTAGGTTTCCCCGCGCCCTCCACATAGTCTGAGTGTCATGACGGCGAGAGCGCAGCTGGTCGACTGGCAACTGGCGGTGGCGACGGCCGAGCGGTTGGTGCGGCCCGGTCCGCCGACCTCTCCGGGCGAGGCCGCCGCCACCGTGGCCGATCTGCGCCGGTACGCCGTCGAGTCGCGGGAGCACGTCGCCGAGTTCACGCGGATGGCGAACCAGGGCAGCATCCTGACGGAGCCGCAGGTGCTGATCGTCGACCGGCCGGGCTGGATCCGGGCCAACGCCGAGGGGTTCCGGATCGTCACCGAGCCGCTGGCGCGCAAGCTCAACGAGAAGCGGGAGGGCGTGCCGCCGAGCGGCCTGGCCGCGCTCGGGCCCAAGGCCACCGGGCTGGAGCTGGGCACCCTGCTGGCCTACCTGGGGCACCGGATCCTGGGGCAGTACGAGATCTTCCAGGAGCCCGGACGGCTGCTGCTGGTGGCCCCGAACATCGTCAGCGTGGAGCGGGAGCTGCAGGTCAAGCCGGAGGACTTCCGGCTGTGGGTGTGCCTGCACGAGGAGACCCACCGGACCCAGTTCGCCGCCGTGCCGTGGCTGCGGGCGCACATCCTCGGCGAGATCGAGGCCTTCATCGCCGGGATGGACACCGACCCCGGGGCGCTGGCCAAGCGGCTGCGCGAGGCCGGGCAGAAGCGCCGGGAGACCGGGGAGAAGCGGCCGCTGACCGAGCTGGTGCAGACGCCGCAGCAGCTGGCCGTGCTGGACCGGATGGTCGCGGTGATGTCGCTGCTGGAGGGGCACGCCGACGTCGTCATGGACGGCGTCGGGCCGCGGGTGGTGCCCAGCGTCGCCGACATCCGGCGGAAGTTCGGGCAGCGGCGGGCCAAGGGGGCCAGCCGGATCGACGCCCTCGTGCGGCGGATGATCGGGATGGACGCGAAGATCCGGCAGTACCGGGACGGCGCGCGGTTCGTGAACGCCGTGGTCGAGCAGGCCGGGATGAGCGGTTTCAACCGGGTCTGGACCTCGCCGAACACCCTTCCCACCCGGGCCGAGATCGCGGACCCGGGCGCTTGGCTGACCCGCGTGCGACCCTAGGAAAAACGCAGGTTGGATCGGCCCCCCTCGCCGTAAGAGTGGTCCTGCGGAGTGTCGCCGCGACCTGAGCCGGGTCGCGTCGTTGCACAGGGAAAGATGCACCAGGGACCGCACGAAGGAGTAAGCACCATGGGTCCAGCCCCCGTCATCGCCTCGATACGCCTGGCCGTCCGCAGAGTCCTCGCCGACCACGCCCCCGGCTCGCTGGTGCTGGTCGCCTGCTCCGGCGGGGCCGACTCCATCGCCCTGGCCTGCGCGACCGCCTTCGTCGCCCCGCGCCTCTCGCTGCGCTTCGGCGGCCTGACCGTCGACCACAACCTGCAGGACGGCTCCGCGGCCCAGGCCGAGCGCGTCGTGCGCTTCCTGGCCGGGCTCGGCTTCGACCCGGTCGAGAGCCTGTCCGTGCACGTCGACGGGCGCGGCGGGCCCGAGGCCGCGGCCCGCGTCGCCCGCTACGGCGCGCTGGACGCCGCCGCCGAACGCCTCGGTGCCGCCACCGTGCTGCTCGGCCACACCCGCGACGACCAGGCCGAGACCGTGCTGCTCGGACTGGCCCGGGGCTCCGGCGCCCGCAGCCTGGCCGGGATGCCGGCGCGAACCGGCCGCTACGCCCGTCCCTTCCTGGACCTGCCCCGCGCCACCACCGTGGCCGCCGCGGGGGCTGAGGGCTTCGAGCCCTGGGACGACCCGCACAACACCGACCCGGCCTACACCCGCTCCCGGGTCCGGCACGCCGCCCTGCCCGCACTGTCCGCCGCCCTCGGGCCGGGGATACCGGAAGCCCTGGCCCGGACCGCCAAGATGCTGCGCGAGGACACCGAAGCGCTTGACGCCTGGGCCGCGCGGGAGTTCGAGCGGCTGCTGGAGCCGTCCGGCGACTGTGATCTGTCCCACTACCTCGACGTCGCCGAGCTGTCCGAGCTGCCCACCGCGGTGCGCCGCCGGGTGCTGCGGCTGGCCGCGCTGCGGGCCGGCTGCCCCGGCTCTGACCTGGCCGCGGTCCACATCGAGGAGCTGGACCGGCTGCTGACCGACTGGCGGGGCCAGGGGCCGTTGCACCTGCCCAGCGCCGTCGCGGTGGCCCGCCGGTATGGAAAGCTGGCCTTCGAGAGATCCGGAGCGCTGCGCCGCGGGGCCCCGGAGCCAGACCGCGTGGACGACGGCGAGGCGGGCGATCCCGACCGAGCCGCGGCCGCGCACCTGATGCCGGCATAACCGACGCACGAGGGACCGCAGCGTGGACGACAAGGACATGGGCCCGGACCTGGAGAAGGTCCTCATCTCGGCCGACGAGGTCCAGGCCAGACTGGCCGGGCTCGCCCGCGCTATCGAGACCGACTACGACGGCAAGGACGTGCTGCTGGTCGGGGTGCTCAACGGGGCGCTGGTGGTGATGGCCGACCTGATCCGCGAGCTGCACATCGACACCGAGATGGACTGGATGGCGATCTCGTCCTACGGCGCCGGCACCAAGTCCTCCGGCGTCGTCCGGATCATGAAGGACCTGGGCGCCGACATCCAGAACCGGCACGTGCTGGTGGTCGAGGACATCATCGACTCCGGGCTGACCCTGTCCTGGCTGCTGTCCAACCTGCGCTCCCGCGGGCCGGCCTCGCTCGAGGTGGTGACGCTGCTGCGCAAGCCGGACGCCGCCAAGGTCGCGATCGACGTCAAGTACGTCGGCTTCGACATCCCCAACGAGTTCGTCGTGGGCTACGGTCTGGACTACGCCCAGCGCTTCCGGGGCCTGCCCTTCATCGGTACCCTCGCGCCTCACGTATACAGTTCGTAGGCGGAATGACACTCCGGTTAACCACGTTGGGACCATTGTGGGTTCATTGGGAACGTCGCGCGGGAACGCAGTGACCGCGTACGGTCGTTAGGCAACAAGAACCACACCCCCCGCCGTGAACCGCTAGCACGAGTCGTAGAGGATCGATGGACGTCAAGCGTTACTTCCGAGGCCCGGTGATCTGGGTCGTCCTGGCCGTCGTGGCGGTCCTCGCGGTCATGCAGCTGGTCTCCTCGGCCGGCGGCCCGAAGTCCGTCGACACCTCCGTGGTGCTGGACGCCATCCACAAGAACCAGGTCGTCTCGGCCAAGGTCGTGGGCGGTTCCGGCTCCAGCGTCGAGGTGAAGGTGGAGCCGAACGGGACCGTCGCGCAGGCCCAGGGCACCGACAACCTCAAGGCCACCTACCTGAACGACCAGCAGGGCTTCGACATCACCAAGGCGCTCGACGAGTCGCAGAAGGCCGGCGGCCTGAGCAAGGGCTACAACGTCTCCCTGGCCAGGCAGAACGCCATCGTCGGCATCCTGATCACCCTGCTGCCGTTCGTGCTGATCGCCCTGGTCTTCCTGTTCCTGATGAACCAGATGCAGGGCGGCGGCTCCCGGGTGATGAACTTCGGGAAGTCCAAGGCCAAGCTGGTCAGCAAGGACACCCCGAAGACCACCTTCGCCGACGTGGCCGGCGTGGACGAGGCCGTGGAGGAGCTCCAGGAGGTCAAGGAGTTCCTGGAGGCCCCGGCCAAGTTCCAGGCCATCGGCGCCAAGATCCCCAAGGGCGTGCTGCTCTACGGCCCGCCCGGAACCGGCAAGACGCTGCTGGCCCGCGCGGTGGCCGGCGAGGCCGGCGTGCCGTTCTTCTCGATCTCCGGTTCGGACTTCGTCGAGATGTTCGTCGGCGTCGGCGCCTCCCGGGTCCGCGACCTGTTCGAGCAGGCCAAGGCCAACGCCCCGGCGATCGTGTTCGTCGACGAGATCGACGCCGTCGGCCGGCACCGCGGCGCGGGCCTGGGCGGCGGCCACGACGAGCGCGAGCAGACGCTGAACCAGCTGCTGGTCGAGATGGACGGGTTCGACGTCAAGGGCGGCGTGATCCTGATCGCCGCCACCAACCGCCCGGACATCCTGGACCCGGCGCTGCTGCGCCCGGGGCGCTTCGACCGGCAGATCGCGGTCGAGGCCCCGGACCTGAACGGCCGCAAGCACATCCTCGAGGTGCACTCCAAGGGCAAGCCGCTGACGCCCGAGGTGGACCTGGACTCGCTGGCCAAGCGCACCCCCGGCTTCACCGGCGCGGACCTCGCCAACGTCCTGAACGAGGCGGCGCTGCTGACCGCCCGCGCGGACAAGAAGCTCATCGACAACAACGCGCTGGACGAGGCGGTGGACCGCGTGGTCGCCGGCCCGCAGAAGCGCACCCGCCTGATGAGCGACAAGGAGAAGAAGGTCACCGCGTACCACGAGGGCGGCCACGCCCTGGTGGCGCACGCGATGCCGAACCTGGACCCGGTGCACAAGGTGACGATCCTGTCCCGCGGCCGCGCCCTCGGCTACACGATGGTGCTGCCGGAGGAGGACAAGTACTCCACCACGCGCAACGAGATGCTGGACAACCTGGCCTACGCCATGGGCGGGCGCACCGCCGAGGAGCTGGTCTTCCACGACCCGACCACCGGCGCCAGCAACGACATCGAGAAGGCCACCAACATCGCCCGCTCGATGGTCACCCAGTACGGCATGACCGAGCGCCTGGGCCCGATCAAGTTCGGCAAGGACTCCGGCGAGGTCTTCCTCGGCCGCGACATGGGCCACCAGCGCGACTACTCCGAGGAGATCGCCTCGATCGTCGACGAGGAGGTCAAGCGGCTCATCGAGAGCGCGCACGACGAGGCCTGGGAGATCCTGGTCGAGTACCGCGACGTGCTGGACAACCTGGTCCTGGAGCTCCTGGAGAAGGAGACCCTGAACAAGGAGCAGATCGCCGAGATCTTCGCCCCGGTGCAGAAGCGCCCGCAGCGCCCGGCCTGGACCGGCTCGCCGCGCCGCACCCTGCAGACCCGCCCGCCGGTGCAGACGCCGCGGGAGCTGGAGGCGGCCCGCGCCGCCGCCAACGGGACCGTGACCGACGGGCTCATCGGCCGGACGGACGCGGTGCCGGAACAGTGAGCGACCGCGAGAACCATCGGGACGGTGCCGTTCCCCCGGCGGACAGCCGGGGGGGCGGCATCTCCCGCGTCAGCCTGCCGGGCCAGCCCGAACTGGCCAGCCCGGACCTGGGCCGCGCGGTGGCCGGCTACGACGCCGAGCGCGCCGAGCGGGCCGTGCGGGAACTGCTGATAGCCGTCGGCGAGGACCCGGACCGCGACGGCCTCAAGGACACCCCGGCCCGGGTCGCGCGGGCCTACCGCGAGATGTTCGTGGGACTCCAGCAGGCGCCGGAGGAGGTGCTCACCACCACCTTCGACCTCGGCCACGACGAGATGGTGCTGGTCCGCGACATCGAGCTCTATTCCACGTGCGAGCACCACCTGGTGCCGTTCCACGGAGTGGCCCACGTGGGGTACATTCCGTCGGTGGACGGGCGCATCACCGGCCTGTCCAAGCTCGCCCGTCTCGTCGACGTCTACGCCAAGCGGCCGCAGGTGCAGGAGCGCCTGACCACGCAGATCGCCGACGCGCTGGTGCGCATCCTTGAGCCGCGCGGGGTCATCGTCGTTGTGGAGTGCGAACACTTGTGCATGTCGATGCGAGGGATCCGGAAGCCGGGCGCGAAGACGGTGACGTCGGCGGTCCGCGGACAGCTGCTCGCGCCGGCGAGCCGCGCGGAGGCGATGAGCCTGATCCTGGGGCGCTGAGACCGCCCCGGCCCGCGAGCTCCGCCGCAACCCCCGTCCACGTCGCCGGCCCCACCGGCGGCGCGGAACCCGGAACCGGCGGGACGGCTCCGCGCGTCAACCCCTCCGTGGCGGGTAATCGCGGCGATGGTGACACTCCGGCGGGTCGCACTTCCGGTGTTTTCCCCAAGGCCGCCCCGCCGGGCGCGCGCACGCGCGACAATCGGGTGGAATCCCCCCCACCCGCGGATGACAACCCGCGGGGTGCCCTCGAACGTCCCTCCAACATGACTCGGGCCGAAGCCATGACCTCCAAGACCGCGCCGTCCAGACCCGACGCGCCGGCGGCGCAGCCGCCGCAGCGCCGGAGCTGGGTGCCCCGGCTCGTCGCGTTCGTCACGTACCTGGCCGGATTCAGCAACATCGCCTCGGCCCTGTCGCCGGGGTTCAAGCACTCGCGGCTGCACTCGATCAGCGTGAAGGTGCCGACCGAGGTCCAGAACCTGGCCGCGGCCGCGACGCTGCTGTCCGGCATCCTGCTGGTGCTGATCGCCCACGCCCTGAAGCGGCGCAAACGCCGCGCCTGGTGGGTGGCGGTCGTTCTGCTGGTCACAGTGGTGCTGTTCCACCTGGTGCGCTCGTTCCGCGCCGGGGACGCGGACGCGCCGATGCACTACCTGGGCGTGCAGGTCGTGCTGACCCTGCTGCTGCTGATCCTGCTGGTGGTCTACCGCGACGAGTTCTACGCGCTCGGCGACCCGTACACGCGCTGGCGCGCGCTGCGGGCCTTCGTGCTGCTGGCGGCGTTCGCCTTCGTCTCCGGCATGATCCTGATGTACTGGCAGAGCAAGCACATCGTGGGCGATCCGAGCGCCTGGGACCGGTTGCAGCACGTGGCGCGGGGCCTGGTGGGCATCGACGGCCCGGTGCGCTTCAAGCACCATTCCACCGACGACCTGGTCGCCGCGCTGCTGCTGGGCCTGGGCCTGATGACCGCGCTGATCGTGGCCTACCTGCTGCTGCGGCCGGCCGAGCCGATCGCCCGGCAGTCCGCCGAGGACGACGCCCGGCTGCGCGAGCTGATCGCCAAACAGGGCCGCCGGGACTCGCTGGCGTACTTCGCCACCCACCGCGACAAGTCGGTGATCTGGTCGCCGTCCGGCAAGGCCGCGATCACCTACCGGGTGGTCTCCGGCGTGATGCTCGCCTCCGGCGACCCGATCGGCGACCCCGAGGCCTGGCCCGGCGCGATCAAGGTGTTCACCGAGGAGGCCGACCGGCACGCGTGGGTGGTGGCCGTGGTCGGCTGTTCGGAGACCGGCGGCGAGGTGTGGTGCCGCGAGGCCGACCTGGACGCGCTGGAGCTCGGCGACGAGGCCATCTGCCACGTCGACCGGTTCTCGCTGGAGGGCCGCGCGATGCGCAACGTGCGGCAGATGGTGAACCGGGTCGAGCGCCAGGGCTACGAGAGCCGGGTGCGCCGCCTGAAGGACATCCCGCGCGACGAGGTCGAACGGATCAAGACCGGCATCGAGGCCTGGCGCGGCGCCAGCGAGCGCGGCAGCTTCTCGATGGCGCTGGGCCCGGACCGCTTCGGCGACCCGGCCGACGGCGAGTGCGTGGTCGCCACGGCGACCAAGGACGGCGAGGTCCGGGCCCTGATCAACTTCGTGCCCTGGGGCGAGGACGGGATGAGCCTGGACCTGATGGTCCGGGACCGCGAGGCCGAGCCGGGGCTGAACGAGCTGCTCATCGTCAAGGCCATGCAGGCGTGCAAGGACCTGGGCGTCGTCCGCGCGTCCCTGAACTTCGCGGTGTTCCGCTCCGCGCTGGAACGCGGCGAGAAGCTCGGCGCCGGCCCGATCACCCGCATGTGGCGCTCGGTCCTGGTGTTCTTCTCGCGCTGGTACCAGATCGAGTCGCTGTACAAGTTCAACTCGAAGTTCCAGCCGGAGTGGGTGCCCCGGTTCGTGGCGTTCAAGAACACCCGCGACATCCCGCGCGTGGGCCTGGCCTACGCCGAGGCCGAGGGCTTCATCGTCCCGCCGGGACTGCCGTGGTCGAAGAAGCACCGCGACGAGCGCGAGCTGGACGGCTGCGCGGACCGGGCGGACGGCCACGAGCTGCCGGGTCAGCCCGACCACCGCGGCGAGGACTGCGAGAAGCAGCTGCGGCAGGCGGACGCGGACACCGACTGGAACGCCGAGGCGGCGCGCGAGTCCGAGGCGGCGCAAGCCGCGGAGGCGGCGGCGCGGACGCCGGGCGGCCGCAAGGCGGCGGACGGCTAGTCCGGGGCGGCGGATCCCCGGCGCGGGGCACTAGGCTTTCACCATGAACGCGCCGGGTCGGCCCCTCAATCGCAGCCAGACCGTGCGCGGTCTGCCGGACTTCGGACGGTGCGCCGTCTTCGGCGTGGTGAACGTGACCCCGGACTCCTTCTCCGACGGCGGGGAGTACTACGCCGACGGCGACACCGCCAAGGCCGTGGCGCACGGCCTCCGGCTGCACCGGCACGGCGTGGACGTGGTCGACGTCGGCGGCGAGTCCACGCGGCCGGGCGCGGCGCGGGTCAGCCCGGAGCAGGAACTCGGCCGGGTGCTGCCGGTGGTCGAGGCGCTGGCCGGCGCCGGGGTGCGGGTGTCGGTGGACACCATGCGCGCCTCGGTCGCGCAGGCGGCGCTGGAGGCCGGCGCGGTGATCGTCAACGACGTCTCCGGCGGTCTGGCCGATCCCGCCATGTTCCCGCTGGTGGCGTCCTCCGGCGTGCCCTACATCCTGATGCACTGGCGCGGCCACAGCACCGACATGATGGCCCGCGCCGTGTACGGCGACGTGGTCAAGGACGTCATCGAGGAGCTCCAGGCGCGCTACGACGCGGCGCTGGCCGCGGGCATCGCCGAGGACCAGGTGATCCTGGACCCGGGCCTGGGGTTCGCGAAGAACGCCGACCACAACTGGGCCCTGCTGGCGCACCTGGAGAAGCTGGAGTCGCTGGGCCGGCCGCTGCTGATCGCCGCCTCGCGCAAGAACTTCCTGGGCCGGCTGCTGCCCGACGCCTCCGGCGAGCCCCGGCCGCCGCACGGCCGCGACGCCGCGACCACGGCGTTGTCGGCGCTGGTCGCGGCCGCCGGGACCTGGGGCGTGCGGGCGCACGACGCGCTGGGCACGCTGGACGCGGTGCGGGTGGCGGCGGCGCTGGCGGCGGCGCGATGAGCGCCGGGCCGGGCGCGGGGGCGGGGCGGGGCACCGGGGGCGGCGGCACCGGCGGGAACGGCGGGAACGACGGCGGGCCCGGCGACAGCAGCGATAACGGCGACAACGGCGACAACGGCGGCGACAGCAGCGGTTACAGCGGCCCGGGCGGGTCGTTCGACGGGGAGGACGCCTACGGCGCCTTCGGCGAGTTCGAGGAGGAGTTCGGGGTGTTCCCGCCCGAGGACGTCGGCCCGCCGCCCCAGGTGGCCGCCGACATCGAGGCCATCACCGAGGCCAACGAGGAGTTCTACGCCGCCGCCGAGGCCGGCGACCTGGACCGGCTGGGTGCCGTCTGGCTCTCCGGCCCCTTCGAGGCCTCGGTCCAGTGCGTGCACCCGGGCTGGGCCCCGGTGTTCGGCCGCGAGGACGTGCTCCGCTCCTGGGCCGTGGTCTGCGCCAACACCCCGTTCCTGCAGTTCTTCCTCACCGACGTCCGCATCGACGTCGTGGACCGGATCGCGGTGGTGAGCCTGACCGAGAACATCATCACCGACATGTCGGCCGGCTCCTCCGAGGACGACCCCGGCTTCATCGCCGGCGGCCGGGCCACGACCATCAACATCTTCCGCCGGACCGACGAGGGCTGGCGGCTGTGGATGCACCACGCCTCGGCGGTGATGGAGAGCTCCGAGGACTAACCGGAAAATGCAGGTGAGTACGGGCAGCCTGGAGTGTCCCGGCTGTCCGGG
>NZ_BAAAQM010000064.1:0-60717 GCF_039531675.1 Catenulispora subtropica
GCGGGCCAGTTGCGGGTTCACGCGGACACCACCTTCATCGCGGCGTTCACGGGGTCTGCGGCCTGCCGGCCGGCCGGGACGATAGCAGCAGCAAATCGTGGCTGCCCGCGGTTCGGATCGTTCACCGGGCGTTCTCCACGGCGTGATGTTCCAGCGATCGGCGCGGTGATCGCCCACCGGGCCAGGCGGCGTGATGGGGTCGACTTGTACGTTCCTGCGGCGACGCGGTTCGGCCGCTCAAGATCGTTGAGTGCGTGATCGTGACAGAACGCTGAGGAGCGCGGTGCCGCGCTTCGTGCCGGTTCCGGCGATGTCATTCACGTTCGACCTGCCCGATGCGACGCGAGATCGCCCGCCTATTCCCCTTCCGCGTCGAGCGCGTCCAGCGTCACGGCCACCTCGTCCATCCACGCCAGTACGCCCTGCTCGTAGTGGATTCCGAAGCGGACGGTGCTGCGGAGCAGCTTGTCGGCGATGTCGTCGGCGATGGCCAGATACTGCTTCAGGCGGCGCTCGTGCAGGACGCGGTGCTCGGCCACGTAGCCGCGTAATGTGTCGCGGTCGATGAAGGTGCCGAAGGCCAAGGTCAGGAGCAGGGGGAAGCGGATCTGCTCGGCGCCGGGGGGTTCGGCGAGCCAGGTGGCGAAGGCGGCGCGGCCGGCGTCGGTGAGCTCGTAGGGGCGGCGGGAGCGCGGTCCCACGGGGCCGGCGGTGACCAGGTCGCGGGAGGCCAGGGTGGCCAGCTCGCGGTAGACCTGGCTGCGGGTCAGGCTCCAGAAGTCGCCGATCAGGTCCTCGGCGATGCCGACCAGTTCGTAGCCGCTGGCGGGGCCGCGGTGCAGGAACCCCAGGAGGGAGGCCGCCGTGCTGTTCAGCTTGTCCGCGGGTGGGGTGCGGTCCATGGCGGGTCTCCTCGTCGGGTGCCTTGACAGTGCATTGCGGATCGTATTTGAATGACGAGCGTCATAGTCCACTGTGTCATGTCAATGTGACCTGTCAATGTGACCGGTGGTTGTGGTCGGTGACCGTGGACTGTCGTCGTGACCTCACGAACAGGGGAAGCTCATGACCGCCGATTACGCCCCGGGCTTCACCAGCCTGGCCGCCGAGGTCGAGGACGTCGCCCTACCGGTGGACGGCGAGCTGCCGGCCTGGCTGTCCGGGACGCTGTTCCGGAACGGGCCGGCGCGCTTCGAGGCCGGGAAGGTCCCGTTCCGGCACTGGTTCGACGGGCAGGCGATGCTGCACCGGTTCGCCGTCGGCGACGGTGCCGTCTCGTACACCAACCGCTTCATCGACTCGGCGACCAAGCGCGCCACCGACGCCGGCCGGATCGGGTACCGCGAGTTCGCCTCGGATCCCTGCCAGCGCTACTTCTCGCGGCTGTTCACCCGGTTCCGTCCCGCTCCCCGGTTCGTGCCGAACGCGAACGTCAACATCGTGCCGATGGCCGAGGGCCTGACCGCCCTCACCGAGGTGCCGCTGGCCGCGTCGTTCGACGCGAAGACGCTCGCCACCGTCGGGGTCGCCGCCTACACCGACAGCCTGGACGGCCGGGTCACCACCGCGCACCCGCATCAGAGCCCGCGTACCGGCGACCTGGTGAACTACCTGCTGTCCTTCGGTCAAAACAGCTTCTACCAGGTCTATCGGCAGCCCGTGACGAGTATGGCGCGGGACCTGGTCGCACGGATCCCGGTGGCGCGGCCCGGCTACATGCACAGCTTCGCCATCACGGAGAACTTCGTCGTGCTCGCGGAGTTCCCGCTGACCGTGAATCCTCTCAAGCTGCTGCTGTCCGGCAAGCCGTTCATCGACAACTATCGCTGGGACCCGCAGGGCGAAACGCGATTCCTCGTCGTCGACATGCGGAACGGCTCACTGCGCGGGGACTTCCGTACCGCGCCGTTCTTCGCCTTCCACCACATCAACGCTTTCGAGCAAGGGGACGTACTCGTCCTCGACATCTGCGCCTACGAGGACGCCTCCGTCATCGACGCGCTGCGTCTCGACGCCCTTCGCGATGAGGTGGCGGGGAAGTTCGCCTTCCCGACGCGATACGAGATCGATCTGGACGCCGGAACCGTGAGTTCGCGCCGCCTGGCCGGCGTTCCGCTGGAGCTTCCGCGCATCCACTACGGGCAGCACAACGGGCACCCCTACCGATACGCCTACGGGATCACCGGAGACAGCGAAGGCCCGGTGGTGGCGCGGGGCCTGGCCAAGGTGGACGTGGAGACCGGCGGGAGCCGGGAGTGGTCCCAGCCGCGGAACTACCCCGGGGAGCCGGTGTTCGTGCCCGAGCCCGGCGCGGACGCCGAGGACCAAGGCGTGGTGCTGTCCGTGGTCCTCGACGCCGACGCCGGTACCTCGAAACTCGTGGTTCTGGACGCGCAGTCGTTCCAGGAACTGGCTTCGGCGAAGGTTCCGCACACGATCCCTTTCGGGTTCCATGGGTTGTTCCACAGCGCACGCTGAGAGCGCGTGCTGGCTGGCGAGCCGGCGGCGGGCACGAACCCCCGGTCCCCGCTACTGCCGGGTCACGAACGGCCGCCCGGTCTCGGGATCCCGGCCGGTCTTCAGCGCGATGACGGGAACTTCGCCCGGCACGAACCCGAACACCTGCCCGTAGAACGACAGCTCCGCCTCCAGCGCTGTGATCTGGTTCTCCGCCTTTCTGAAACCGTGCTGTTCCCCGGCGAAGAGCAGGAAGGCATAAGGGATGTCCTTGTCCGCGAGCGCCGCCGCGAACTTCTCGGACTGCGACGGAGGGACGACCGGGTCGTCCTCGCCCTGGAGCAGCAGGACCGGGCAGCTCAGGTCGTCGACGCGGTTCACCGGTGCGCGATCGTCGTAGGTCTGGCGGGCTTCGGGCAGTGGGCCGATCAGAGAGTCGAGGTAGCGGGACTCGAAGTCGTGGGTGCTGGTGGCGAGCAGGCTCAGGTCCGAGACGCCGAACAGGGATGTGCCGCACGTGAACACGTCGGTGCCGACGAGGGCGGCCAGGGTCGTCCAGCCGCCTGCGCTGCCGCCGCTGATCGCGAGCCGGGATCGGTCGGCGCGGCCGGTGGCGGCCAGCCCGGTGACGGCGGCGACGGAGTCCTCGACGTCCACCACGCCCCACTGGCCGCGTAGGCGGTTGCGGTATTCGCGGCCGTAGCCGGTCGATCCTCCATAGTTGACGTCCAGAACGCCGATGCCGCGGCTGGTCAAGTACGCGATGTCGAGGCTGAACGTCATCGTGGCGTGCGCTGTCGGGCCGCCGTGGACGTGGACGACGTAAGGGGGCAGTTCGCCCTCGGGTGCGGCGAAGTCCCGGTTGTTCGGCGGGTAGACGAGCGCGTGGACCTCGCGGCCGTCGGGGCCGTTGAACACCGCGGGCTCCGGGTTCGGCAGGTAGCCGGCATCCGGGAGCGAGGCGGGGTCCACGGACTCGGCGACGACGTCCAGGGCGCCGGTGGCCGTGTCGAGCCGGAGGACCCGCGTCGGGGTGGTCGGGCCGGCCGCCGTGCTGGCGACGACGACGCCGTCGGTCGCCAGGGAGAACCAGGCGGTGTAGGGGAGATCGAGGTCTGTCAGCTCTCCGGTGGCCGAGTCGAGGACGCCGAGGCTTTGGCTCCCGACGCCGTGCGCCGTGACGACGCGGCCGTCGCGCAGCACGACGTAGTCGTTCCAGCCCAGGACCCACGGCGGCGTGCCGAACTCCTCGGCGCGCGGGCAAAGCGGCTGCGGTGCGCCCGCCGAGTCTTCGGTGCCGACGCGGTAGAGGTTCCACCAGCCGGACCGGTCCGAGACGGCATAGAGCGTCGTTTCGTCCACCCACTCCGGCTGCATCACCGACTCCTCAGCGCCGCCGAGCAGTGTCGTCGGCTTGCCGAGCACTCCGTCCTCGTCGATCTCCGCGACCCGCAGGAGCGTGCCGTCCCACGGCATGTTCGGGTGGTCCCATCCGATCCAGGCCAGACGGCTGCCGTCCGGAGAGATCCGGGGTGAGGCGAGGAAGCGGGTGTCGGTGCCGAGGACTCGGATCGCGCTTTCGTCAGAGTCGGCGCCCGTGCCGGAGAGCGGTACGGCGACGAACGCGCGACGGACCTCGTGGTCTTCGGTGTGGGACTCCCGCACGCACCAGATCTCTCGGCCGTCGTGCGACAAGGTCAGTTCGGCATAGCGCAGCGCCGCGGGCTGCGAAGGCTCGGGCGTCAACGCGAGGGGCTCGGAAGCGCCGGGGGAGAGCCGGTACAGCCTTTGGTCGGCGAAGTTCGCGAAGATCAGTGCGTGGCCGTCGCCCTCGGGGATCGCGATCCACGGCCGGCCGCCGTACTCGTGGACTCGGGTGCGCGCGTACCAGGGCGCGGGGAGCAGCTCCGTGGCCCCGCTCCCGTCGGCGGGCGAGCGCATCACGGTGATCCGGCCGCCCTCGTCGGGCCGGCTCTGGCTCCACCAGATCTCGTCGCCCACCACCGCGGCTCTGGCCACGAGCTTCGCGCCGCGGGCGATGTCGGCGGCGCTGATCGGAGAACACCAGGTGCCAAAGGGCGAGATCGTTGTCATGCCACAACAGTAGGCGGCGGCGATAGCCGCCGCCGGAGTTGCTACCTGAACGCGAAAGCCGCGCCATGGCGAACGAGTCGTTCTCGCCCATCACGACATCAGGACTCTGATATCTACCGCTTGAAAAGATTTACTCCGGGCTCGACGCCGGCGAGCAACCAGCCCCGCTTCTCAAGAAGCGAACACTGCGGACGACCGGCTTCCTAGGCGGGCGAGCAGCCCCGCCAACGGGCTGTCGCCGAGCGTGGCGAGGATGAAGCGTTCGCGCGGCGGGTCGGACGCGAGCGGCCGCCATGCCATCCCCGCATCCGCTGTGATGCCGTTCCGGGCTCGCAGGGTGACCAGGTTCTGGCTGGTGCGCAGGTGGTGGCGGTACAGGGCTTGACTGTGCGCGTCGACGACATGCAGTCGTGGCGACCAGCCGTGGCCGGTGAGATGGGCCAGGACATAGTCGGCGAAGCGCGGGTTGCGCCTGGCGGGGAACCACAGGAGTTCTTGGTCTGCGAGGTCGGCCCAGGTCAGGGCTCTGCGGTCGGCCAGCGGGTGGTCGGAGCGGAGCAGTACGCCCAGCGGCTCGTCGGCCAGGGTCAGCGTGGCCAGGCCTTCGACGGCGTGGAAGACCCGCATCACCCCGAAGGCCAGCGTGCCGGTCCGCAGCAGGTCGAGCTGCTCCTGGGAGTCGGCACCGGCGAACTCGACGTCCAGGGATCCGTCGTCGCCGAAGATCCGCTCGACCCGCGCCAGCAAGTGCTCCGGGGCGGAACCGCAGATCCCCACCTGGACCAGGCGGCGCGCGTCGCGCGCCTGGACCAGCGACGACTCGATCTCGGCCAGGGCACGGCTGGCGCTCGCGTACAGGATCCGGCCGCCCTCGGTCAGCTCCATCCCCTTGGGCCTGCGGTGGAACAGCGGGGCCCCGACCCGCCGTTCCAGGGTGCTGATCTGTTGACTCAGGCTGGGCTGCGTGATCCGCAGCACCCGTGCGGCCTCCGTCATCGTGCCCTCCTCGGCGACGGTGACGAAGTAGCGGAGATGGCGAAGTTCGACGTCCCGGTGGTCGTTCATGGCCGCTCCTTGCTGTGGCGATAGGTCCGAGCCTATGGCCTGGCCTCGCGGAGCTATTGGCGCGGCCGGGATCTCGTGGGCTTTCCTGGGTCTGAGCCGCCGATCAGGCGCTGCCGGACGGAGCACTTCGTCGCGCCGGCGACCTCTCATCCCTGGCTGAGGAGCCCACCATGTATCAGTTCGCCGTCAGCTTCGCCGTCCCCGCCGAGCGCCGCGAGGACTTCATCGCCGAGGCCCTGCGGAACGCCCGGGGCTCACTGGCCGACGAGCCGGGCTGCCTGCGGTTCGACGTCCTCGCCGACCCCGACGACGCGCTGCTGTTCCACCTCAACGAGGCGTACGAGGACAAGGCGGCCGTGGAGATCCACAAAGCCGGCGAGAACTTCCAGCGGTTCATCAAGGCCGTCTCGGAGTACGCCGACGGTCCGACGCGGCGCTTCACCGGGACGACCGTGGAAGAACCGGCCGCGTCATGAGCGCTCACCACGCCATCGTCGTCCTCGGCGCCGGGCCCGGTGGCCACACCGCGGCCATCCGTGCGGCGCAGCCGGGCCTGCCCACTGCGATCGTCGAAGCCGAGTACTGGGCGTCCCGTTTGATGGGGCCGAAGGGCACCGTCCACGGCCTCGTCGGGCAACGCGGTGCCAGCCGATGACCAACCTCTGAGAGCTGAGGAACCAGTCATGAAGATCGCCGAATTCCCCGCGTCGGCGGCGCGGGTCAGTGTGGCCGCCGCCTTGACGGAGGACATGGCCGCCGCCGACATCACCACCTTGTGGAGCGTCCCCGCCGACCTGATCGCCACCGCCGAGATCAGCACCCGCCAGCCCGGTGTCGCCGCCGGACTGCCCGTGATCCCCGAAGTGTTCGCCCAGACCGACCCGGAGGTCCAGGTCGAGGCCCTGGTCGCGGACGGCGCGCGGGTGCGGGCCGGGGACGTTCTGGTGCGGCTGACCGGATCGGCGCGCAGCCTGGTCACGGCCGAGCGCACAGTGTTGAACTTCCTCCAGCGCCTGTGCGGCATCGCCACCGTCACCGACCGCTTCGTCCAAGCCGTGGCCGGAACCCCGGCACGGATCCTGGACACCCGCAAGACCGCCCCGGGGCTGCGGGCGCTGGACAAGTACGCCGTCACCGCGGGCGGCGGCAGCAACCACCGGCTCGGCCTGGCCGCGATGGTCCTGCTGAAGGAGAACCACATCACGGCGGCGGGTGGGGTGACCGCGGCGATCGAGGCGGTCCGCAAGGGGATGGCCGAGGCCGGGACGAGCGTGCCGATCGACGTCGAAGTGCAGAACGTCGCGCAGGCCCGGGAAGCCCTCGAAGCGGGAGTCGGCTGGCTCCTGCTCGACAACATGGAACCGGCCGACATCGAAGAAGTGCTACGGATGAGAGCAGGCCGTCCCGGCGGCTCTGAGATCCTCCTGGAGGCCTCCGGCAACGTCACCTTGGACCGCGTCCGCGTCATCGCCGACACCGGCGTCGACCTCATCTCGATCGGCGCCCTGACGCACAGCGCGCCCGCGCTCGACCTGACGATGCTGATCACGATGGACGCGGCGCCGCGTCCGACGTGACGATCATCGACGCCTGCCGGCCCGACAGCCGGTGTACCGCCGACGGTGGGAACGACGCCCCGGCCGGAACCCGCACCTCAGGGGACGGCGCCTGACCCCCGGTCTTCATCGGCGATCTCGGGGACCGTGTCCGGCCGCTCGAGCCGTTCACGGCCCACCGTGACATGCCCCATGGTGCGGGGAAGGTCGTGGAGCGGCTGGGTCAGTGCTTGTACCGCCAGGAGCAGGGAGGCCGGCGGTATGCCGCGCGCGGTCATCATGTCCACGGTGAAGTCCAGGAACGCGGTGAACACCCTCGCGTCGTCGACGAAGACGGCGGCCGAGAGGTTGTCCATCAGAAAGCCGAGGTTCTCGACGACGAGATCGTGCGACTCCTCCGTGAGCTCGCCCAGGGGTGAGATGCGGCTCGTCACCTGCCGCACCATGGCGTCCAGCGCGGCACCCCGGCGGCCGGACAGTTCCGCGTACTCGCCGTCGGCCAGGTGGTCGAGGGTCGGATGACCGGTCAGCGGCGGCGGCCATCGGCGCAGCAGAATGTCGGCGGCTGCTCTGGCCGTGGGCGCGTACATGCTCGCGCCCAAGGAACGAGCCCAGACGCCTTCCGGGCCGAAGCCGCTGCCGCCGGCCAGCACCGGGACCCCGACCAGCCTGCACGCTTCGACGGCCCGGTACGCGCGAGGCAACCGGGCCGCGAGCATGCAGGACATCGCCATCAGGTCGGAGTCGTGCTGGTGCAGGTAGGAAACCAGATGCGCGGTGGGCACGGAGGAACCGAGGAAGTGCACTCTGAAGCCGCGCAGCCGCAGCACCTCCGACACCACCCGGGCTGGCAAACTGTGCCACTCACCGTCCGGGCAGGCCAACACCACGCTGCCGCGGCCGTCCCGCACAGCCCTGGTGGCGACGGCCAGCGCGGAGACCGCCCGGTCGCTGACGTAGGTCGCGGCGTGCTCCTGAGCCACGTTCCATTCGTTCGCCGCCCAGCGCGCGCCGACGGCCGCCTGGGCGGGAGCGATCAGGTCGAGCAGCAGGTCCTCGGCGCTGACGCCCCGGTCGAGCAGATCGAGGACCAGCGTGGTCGCCGCGGCCTCGTCGGCCTGGGCCAGACACTGGTCGAACGCGGTGCGGGCGTCGTCAGTGACGTCAGTGACGTCGGTGCCGCCGACAGGCTCGGCGGGCTCGGCTGACTCGGCGGGCTCGGCGGTCACCGCGGGCGTCCATCGACGGGCTCCGCGCGCTCGCTGCGCAGGGCCGGAGTGGCGGCCGGCTGGGCCGGCGGCGCCTGGATGACCAGCACGGCCAGGTCGTCGTGGGGGCGTCCGGCCAGCCACTGTCCGAGCAGCAGGTCGACGCGCTCGGCGACCGCTCCGGCCGGCATTCCGGCGCAGGTCGCCAGGTCCCGGATCAGCCGGTGCTCGCCGTACATCTCCTGCTCGGTCGGCCCGCCGCGGGCCTCGGTGATGCCGTCGCTGTACAGCAGCATCAGCTCGCCGGGCGCCAGGTGCACGGTGGCCTGCTCGAACTCGGCCTCGGGCAGCGCGCCGACCAGCGTCCCGCCGATGTCCACGTCCTCCACTCGTCCGTTCGTGCGAAGCACCAAGGGCGGGAGGTGCCCGCCGCCGGCCACCAGGACGTCGAGTCCGCCGTTCTCGGCGGGCCGGGCGGAACCGAAGACCATCGTGGCGAAGGTGGCCGTGCTGTCCTCGAGGAGTAGCTCGTTGAGCCGGTGCAGCACCGGGACCGGCTGGCTCTCCACCGCGGCGAGGGTCCGGAGGCTGCGCCGCACGCGCCCGCCGATCACCGCGGCCTCCACGCCACTGCCGCACACGTCTCCGAAGACGAAATCGGCGCCGCCGCCCACGGCGCTGGGCCTGACATGGTAGAAGTCCCCGCTAAGCTGCAGCCCCTCGTGAGCCGGCCGGTACGCCGCCGCCAGGTGGACGCCGGGGATCCGGGGCAGGGCGTCCGGCACCAACTCCTCGTGCATCGCCGACGCGGCGTCCGCCTGCTCGGTGTACAGAGCCGCCGCGGCCAGAGCCATGCCGGCCCGGGCGGCGAACTCCTCGGCAAGATCGGTGTCGGCTGCGTCGAACGCCGGCCGCCCCGATCCCCGGGCCAGTACCAGCACGCCGGACGGTGCGCCGACGCCGGGGAGTGTCACCACCAGCGCCTCGCCGTCGTCGTCCCGCCACGGCGCCAGGGCGTCGGCCAGCCCGGTCAGGTCCCGCCGCCCGCACCGCTCCGGCCGGGTGAGCAGGCCGCGCAGCGCCCTGGCCACCAGCGGCGCCTCCTCCGCCTCGGCCACCGTGAAGCGGCCGGACGCCTGATCGGGTCCGGCACGATGCCAGGCCGACCACGTGCCGTCGATCGGCAAGAACACCGCAGCGGTGTCGGCCAGGGCCGGCACGGCCGTCTTCACCACGGCCCGTACGGTCCGGCCCGGGTGGAGCGAGGCGCACAGGGTCCGGCCGGCCTCGGCCAGGAATTCCGAGCGGGTGCCCTGCGCCGCCTGCGACAGCAGGCGCTCGCGGTCACCGCTCTCGTCCCGGACCAGCCAGGCGTGGCCGCCGACCCCCCACAGGCTGTCGCGCTCGACCCTCCGCCCGGATAGCTCTCGCCCCTCGACCTCGGCCTCGAAAAGCTTGTCGCCCCGCGCCGCTGCCCGGCCCAAGGGCCCGGTCGGCGCCTCGCCGAGCCGCAACCCGGGCAGGAGCCTCCAGGCTGGGGCGTTGCACCAGCGCAGCTTCCCCGCCTGGTCGCAGACCACCACGGCCTGGTCCACGAGATCGAGCAGTCCGGCGAGCTCGGCGGCGTCCGGCCGCACTCCAGGGGCGTCGGAGGCGGCGGGCTCTCCGGCCTCACCGGGCCGTCGGACGGGCTGTGGCCCGTGCTTCGCCACCGACACCTGACTGCCCTCCTGATGAGCAGATCGGCTCACGACAAGATCTCCTTTCGCCCTCACCGTCCCACACGGCGTTCTCAACCAATAGAGCCTTTCGGCCCAAAGCCGGTGGGGTCGGCTGTTCCTCTCCGACCTGGTGCGCCGGCGTGGACGCGTCCGAGCAATGCTGCGGGGCCGATCGTCTGAATGGGCTCGTCCAGGCGGGCTGTCGCCGTGTGGCGTCGGGACGATGACAGCGCACGCAGCCGTATCAGACGCGCAGCCCGACCCTGGAGGTTCGAGATGTCCATCAATGGCGAGTGGTTCAACGAATTCGGATCGGTCATGTCCATCACGCTTCCGTCCGGCGAGCCCGGGGCGCTTCACGGCTTCTACAACTCGCAGGTCGGTGAGGCGATCGGTGCCTATCCGCTGGTGGGGTACATCGGTGAACCCGAAGAGGCGGGCTTCGGCATTCCGCTCGGCTGGGCGGTCTCGTGGCGGGGCGAGCGCCGGAACGCCTTCTCGGTGACCTGCTGGAGCGGGCAGTATCTGCAGGACGTGGAGCAGATCCTCGCGACTTGGCTGCTGACGCGTTCGATGGAGGTCGGCAACGCCTGGGAAGCCACGGTGATCGGACACGACGTGTTCCGACGGGAGAAGCCCACTGCTGAAGACGTTGCACGCTCATTGCGATCCAACCGGCCGCTGTCGCATCCGGCGAGCAGGTCCGTGGCCGGGCCGGAACTCCTCTGACCGGCTCACAGATTGCGGCACGGCCTGAGGCACGCAGCAGGGCCCCGCCCGCCGCTGAGCGCTCTCGGTATGGCCCAGGAAGGCTTCCAGGCCCGCAGGTAAGGGCCGCTAGTCAGCCCTTGCCGCTCGGCGGCGTATCAGCAGGCGGCGTAGTTCGTCGGCTCCCCACACGATGAAGGGGAACGGCGCGGCGAACGCGAGCATCGCCGGGGTGAGTGCGGCGGTGTCCAGCAGATCCTGGAACGGCGGGGCGTAGATCAAGAGCGCCGCCAGGGCCAGCTCGAAGACGATGCCCCACAGCAGCAGCGGGTTGCTCCAGAAACCCACCGAGCGCAGTGAGGCGCGCTCGGTGCGGGCCGCGAACGCCGTGCCGATCTGTCCGGCGATCATGCCGAAGAAGGTCATCGTCGTGGCCTGCCGGTAGGCGTGGTGCAGGGGCTGGCCGGGGCCGGTGGGGTCGCCGGGGTGCCAGCCGGCGCCGTACAGCACGTAGAAGAAGCCTGCCATCTCCAGCGCCGCACAGATGACGCCGAGAAACAGCCAGGCCCGTATCAGCATCCCCGGTTGGATGACGCCCTGGGAGCGTGGGCGGGGCGGGCGGCGCATCGTCCCGGGCTCGGCGGGTTCGCGCCCCAGCGCCAGCGCCGGCAGCGTCTCGGTGCCGACGTCGAAAGCCAGCAGCTGCAGCACCGTCAGCGGCAGGGGGATGGCGCCGCCGCCCAGGGCGAACACGAGGAACGGGACGATCTCGGGGGTGGTGTGGGCGAAGATGTACACCATGAACTTGCGGATGTTGTCGTAGACCTGGCGCCCGGCCTCGACCGCCGCGACGATGGTGGCGAAGTTGTCGTCGGTGAGCACCATCGTGGCGGCCTCGCGGGCCACGTCGGTCCCGGAGCGGCCCATGGCCACGCCGATGTCGGCGCGGCGCAGCGCCGGGGCGTCGTTGACCCCGTCGCCGGTCATGGCCACCACGTGGCCCTCGGCGCGCAGAGCGTCGGCGATCCGCAGTTTGGCCTCCGGCGAGCTGCGGGCGAAGATCAACTCCCGGTTCCCCCGCAGGAACGCGTCCAGGTTCTGCTCCGGCATCCGCTCCAGTTCCGCGCCGGTGATCACGATCGGATGCCCGCCGCCGATACCGACCTGCCCGGCGATGGCGGTGGCGGTCAGCGCGTGGTCGCCGGAGACGACGTTGATCCGGATACCCGCGCCGTGGCAGTCGGCGACCGCGCCGGCCACTTCGGGGCGAGGCGGGTCCAGCATGGCCACCAAACCGAGCAGCACGAGGTCGCGTTCGGCCGCCTCCCGGTGATCCGGCAGCGGCGCCCCGGCGTCCAGGGGCCGTTCGGCGACGGCGAGGACGCGCAGGCCCTGCCGGGCGAACGCGTCGACGTGCTGCTCGACGGCCCGGCGGCGCTCGGGCGTGAGCGGCACGGTCCGGCCGTCGGCCTCGGCGATCGCGGTGCAGTGCCGCAGCAGCGCCTCGGGGGCTCCCTTCGCGTCGACCCAGACGCCGCCGTCGCGGTCGTCCAGAGTGGACATCAGCTTCAGCACCGGGTCGAACCGGAAGCGGCGACGGTGGTGACGGTCACGCTCCGTCGGGTCCACGCTGCTTCCCAGACGGGCCGCGGCTTGAAGCAGTGCCACCTCGGTGGGGTCGCCGATGGTGTCGTCGGCGGTGCCGAGCTGCGCGCTGTTGCAGAACGCGATCACCGTGGCCAGTCTGCGCAGGGCGATGTCGGCGGGACCGGAGGCGCGTCCGGGGTCGTCCAGGCGGTGGATGCCGCCGGCGGTCCAGACGGTGGTCACCTGCATCCGGTTCTCGGTCAGGGTGCCGGTCTTGTCCGTGCAGATCACATCGGTCGACCCGAGCGTCTCCACCGCGCTCAGCCGCTTGACCACCGCGCCGCGGCGCACCAGGGAGCGCACCCCGAGAGCCAGGGCCAGGGTGATCACCGGCAGCAGGCCTTCGGGCACGTTGCCGACCAGCAGCCCGACGGCGAACACGACCGAGTTCTTGACCGAGAGCCCCGCGCCGAAGGTCGCTATCGGGATGAACGCGATGCCGCAGATCAACGCGATCAGGGCGATCAGCCACGCCACCCGGCGGACCTGGTCCTCCAGCGGGCTCTGCTCGCGCTCGACCCGCTCGGACAGTGCCGCGATCCGTCCCAGTTCGGTGTGCATCCCGGTGGCGAACACCACCGCCCGCGCTTCCCCCTCGGTGCATGTCGTGCCGCTGAACACCAGGTCGCGTGCCTGGATCCGCGGGATGTGGGCACCGTCGGTCAGTTCCGCGGAGCGGTAGACCGGCATCGACTCCCCGGTCAGTGTCGAGGTGTCGACGTCGATGCCGCCGGCCATCAGCCGGGCGTCCGCCGAGATCCGGTCGCCCTCCTCGATCACCAGGACGTCGCCGGGAACCAGCGAAGCCGCCGGGACCACCTGCATCCGGCCGTCACGCTGGGCCTTGGCCTCGGCCGGCAAGTACGCGGCCAGCGCCTCCACCGCGCGCTCGGCCTGCATCTCCTGGGCGAACGCGAAGACGGCGTTGAGGACGATCACCACCACGATCGCCAGAGCCACCGCGGCGATGCCGGCCACCCAGGCCAGTGCCGCGGCCGCCCACAACAGCAGGGCCAACGGGTGCGTGAACTGCCGGGCCAACTCCCCAGGCCAGCGCGTGCCACCCCGGCGCTTCAACTCGTTCGGACCGTAATGGACCAAGCGCCGCGCCGCTTCCCGCGAGCTGAGCCCGTCACGGCTGCCGCGCAGATCCCGCAACAGCAAGTCCACCCGCTCCGTGGGATCGGGTGTCAGCCGGTCCCTTTCCGTCTCAGGCTCGCTCAAGACAGCCCCTCAGGTGCCCTTCGGACGCGACAAGGCGCGGCCGAAGCAGTCGGCCGTGCGATCGACAGGCCTAAAGTCTCGCCGCGCCGTCTTCGCCCGGCAACCGGACGTCGCGGCGGTCGGGACCGGCATCACCCCGCCGATCAGGCTCGGGTCCGGGGCCTGCTCGAAGCAACCTGACGGTTGTGCGAGTTCACCAGTGCCAGGCCCATTCGTGGCCCCAGGCCGGACCGAACCGAGCTCTCTGGCGATCCGCGCGGCGTCCAGCACTCCGGCCGGCCAGACGGGCCCGCGGCCGGCTCCGGCCGAGGTACTCAATCAACGACCGCGAGGTGGTCGGCGGCGCCTCCGCGCCACTCGATCATGAACAGGGTGGCGTCGTCGCTGGTACGGCCGCCTCGTTCGTGCTTCAGCGTGTGGGAGAGCCGGCGCAGATCTGCTCGCATCCCCTCTGACGGCTCCTGTCCCAGGCGGTTGACGCACTGGATGAGGCGTTCCTCACCGAACGGTTCCTCGCCGGCGAGGTGTTCCTCGATGATGCCGTCGGTGTAGCACAGCACGCGGTCGCCCTGCTGGAGCAGGTGTTCTCGGATCCGGGGCGCTTCGCCGCCGAAGCCGACAGGCAGTGTCGTCGCGCTCTCCAATTGGCGCGCGACCAGGCCGTCGCGGATCAGCAGCGGCGCGGGGTGTCCGGCGTTGACCAGCTGCAACTCACCGGTGGCGACGTTCAGGTGCATGAGCTGCGCGGTGACGAAATGGTCCGGCCCGAACTGCCGGGCGACGGCCTCATCCATGAACGCGTACTTCTCGGCCAGGCTGACGAAGACCCGCCGGGCATGGCGGTAGGCGCCGATGGCGACGGTCGCCATGGTGGCGGCGTCCAGGCCGTGGCCCATCGCGTCGATGACGGCGACGTGCAGGATGCTGTCGTTGAGCGCGTAGTCGAAGCTGTCGCCGGCGACCCGGTAGGCGGGTTCCAGGATGCCGGCCACCTCGACCTGCGGCACGGTCATCGTCAGCGGCGGCAGCAGACTCCACTGGATCTCCGCGGACACGCTCATCGGCTCCCGGCGCCGGGCCTGGAAGAACCGGTCGGTGTAGGCGTTCTTGGTGACCAGCATGTCCGCGACCAGGCCCGCGAGCCTGCGCAGCAGACGCCGGTCATCGTCTCCGACGACGTCCAGGGTCAGGGCCATCACGCCCACCTGGTCGCTGCCGTCCAACAACGGCAGGTACATCCTCACGCCGTGGGTCTGCGGCACCTCGACGACGTCCCCGCGCAAGAAGGACCGGCCGGCAGCGGAATCGTCCACCGGCTCGGGCTGGCCGACGTGCAGATCGCGGCCCGGCAGCGGCACCAGCAACTCCTGCGAGTAGTCCTGGAGCAGAATGGAGACGTCACGGCCGCCGATCCTGGCGACCTCCTCCGCGATCAGCGGTGCGATGAGCTGCGGCGGCATCAGCCGTGCCCGGTCAAGCAGCAGGCACAGCAGCCGCTCACCGAAGCCTTCCGACCGGTCCACCGTCTCCTCACTCATGGCCCGTTCCCCATCCTTCTTGCCACGAATTGCGGTTGCCGCCTGTCCCCAACAGTGCGACCTGACAAGCACGCTGGAGCAGCTCATTACGCCATGCGCGGCACGTCCGTGCTTGCTCAAGCCCCAGGCCTCGCCGGGGGCGCATGATGCTGCTGAGTCGCCCTGCGCTCCACTCAAACGGATAATTTGAAGTGACGAGGAGCCTCTTGCCGGGAGGCGCAGATGGCGACCAACCGCTTCCACACCGACCGCCACGGGGACTCGATAACCGTGATGGTGTACACCGACAGGGCGAGTAGCGACATCGAACTGCTCGTCAACGGGAAGGAGGTCGCTTTAGGCCGAATCGGCGATTCCGGGACATGCGAACTGGACGCGCCACTGCCCACGACGCCGCCCACGCCGGTGCACGTGACGGTCCGGCACCCTGGGCGGGACGGTGCCCCTGAGTGCACATTGCTCATAGACGGCGTCGAGCAGCCGTTCGACTGATCAGGTCAGTCCGCCATGGCCGACGTCGCCGGCGTTGCGCCGTGCGCTCCGGCACCCGGCAGATGGCGTGCGGTCCACCAGGTGCCGTAGGCACCGGCGGACAGGAACAGGCCGTGGGCGAAGTTGAGGACGTCGGCCAGGCCGAACACCAGCGACAGGCCGGCGGCGACCAGGAAATACAGCGCGCCGAGCCCGAGCCCGGTCACCGTCAGCACCAGCAGGGTGCTCATGACGCCACCTCTCGCGTATGACCGGCGGAGCCGACGCCGAGCAGGGAGCGGACCAACTCGGGATCCTCCATCAGGGTGCGGGCGGCGCCGGTGAAGGCGACGTGCCCGTCGGTCAAGACGACGGCGGTGCGGGCGAGGCGGCGCACGGCGGCGAGCTTCTGCTCGACCAGCAGGATCGGCACGGCCTCGGCCAGGTGCGCCAGCACCTCCGCCACCTCGGTGACGATCTTCGGGGCCAGGCCCTTGGTGGGTTCGTCGACCAGCAGCAATCGGGCACGGCCGAGCAGCACGCGGCCCAGGGCCAGCATCTGCTGCTGTCCGCCGGACATGGTTCCGGCGCGCTGCCGGGCGCGGTCTTTCAGCTCCGGGAAGACGGCGAAGACGCGGTCGTAGTCGGGCTCGCCGTGCCGCGGTTCGGCCAGGCGCAGGTTCTCGGCCACCGTCAGGGCGCCGAACAGGCCGCGGTTCTCGGCCACGTAGCCTATGCCGGAGCGGACGATCTGGTGCGTGAGCCGGCCGGCCTGCTCGCCTCCGTCCAGGCACACCGACCCGGTGACGCGCCCCCCGCGCGGGGCCAGGCCCAGGATGCCGCGCAGCGTGGTGGTCTTGCCCGCGCCGTTGCGGCCCAGCAGGGCTACGACGCCCTTGGCCGGGACGTCCAGGGCGATGTCGCGGACCAGCGACACCGCGCCCGCGGTGACCGTCAGGTCTCGAACAGCGAGCAGCGGGCCGCCGGTCACAGCCCCTCCCCGAGGTAGGCCTGCTGCACGAAGGTGTCGGCCATCACGGCGGCCGGGGTGTCCAGCGCCAGCAGCGCGCCGTGGTGCAGCACGGCGATCCGGTCGGCCAGGGACAGCACGGCGTCGATGTGGTGCTCGACCATGAGGACCGTGCGGCCCGTGCCGTCACCGGACAAGGTGCTGATGACCTCCAGCAGCTGCGGGATCTCGCCCGGGGCGACCCCGGCCATCGGCTCGTCCAGCAGGATCACCGAGGGCTGCCCCCGCGAGGACCAGGGCGATCTCGACTTTGCGCTTGTCGCCGTGGGACAGCACAGCGGCGTCGGCCTGTGTGCGCTCGGTGAGCCGTACCCGTTCCAGATACTCTTCGGCGGCGCGGGTGACGGCCGCGGCCGGCGGCCGGGCCCTGTCGCGCCGCATCCGGGCGTGGACCGCGAGCCGGATGTTTTCGCGGACGCTCAACGAGGGGAACACCGCCGAGGACTGGAAGGAACGGCCCAGCCCGAGCCGGGCGCGGCGGTGCACCGGCAGCGCGGTGACGTCGCGGCCGAGCAGCTCGACCCGTCCGGCGTCCGGCCGGTGCGTCCCGGTGATCAGGTTGAACAGCGAGGTCTTGCCGGCGCCGTTGGGACCGATGACCGCGACGAACTCCCCGGGCGCGGCGGACAGGGTCACATCGTTCAGGATGCGGGCGCCGTCGATGTGCCAGGACAGGCCGGCCACCACGAGCGCGGGCGCGGCCGCGCCGGAGGAGACCTCCGGCACGACCGCCCCAGAGGGCGACAGGGGCACGGTGCTCAGCCCTTCATGGCCGCGACCGGCGGCGCGACCGCGTCGGCCGACAGGGTCTTGACGACCTGCGGGGTGAAGGTGGACCCGTTCACAGCCAGCTTCACCTGATACATCGGCTGCAGCAGCGCGTGGTCGGCGGCGCGGATCGTCACCGTGCCCTTGACGCCGTCGAAGCTCCATCCTTCGAGCCCTGCGATCATCTTGTCGACGTCCTGCGCCGTGCCGCCGGAGTGGACCGCGCGCACCAGCATCTGGGCCAGCACGCGCTGGCCCCCGACCTGGTCGTCGAGGCTCTCGCGTTGCGCGGCGAAGCCCGTCGGCTGCTGTTCCAAGCCCTGCACGACGGCGCCGAGGCCGGCGTGTTCGCCCTCGACGACGTCATCCTCACCGGCACCGCGATCGCCGCGATCGGCATGCGGGTGGCCGCCTGGTTCGGCCCCGATCAGCCGTACACCCGCGAACAGGTCGCCGACCACCACGCCCGACTCGCCCTGCGCATGCTGGGCGTCACTCCGAAGGACGAACCGTGAACGACCTCGCCCCCCGACCGCTGGACATACCGCTGCCTGACGGCGCCCTTCGTGCCCTGAGATGGGGCGACGGAGACCGTGTGCTGCTGACCGCGCACGGCATCACCGGAACCGGCGCTTCCTGGCAGGCCATCGCCCGCTTCCTGCCCGCGGACTGGACCCTGATCGCCGTCGACCTGCGCGGCCGCGGCGGCAGCGCGCACCTGCCCGGCCCCCACGGCCTCGCCCGCCACGCCGTCGACCTGCTCGCCGCCGCGGACCACCTCGCCGCCCAGGGCAACGCCCGGCCGACCCTGGCCGGGCACTCGCTCGGCGCCTACGTGGCACTGCTCGCCGCCGACGCGCGGCCCGAGGCGTTCGAACGCCTGGTCCTGCTCGACGGCGGCCTGCCACTGCCGCTCCCCGAGGGCCTGGACCCGAAACTGGCGGTCAGCGCGATCCTCGGCCCCGCCTTCGCCCGGCTTCAGCAGACCTACACCGACGCCGAGGAATACCTCGCCTTCTGGCGTGCCCATCCGGCACTGGCCGACTGCTGGAACCCCGACATCGAGGCGTACCTGCGCTACGACCTGGTCGGCGAGCCCGGAGCGCTGCGTTCCGGGGTCGGTGAGGCCGCGGTGCTCGCCGACGGCACCGACCTCATCGCCGCCTCGCCGCGCTTCGGCGACGCTCTGCGCGCTCTGCGCCTGCCCACCCTGCTGCTGACCGCGACCAGCGGGATGTACGGCAAACCGCCGGGCCTGCTTCCCGACGAGGTGGTCGCCCACTGGACCCGCGAGGCGCCCCTGCGCGCCGATCGTGTCCCCGACACCAACCACTACAGCATCTTGATGGACCACCGCTCGGCCGGGGATGTGGCCAAGCGGATCTGTGTCGGCTGACCGGCACTGCTGGTCCATGCCGCGGCCGACACCCTGGCGGTGTGCACCGTGGCAGTGCTGAACAAGGTCGCCGTCGCCTGGCCGGGCCTGGGGGGAATCGCCCGGTGCCTGGCGGCGGCTCCGCACCACACCAGCGCCTCCTTCGAGCTCGGCCATTTCGTCAACAGCTGCTGCCGATGGGTACCTTGCGGTAGTTGCGCACATGTGCGGCAGAATTGCCGTGGCTTCTATGCCTGAAGCGCTCGGAGCTTGATTTTTCCGTTCCGAAGCCAATAGCCATGCCCGAGCGGCGGAAATCAGGGCGAATAGTTACCGGAACAGCGAACCGTGCCGGTACTACGTCGTCCTCCTCCGGATGCCAACCGCCAGAGGCTTGACACAGGTCCGATACGCACCGTCTGCCCAATTCACGGATGATCAAGGGCTCTTATTCGCGTGTGACACCACTTAAGACAACCTCATCGAGGTGGTGGCGGCGGACTCACGATGTGCGATACAGAACCCTCCCGGCTTCCTATACGATCTCTGCCACAACGCCCTGGAGCGGGTCGCGCAGACCGTCAATCCTCGGCGTCGGGCATTGTGAGTAACCAGCACATCACTAAAACGGGGACAGAACGTCAAATGGCTGACCGCCTTTCCGTGGATCTGGACGCCCTCGACGCGTTCGGGTCACGACTCGACACCATCAAGCAGCAGCTGGATTCCAGCCGCCACACCATCGACTCCTATGACGGCGACTACGGTTCGGACAAGGTGCGCGACGCCATGCACCACTTCGAGTCGCACTGGCGGGACGGGCGCAAGCACGTGGAGGACACCGCCGAGGCGCTGGCGAACATGGCGCACGAAGCGGTGAAGGCCATCCGCAAGTCCGACAAGGACATGGCGGACAAGCTGAACAGCGACTCGAGCCAAGGCGCCCAGCGGTGACCGGCGGTCCGGCGCTCGACGCCGGGATCGGTTTCAGCCTGCGGGTGCCGCCGAACTGGTTCGAGCTGGACGTGCATCCGGCGACCCGGGAGGCGTCGGTCCGGGATCTGGTCCGGGACCGGATCGCGCAGGTACCCGAGCTGCAGGAGCGCCGCCGGGAGATCACCAAGCTGCTGAGCGATCAGGCGGCCAGGTCGTGGGACGCGGGGGCGGTCTACTGCGCCGGCATGGCCGAACCGGTGGAGGACGGGGTGCTGCCGGCCAGCGTGACCGTCTTCCTGCTGCCCGGTCCGCTGGGCGCCAGCAGCGACGAACCGGACCGCACCGCGGCCCTGCTGCCGATGCTGACACCCAAGGAGCCCAAGGACGACGACGACACATGGACCAAGGTGCGGGTGTTCGACCTCGAAGGGTGCGGCCAGGCCGTGCGCACCTACGGGATCGAGGATGTCGAGCCTGAACCGGGCAAGCCGATCCGAATCGCGTCGATGCAGACGTTCGTGCCGGTGCCGGACGTCAACAGGGTGCTGCTGGTCTCCTGCAGCAGCCCGGCGTTCGCCCTGGCCGAGGGCCTGTTCGACCTCTTCGACGCCCTGACCGGAACCCTGCGCCTGCACGACAGCTAGTTCCGCAGCTGGGTCCGCGGCAGCGCCGACGCCGCGGCTGGAAACCGACACACGGGGAGCACGACAAGTGGTACGTCCTACGGACTGGAACATATTGGATCTGAGCCACGATCCAACACCCGGGGAGCCGTTCCGGATAAGGGAACTCGGCGGCCGGATGCAGACACTGGGGGATGAAGCCGAGCTGGCCGCGCGGGACGTGCGGGGGCTGGCCGGGGATCCGGCGGCGATGAACTGGATCGGCGCGTCGGGGGACGCGTTCCGGGACCACATAGGCAAGTTCCCAGCGCAGCTGGACAAGGTCGCGACCTCGCACCACCTGTGCGCGGAGGCGCTGATCGAGTTCGGGAACGCGCTGGACAGCTGCCAGTCGCAGGCGGATCGGGCGCTGACACAGGCGCGGCCGCTGCACGACCAGGTGCAGCGCATCCAGCAGCAGCTGTCCTCGGCACACGCGGATCTGGCGTCGGCGAACAAGGGCGTGGACGCGGCGCACGCGGCCGCGACGGTCGACCCGACCAGCGTGAGCAACGCGGTGAGGCAGCAGACGAACGCGCAGTACGCCGTCAGCAACCTGAACAACCAGATGAGCGGGACGAGCGCCCAGCTCGAGGCGCTGAAGAAGCTGGCGTCCGCGGCCGAATCGCTGCGGCACACCGCCGAGGACACGGCCCGCAACAAGATCAACGCCGCCACCGACGCGGGCATCCCGCCGGACTCGTTCTGGCACGAGGTGGGCGAGATCGCCTCGGTGGTGTGGAAGGGCCTGGTGATCGTCGCCGGGATCGTGTCCTTCATCGGCGGGATCATCCTGCTCGTGGTGGGCGGGCCGCTCTGGCTGATCATCGCGGTCGTGGTGGCCGGCCTGATCTTGCTGGCCGACAAGATCAACGACTACGCCCACGGCCGCGCGAGCTTGTGGGATGTGGGACTGGCGCTGCTGGCGTGCATCCCCATCACCAAGGGCCTGACCACCTTGACGGCCCTCGGCGAGGCCTTCCGCGCCGGCGGCTTCCTCGGCGCCGGCGCCCACCTGCTCGGCGCCGGCGCGGGAGCCGTGAAGGGACTGTTCACCGGCATGACCGCGCTCCTGAAGGGGGGACTCGGCAATCTGGTCCGGGTCTTCTCCGACGGATCGCACGGCGTCGAAGAGGCGAGCCACATCCCGCACGACCCGGCAACGTGGCAGACCCTCGACGCGGCCTACGCCAACTCGGCACCGCAGATCCCGCACGACGCGGCGACATGGGACCTCCTCGACCGCGCATTCGCCAACTCGGCACCGGTCAGCGACGTGGCGCACGCGGAGGCGCCGGTTTCGGACGTGGCGCATGCGTTCGCCCCGGCGGGTGATGCGGCGCATGCGGCTGCTCCGGCCGCCGATGCAGCGCACACGGCTGCTCCGGCCGCCGATGCAGCGCACTCGGCTGCCCCGGCGGCGGACTCGGCGCACGCGGCTGCTCCGGCGGCGGATTCGGCGCACGCGGCTGCTCCGGCGGCGGATTCGGCCCATGCGGCTGCTCCGGCGGCGGATTCGGCTCATGCGGCTGCTCCGGCCGCCGATGCAGCGCACTCGGCTGCTCCGGCGGCGGACTCGGCGCACGCGGCTGCCCCGGCGGCGGATTCGGCCCATGCGGCTGCTCCGGCGGCGGATTCGGCGCACGCTCCCGGTTCTGACCCGTTCGGCACGGTCACGCACTCGGCACCCGCCGCCGATGCCGCTCATGTCGCCGCGCCGGCAGCCGACACGGCCCATGCGGCAGCGCCGGCAGTTGACGTGGCGCATACAGCAGCGCCGGCCGCCGACGCAGCTCATGCGGCTGCTCCGGTCGCCGACGCAGCCCATGCCGCTGCTCCGGTCGCCGATGCAGCGCACACGGCTGCTCCGGTCGCCGATTCGGCTCACGCCCCCGGTTCCGACCCGTTCGGCACCGTCACGCACTCGGCGCCCGCCGCCGATGCCGCTCATGTCGCCGCGCCGGCAGCCGACACGGCCCATGCGGCAGCGCCGGCAGTTGACGTGGCGCATACAGCAGCGCCGGTCGCCGACGCAGCCCATGCGGCTGCTCCGGTCGCCGACGCAGCCCATGCCGCTGCTCCGGTCGCCGATGCAGCGCACACGGCTGCTCCGGTCGCCGATTCGGCTCACGCTCCCGGTTCCGACCCGTTCGGCACCGTCACGCACTCGGCGCCCGCCGCCGATGCGGCCCATGCCGCGGCCCCGGCCGCCGACGCCGCTCACGCTCCCAGCACTGACCCGTTCGGCACCGTCACCCACGCGGCCCCCGCCGCCGACGCTGCCCACGCGGCCCCCGCCGCCGACGCTGCCCACGGCGCCCACGCAGCCCCGGCCGCCGACGCTGCCCACGCGGCCCCGGCCACCGACGCAGCCCACGGCGCCCACGCAGCCCCGGCCACCGACGCAGCTCACGCCGCCCACGGCGCCGACCCCACCCACCTAACCCCCGGCGCCGACCCCCTCCACGTGGCGCCCGTGGACGCCGCCCACGCGGCTCCGGACGCCGTCCACGTCGCTCCGCCCACGGACGCCGTCCACGCGGCGCCGGGCGCCGACGCGGCCGCCCACCAAGCCGCCATGGACAACTTCGCGCAGAAGTACTACGGCTACGCGGAGGATGTCGACTACTGCAAGAAGATCGTGGCGAACGACCCGGCCTTTCATGGGATGGACCCGAATGAGCTGGCCGCGACGCGTGGCTACACCAGCAGTGAGTTCTACAAGCAGCTCAATGCCGCCCTGCGCGGCGACAATCCGGCGCTGATGGCGCAGTACGCCGACCATGCGACAGCCGTCAATGCCGGGCTGAGCCAGATGGCGCCGTTCGAAGGTCAGGTCGTGCGGACCATCTCGGGTCTGAGTCCGGCGAAGGCCGCCGAGATCGCCGCGCAGTACGTTCCGGGTTCGTCGGTCGTCGAGCACGCCTTCACCAGTGCCTCCACCATCGAGGGCGGACTCGACGCCAACAGCCTGGTCCAGATGACGATCCAGTCCAAGACCGGGGTCGACATCACCGCCCTGTCGCGGCACGGCGAGGAGATGGAAGTCCTGTTCAAGTCGGGCACCGAGTTCGATGTGCTGTCCAACACCAAGGGCCCCGGGGGCATCCACCACATCGTCTTGCAGGAGAGGTAAGCCATGAGCGACTTCGTCCCCACCCCTGAACAGCAGCGCATCATCGACGAGGCGCACCGCCGCCGCGAGGAGGCCCTGCGCAACCCCTCGGGCCGGCCCGCCACCCAGCGGGACAGCGGGTTCGCGCTCGGCCTCACCGCCGACGGCCATCTCCAGCCCGGGGGCGGCCGGCCGATCGCGCCGCCGGATCCGCGCACGCCGCTCGTCCCGTCCCAGCAGATCCGGGCCGACCGTGCGGCCGGCGCACTGATCGGCGCGGCGTGCGGTGACGCGCTCGGCGTGCCGTATGAGTTCCAGCCGAGGCTCGGCGACGACCAGCTGCCGGTGATGCGCGGCGGCGGGCTCGGGCCCTACGCCCCCGGCGAGTACTCCGACGACACGCAGATGCAGGTGATCATCGCCCAGGTCGCCGCTACCGGCCTCGCCCTGGACGAGGACAACGCACAGCGCGCCATCGCAGAGGGCTTCATCGGCTGGGTGGCCAGCGGCGCGTCCGACATCGGCGCCCAGACCCGCCGCGTGCTCTACACGGCCCGGATGGAACGCGGCGACGCGCTGACCGCGATCCGGGCGGCCTCGAGGGAGCTCCATCAGCAGACCGGGCTCTCCGCGGGTAACGGCTCCCTGATGCGCACCGGCGTCGTCGGGCTGGGCTTCCTCAACGGCACCGACGCCGTCTACCGCTGCCGGGACGCGGCCCGCGCCATCAGCAGCCTGACCCACTACGACGCGCTGGCCGGCGACGCGTGCGTGCTGTGGAGCGAAGGCGTGCGCAAGGCCGTGCTCGCCTCGGGCCCGAGCCTGTGGCGGTTCGGCGGCGTCCGCGACGCCGTCCACCTGCTCCCCGCCGAGCGCCAGGCGCAGTGGAGGGCCTGGCTGGACGAGGCGCAGGAGAAGCCGCCGCACGCCTTCCAGCCCAACGGCTTCGTCGTGCCGGCGCTGCAAGCCGCCTGGTCCGCGATCTACCACACCCGCATCCCCGACCGTCCGGAGGACCACTTCCGGCTCGCTCTGGAGGCCGCGGTCCGCGCCGGCGACGACACCGACACCGTCGCCGCCATCGCGGGGGTCCTGCTGGGCGCCGCCTGGGGCCGGGCCGCGATCCCGGCCGAATGGCAGCGAACCGTCCACGGCTGGCCGGGACTGAACGCCGACGGCCTGGCGTCGCTGGCGACGCGGATCATCGGGTGAGCGACGGGTCCGCGCCGGCGTCCCGAGCCCCGGGCGCTGGCGCCGACCCGGCATTCTCATCCCGCCTCATCAATTGTCCCCACGGGCCCGTCCAGCGCGCTATCTTCTACGCATTCTCTCGTTGATCAAACCCCTGTTCAGGTGACTTGTGAAGACGCTCTTTCGCGCGTTGACCGCTGTTGGGCTCCTTGTCGGTTTTTATGTCATAGCTGCGGGTCTCGGCGCCGGGTTGGTGACCCTTGATGTGCTGATGGTGGCCAGTGGCCACTTAGGGATCGGCACGGTCAAACTCTTGGCCATTTCGGTGCCGGTGATCGTCACGCTGGCTCGCGGCGTGTTCATGATCGGGGCACGGTCCCACCGTGACAACGACGGGGAGGCCGATGGCGCTTATCTGGTCGTCGAGGCCGACCAACCGGAGTTGTGGGCGGCGGTGCGGCGGATCGCGGCGGCTGTGGGGACCCGGGCGCCGGATGAGATCCGGCTCATTCCCGAGGGGAACGCGGGGGTGGCGGAGAAGACGCGGATGCTCGGCCTGATCCCGGGACGGCGGCTGATGATGATCGGTACGCCGCTGGTGGCAGGGTTGTCCGAGGCGGAGCTGGACGCGGTTCTGGCACACGAGCTCGGCCACTACGCCAACCGGGACACCCGGCTGGCCGGCATCACCTACCGTGGTCGCACCGCCATCGGCCACACCCTCGGGCAGATAGCCGGCTCGCACGGCATCGATTCGTTCCTGGCGCGGATCTTCCGCTCCTACGCCAAGCTCTACCTACGCGTCTCGCAGGAAGTGTGCCGACGCCAGGAGTACGCGGCCGACGCCGCCTCCGTCCGGGTCGCCGGTGCCGCCGCGACGGTATCCGCCCTGCGGCGCATTGCTCCCTTGAGCACGGCATGGCAGTTCTTCCAGTCAAGGTATGTGTACTCAGGCGTCGGGCAGGGCTTTCTGCCTGCCGACGTCATGGGCGGCTTCGTTTCCTTCCTGGCGGAGCCGTCCCGTCAGGCGGAGATGCGGGAGGTCGCGGAGGAGACGAGACCGGCGAAGGCGTCACCGTACGACTCGCACCCGCCCCTGGCCGAACGTGTCGCAGCCATCATGAACAAGACTTCGGACATGCCGGCAGAGGGCGCGATTCCGGGTCGCCCCGCCCGCGCGTTGCTCGCGGACCCGGAGCGCGTTTTGCAGGATTCGTTCGATTCCGCGCTGAACGATCGGGGCCGGGCCCTGAACCGCCTCCCCTGGGAGGAATTCGTCCACCGCACCGTCCGCGACTCCACGGCGCTCAGTGTCGGCCCGCTCTTCGCCGCGGCGGCGGCAGTGTCCCCCGACGGCCCCGGCCGCGAGGGCCGAGGTCGGCTCGGAACCGTGCTGGCCGTGCTGGAGACCGGAGGAGCCGCGCTCATCGGGGCCCGCCTTCCCGGCGACCCGGTGAAGGGCGACAGCCAGCGCGTCCGCGACGAGCTCTACCGCAGCCGCACGCGCACGGCGCTGGGCCTCGCGGTGGATCTGGCTCTCGCCGACACCGGCAAGGCCCGCTGGGTCCTGTCGTGGTCCTCTCCCACGCATCTGGTCTACGCACCGGGGATCACGGCGGAGCAGCTGACAGCGGCCCTTGACGCGATCGTCTCCCGGCAGCCCGACGCCGAGCCACTGCGCAAGATCCTCGCTGAAGCCGGGGTCCCCGACACATACGAGCTTTGAGCTTTTCGCAGCCCTTGCTGCCGATCGCACGATCTTCACGGATGACGAAACGGAGTTCCACCCGCATGGCACTGTTCCGCAAAGGCAAGAAGACTCAGGCCCCCGCTGTCGGCAGCGGGTCGGCGGACCCGGCGGCGACGGCCTTCGACGCCGCCGGGTACGGACTAGTCCCCGACAGCGCGATCGCCCTCGACGTGTATCTCGGCGACAGCCGACTCGCCGCGGCGAGCAAGGCATGTCTCCAGAACGACTGGACCGTCGCGGACCGGTTGCTCGACGACGTCGGCGGCGACTGGGACACCCGGTTCCTCTACGTCGGGGTGATCGCTGATTCGGCCAAGAACGACGACTCGTGGCTCCAGGCGTGGCTCGCCGCGCAGCCGGAGTCTGCGAACGCTGCCGTCGTGCATGCCAGCGCGCTCCACGCCCTCGCCAGCAGTGTGCGCGGCGGCCAGGCGGCCAGCCTGACGACGCGAGAGCAGTTCGAGGGCTTCCACCGCATCTCGCGCGAAGCCGACGACGCCGCCGCCCGGGCCGCGGAACTCGCCCCCGACGACCCCAGCCCCTGGGTCATCCGGATCATCTCCGCGCTCGGCCGGCAGATCCCGCACGACGAGTTCCGTCCCCTGTTCGCCGAGGCCGCCCGCCGTGCGCCGCTGCACCGCCGAGCACACACCTACGCGCACCAGTACTGGCTCGCCAAGTGGTTCGGCTCGGACGAGCTGGCCGAGCGGTTCGTCCTGGAGGAGACGGCCCGCGCCCCGAAATCGGCGATGGCTTTCGAGCTCCGCATCCACTACGCGCAGGAGCTGTGGCTCAGAAACAACCTCGACAAGCGCCCCGAGGGAGACATCAGCACCTTCTACCGCACCGGGCCGGGCCGCCCGCTCCTCGACGAGGCGCTGGACGCCTTCTGGACCGGGGAGGTTCCCGCCGGCGGGGGCCTGGGCACCATCGACCAGAACCTTCTCGCCTGGGCGCTGTACCAGACGGAGCGTTACGACGAGGCCTGCGACGTCTGGACCGCCGTCGGCGGGTCGATGTCCGGCGGCTACCCCTGGCAGTACTACAAGGACAAGGCGGGGGTCTTCCGGCTGTTCCGCCAGCGGTCGTTCCTCGAGTCCTCCCGCAAGCCCGTCGCCACAGCGACCCACGGCTGAACCCCGGCCCGCAGGGTCGCCGATGACCGCGTCGCCGAAGCTCATCGGAATGAAGGTTCCCGTGGGCAAGGTTAGGGACCTACCGGGGATGAGAACTGCGGATCACTGCGGAACAGGGCCCAGCAGTACGACCGTGTCTCCCGGGTCGGCCGTCACGGCGGCCTTCCGGGTCACGGGGTCGATGCGGCCGTCGGGACGTACGACGAACAGCAGGTCGTGTCGGTCGGGGACGGCGCCGTCGGCGGTGCGCAGCTGGATGCGGGCGCCGGCCTGGTATCGGCGGTCGATGGCGACACCGGTCAGCTCTTGGTCGAACAGCACCTCGCCGCCGGTGTGGGGCGCGACCGCGCCGTGCTCCGGGCCGGCCGGGCCCAGGCGGTAGATCGGGCCGTCGATCGCCCTGTCCAGCACGACCGAGCACAGCGTGTTGAAGTCGTCGTCGGCGGTGAGCAGAAGCATCATCGTGATGCCGCTGAGCTCGGCTCGCCTGGCGGTGGCCGCGGCGAGCAGCTTGCCGCGGGCCAGCTCGAGGCCGGCCTGGGTGATCTGCTCTCGCTGCTGATCCTGGCCGGCCCACATCAGGACCTCCATGCCCAGGGAGCTCAGTGCCCGGCCCAGGTCGATCACCCAGGGCTCGCCGCCGACGAGCAGCGGCCGGGAATGGGCCGGCCGCACCACGTGCAGCATCCGGGCCACGGGCACGGCGGTCAGGCCGTAGAGCACCACCGTGGCGACGATGACCATGAAGGTGGCGGGAAGGATCTTCTGCGCGCCGCCGATGCCGCGTGCCACCAGCGTGGTGGAGAACGTGGCGGCGGTGGCGGCCGCGACGATGCCGCGCGGCGCCATCCACCCGATCATGCCGCGTTCCCCCCTGGCCAGATCCGTGCGCCACGTGGTCACGGCCGCGACCAGAGGACGGGTCACGAGAACCAGGACCGCGACCAGCCCGAGCGTCGGCAGCGCCACATGCCGCAGGGACTCCGGCGTGATGGTGGCCGAGATGGAGATGAACAGCAGGCCCAAGGTCAACGAGACCAGGGTCTCGAAGAAGGGGCGGCGTGGCGGGAGCGCGAATCCCGGGATGTTGGCGACCGCCAGCCCCATGGCGATCGCCGCGATCAGGCCCGAGTCATCACGCAGCGCGTCGCACCCCGCGGCCACCGCGACGACCACGGCGAGCTGCACGGTGGTACCGAGGACCTCGCCCAGCCGGAGGGTGCGGGAGGCCAGCCACAACACCCCCGCCCCGACGACCCCTCCGGCCAGGCCGAGCCCGGCGCTGGCCAGGAACTGCACCAGCTGGACCGGCAAGTCCCGCTGGGAGTCGGTGTCGACGGCGTGGAACACCAGCGCGCCCAGGATCCCGCCGATCGGGTCGATCAGCGACCCCTCCCAGATCAGCACACTTTGTACCCGGTCGACCGGCCGCACGAAGTCCAGCAGCGGTCCGACGACTGTCGGGCCCGACACCACCAGGATCACGCCGAGCATGACCGCGACTCGTGTCGACAGCTCGAGGAACAACCCTCCGAACAGTCCGGCGAACGCCCAGGTGATCAGCACCCCGAGCCAGATCAGCCGGATCACGATGCGGCGGGTGTGGCCGCGCAGCTCGCGCAGCTCGAGCCCGAGGCCGGCGTCGTAGAGGATGAGGGCCACGGCGAGGGAGACCAGCGGGGAGAACGCCGAGCCGAGCAGTTTGTTCGGGTCGACGTCCCCGGTCAGCGCGCCGGCGGTGAAGCCGACGGGCAGCAGGACGATGAGCGCGGGAATCCGCAGCGCGGCCGCCAGCAGCTGCGAGCAGACCGCGAGCAGCACGATCAGGCCCAAACCCAGGAAGATCTGTTCAGTCGTCACAGTGGCCTCCCTGAGAACGACGGCGGCTGACACGGCGTCGCTTTGGACGTGAAAACACCGCGCACTGACCGGGTCGGCACGCCGCTCGCAACCTAACGCAGGCCATCGACCAGGCTCGGAAGCCTCGCGGCCACCAGGAGCCGGCCTCACCCAGACGGCCCACATGACCATCTGCCGTGTGGGCCGCCCGGGTGTGGCCGTGACCCCCCGAAGGTCCGGATTCCGGTCCTCGCAGTCTGTTCGGCGGAGTCGGGCGGGCATTCGGCCAGCTTGGTTCTCCGCACATGACCGGTTCGGATGAAGTCCGGGCCGGTCGTGTGACTGTTCGCGTGATCGGTCACTGGATGTCGGCCGGGGTTTCGCACCGGGCGCATCGGCCTGTCAGGGGCCTGAGCGGTCGCGTTTCGCGGTCGTTGTCGAGCCGCTGCTTGCGAAGCGGCTGAAATCGTCGGTGGCCAGTGCCGGGATACTGGATGATCTGTGCCCGAGGCGATGGTGGCGCGCCTTCTCAGTGCGTATGAGGGGATTGATGAATCACTTGAATGACGCGCAAGAAGTCGACAGCCATCTGCCCCGATGCACTGGAGAGCGCCCATGCAAAACGACGGTAGCGGCTGGTCACTCTGTGAATGTGGGCGGCTGCTTGCTGTTGCCCCGTTCGTACTAGCGTGCATAGCCTGATCTTGACGGGTAGCCGCATTCCAGTGCTGGTGTCGAGCTTCTGCTGTCACTTCAGTTGCGCGGCTTGAGAGATCGCCGTGCCTTGCTGGTCACGGCGGGAGGCGGGGAAGGATCGAGGTCATGACGAAGGCTGACGCGGTTTTCACGTATGTCGGTACCTACCCGAGCGAGGACGCGGCGCAGGCCGACTACGACGTCGTGAAGGATCTGCACGCGCTCGGCGCGGTCGGCTCCTACGATGCCGCCGTGGTCACCAAGGACGACACGGGGAAGGTGTACGTCAACAAAGACGAGACGGCCACTCGGCACGGGGCGTGGGGCGGTGCTGCGGTGGGTGCGTTCGTCGGGCTGCTGTTCCCGCCCGCGATCATCGGTGCGGCCGCCGTCGGTGCTGCCGTGGGCGGCGTCAGCGGCCATCTGTGGCGCGGTATGTCCCGCGCGGACGTCAAGGAGTTCGGGGAGATCATCGATGACGGACAGGCTGCTCTCGTGATCGTCGGGGAGAGCACCCTGGCCCAGGCCGTCGACAAGGCAGGGCTCAAGGCCGAAAAGCACGTCGAGAAGGAACTCGACGTGAGCTCGAAGGACGTGGACGAGGCCGTCCAGGAGACTGCCGCCGAGATCGGCTGACCTGTCCCTCCGGCGGACATCGAGATCTGGCCTGCCTGCCATAGATAGTCCTGCCGAACCTCGACATCCGCCCGGGTGTCACGGTGGGCACCAGTTCACAGCCGCTGCCACGAGGATCCCCAGGCTCAACAGCAGCGCTCCGTCGAAGAAACCGCGCAGCAGGCGGAACGCCGCGCCGCCGTCCGAGGCGCGTAGCCAGTGCACGTCGGCGAGCACAAGGGCGCTACGAGGCCTACGGCCAGTACGGCGGCTCCGACGACGTTCCCAAACTACTGAGCTTTAAGGTGTGGTGTCGTCGAGGGCTGACAGTTGTTCGGTTCGGCGGTACGTCTGTTGTGTGAGATATGCGCAAGGTGGCGGGTTGACCGCCGAGCGTAGAGCGGTCAACGCAACAGCGGGCCAGCCGTGCGCGACCGACCCGCGCTCCAGTTCCGCCTCCAGCACCGCGAACTGCTCGGCCGACAACTGCGGATGACTCGGGGCGGCTGGCTTTGTCGGTGGCCGGACCTAGTATGCGGAGCATGACGCGATATATCGACGAGGATCTGCACGGTGCGGAGTTCCGCGAGTGCGATCTGACCGGGGCACGCCTGATCGGCGTCGTCATGCAGGATGCCGTGATCGACGGGCTCGTCACCAACCTCGTAGTGAACGGTGTCGAGGTCACCGAGTACGTCGAGGCAGAGCTCGACCGGCGTCATCCGGTGCGGGTGCTGATCCGCTCCGAGGACCCTGACGATCTGCGCGAGGCATCGCGTCAGCTCCATGCCGGCTGGGCCGCCACGATCGAGCGAATCCGCCGTACGCCCGGCATCGAGCGCCGCAGCGTGAACGACGAGTGGTCGGCGGTGCAGACGATGCGCCACCTGGTCTTCGTCCACGACTCGTGGTTCCGTCGCTGCTGCCTGGGCTCGACGGAGCTGTTCACACCGATGGGCATCGGGCCGACCGTCGAGCCCTACCGTGGAGCGCACGGGCTTGATCTCTCGCTCGATCCGACCCTCGACGAGATCGTGAGCGTGCGTGACGCACAGGCCGCCGAGCTCGAGGCCTGGCTCGACGAGGTCACCGCCGTGCAGCTCGCAGCGCGAGCGCCGGTGCCCGACGACGATGTCTGGCCGCCGTACGCCCGGGGCCGCTTGGTGCGGCAGTGCCTCGGCACCGTGCTCAACGAGACCTTCGAGCACCACCGCTTCTGCGTTCGCGACCTCGACCTGATCGAGGCACAGGACGCCGAGTAGGGCCGACTACAGACAACGTGCACCCGCAGCTCCTTGGCGATCACCGCGTTGTCGTCGCCGACGGCGAACCGCTCACCGGCCTCCATCCTCAGCTGCTCTCGCACCGCTCTACGCTCGGCGGTCAACCCGCCACCTTGCGCATATCTCACACAACAGACGTACCGCCGGACCGAACAACTGTCAGCCCTCGACGACACCACACCTTAAAGCTCAGTAATAATCATCGGCAGATAAGAATGCGTAACTGCACCGGTCGCCATGTTATAGCGCTTACGCATCGGCAGGCGTCCCGGCCCGAAGAGCGCGCGACCACCGAGGCAGCTGGTGGGAAAGCCGATGTGTCCCCTCCATGTTCGCTTCTTCGGGCTGAGGTCACCCGGGACTGGTGTTCGCGCGGGATGGTCGCCCCTCGGCAGGAGTCGAGTTGCTCGTCGGAGCGATGGCCGGTGAGACTGGAAGCAGGGCAAAGATCGCGGCGGTGGCGTTTGCCGCGATGCGCCTCCGGCCGCCTGGACTGGGTCGCCGCGACCACTGCCGTTGTGCCGCCGTTCTTGGGAGGCGATTCTCCGGGCGATATGGGGTGGCTTGCCTGGCACAAGGGAAAGCGGGGATGACCATGGCCAGCGTAGAAAACCTGGAAGGACGGCCTCCTCATGCCGGACGGGTCAAGCGTCGGCTGCATGCGGTGTTCGCGCTCAATCCAGCGGGGCTCAACTGGCCGCGGGGCGTGTTGTTCCTGGATGTCGCGCTGGTGCCCCTGGTCGTATTGTTGGCGACCGGATACGAGCAGTACCTGCTCAGCGCGTTGTTCGGCCTGTTTTTCGCGGCGTTGGCCGATCCGGGGGGCAGCTACGGGCACCGCGCGTCGCGCGTCGCCGGCTTCGCGCTGGTCGGTGCGGCGCTGACGGCGTGGGGGTTCGGCATGGGCGGGGCCGGATGGGGCTGGATGATGCTCGCGGCCTTCGTGGTCACGCTGGCGGCAGGTCTCGCGGCCGCGTTCGGCGTTCACAGATTCGTCGCGGCGCTGCTGCTCAACATCTGGTTCATCGTCGTTCTCGGTGTGGCGTTCAGCCTCCACCATCACACGCACACCACCAGCTATACGTGGGCGCAGACGCTCGCCTGGGCCGGAGGTTCGGCGCTGTGGATCGCGGTGACGTTCCTGGTGTGGCTGGTCCGCCGGGTGGACCGGCCGCAGCCGGTCACGGAGATTCCCGGTGACACCTCGCGCCGGGACCTGACCCGGCCGCTGGTCATGTTCGCGGCGATCCGTGCTGGGGCCGTCGCGGCCGCCGTCGCGCTGGCGTTCGGCCTGGACCTTTCGCACGGGTACTGGATGCCGATCGCGGCCATAGTGGCGATGAAACCGAGTCTGGAACAGACCACACTCATCGCGGAGCAACGCCTGACCGGGGCGCTGCTCGGTGCGGTCGCGGCCGCGCTGCTGCTGCTGATACCCGCCAGTGAACATGGGCTCAAACTCATCGCGGCCGTGAATGCGCTCGAAGTGGTTGCCCTCATCGTCTTGATGCACGGCGCGGCGATCCGGTTCTGGAACTACGCGCTCTACTGTGCGGCCATCGCCGCCGGCGTGCTGATCTTCGTGGATCTTCCGCAGCCCTCTGGCTACGCCGCCGAGGGTTACCGGGTGCTGTGGACATTGTGCGGTGTGGGGATCGGTGCGGCCGTGATGCTGCTGGCGGATCTATTCGCTGAACGCAGCACCACAGGGCGTCCGAAAACAGCAAGACAAGCAGCTTGAACACGCGGGGCGGAGCGGCCTGTCGAGCCTGGGGGCCGGGCCTCGCGAGGTAAGGCCGCAAGAGAATCGCGATAGGCGGAGTGCCGAACTCCACTGGCGGACCTTCACCGGTGGGAGGGAGCATGAAGGCGGGAACGCCACCGGTCTCGCGGCCGCGCCGACGGCGGCGAAGGCCAGTCCGGTCGTGGATGCTCCCGGCGTTGCCGCCGGACGCCGTGGCCAGCACCAGCTCGCCGAAGACGGTGCTCTGCCGGAACTTCACGTCGGTCAGCAGGTTCCAGCCGCTGACGTTCGGCGCGGCCCAGCGCCACACCTGGGTGTCCGGTGTCCAGGCCGCCGCGCGCGGGTGGATCAGGATGCTGTTGAACCCGGGCGTCTGGTCGCACACTGCGGTGCGGTAGGTCTCAGTCGGGTCTCGAGGTTCTGCGCGCTGATCGGTATCCCGTGCCGCACCTACCACCGGCGCTTGGCCGCGCACCGATCCGGCCAGAACCTGGTCGCCCTGCGAACCCGCAACACCACCGCCCCGGACGCGGGCCTGGTCTGGCGCCCGTTCGCGTGCGACCCGCCGCGCAGGCGCTTCGTCCTCGTCACCCCCGCCGACAGCCTTTGGGCTGGGATGCTGACCGGCGGTGCCGGTGTGGGGCGCGCGGAGACGGAGATGACGGCGCGCAGACTCTAATCGCGCAGTTCCACCGGAAGCTCGTTCAGGCCCCAGGCGAAGTTGGAGCCGTTGTAGCGGGGTTCGCCGGTCGCTGTGATGGTGCGTACCAGGCGGCGGAGGGTGCGGAGGTAGGCGGTGATCTGTAGGCGGGCGAGGCGGCTGCCCAGGCACATGTGGCGGCCTGCGCCGAAGGTGAGGTGGCGGTTGGCGGTGCGTCCGACGTCGAAGGTGTCGGGGGCGGCGAAGACGTCTTCGTCGCGGTTGGCTGAGCCGGTCCAGGTGACGACGCGGTGGCCGGGTGCTATGTCGGTGTCGCCGATGCGGAGCGGCTCGGTCGCGGTGCGCATCACGTGCATGCCGGGTGCTGACCAGCGTAGGGCTTCCTCGGTCGCGGTTGTCGGGTCCACCTCGCCGGTGGTGATGCGGCGCCATTGGTCGGGGTGGTGGGCCAGTTGCAGGGTGAGCGAGGCCAGGGTGAAACGTGTCGTCTCGTTCCCGCCGGAGAGGATTCCGCTGAGGTTGAAGATGACTTCCTCGTCGGTGAGTCGCGCGCTCTCGGGATCGGTGTTGGTGGTCGCGGCGTGTCCGAGCAGGCTGCGGATGAAGGCGTTCGCGCCGGTCCTGGTGCTCTCGCCGACCATGTTGTAGAAGTACTGGAAGATCTCGCTGTTGGCTGTGGCCCGCTGGACGTCCGACGGCGACTCGAACGCCTCGGTGGTCTTCTTCCCGATCCATTCCCAGTCTTCGCGCGGTAGGCCCATGATCGCGCAGATCACGTCGGTCGGGATGCGCCGGATATACGTGAGCAGGTCCGGTTCCGGCTCGCGCATTGCCGCGGCGACGACGTCCGCGACGACTGCCTCCACATACGTCTCGGCGCGGGTGAGCACTTCGTGGGAGAACGGCTGGGCCAGGACGCGCTTCATGCGCGTGTGGTGGGGCGGGTCGGAGACGATGAGCATCTTGTCGGCGACCGCGGCGGCGGCGGAGGCCCCGGTACCGAGCCGGATGCCCTTCGTGGAGCTCATCCGGGTGCTGTCGCGGTGGACGGCGACCACGTCGCGGTACTTGGTGACGCTCCAGAAGCCGTCGGCCGAGCCCTCGGGCTGTTGCCACGAGACGGGGTCGTGCGCGCGGTACCACGCGAAGGCGTCGTAGAACCCGGTGCCGTCGAACAGGCCCGGCGCGAAGAGGTCGGGGGCATCGGAGACGATCTGGCGCGTCATCGATGCGCTGCCGCCCGTGCGGCGATTTCGATCAGCATTCTGAAAAAACCTATCGTAGAACACGTACATGTCGCGCTGCCCAGCCTGGTTGTATTCGGTGTATGGGCCCGCACCGTCGGAAACGGGCGGGCCCCGTGAGGCGGCGCTCACACCGGATGGATCTCCCACACGTCGCGCGGGGCGGCGTCCTCACTCTCGGTCTCCTCGGTCATGACGAGGGACAGGGCCCGGCCTCCCTCCTCGAAGAGCAAGCAGCGCTCGCGCAAGGCGATCAGGCGCGCGGTGACGTCGGCGGTGTCGCGGCCCAGGAAGGCGGCGAGACGTTCGGGCCGCAGCGGCGAGGACAGGCGATGCAGGATCGCGACGTCCTCGGCGTCGATCACGTACTCGCGCGGGCTGCCGCCGCGCGAGTCGTGAATGCGGCCGTGCCCGTCCGGTGCGACGGTGAGCGTCAGGCGCGGCGGCTCGGCACCCGCTTCCTGCCAGCGCGCAGTCCACTGCCGGGTCAACTCGTTGAGCGGTTCCAGCCACTTGATGGCCGCGAGCTGGTACGGCGCCAGCCGCTCGTCGGCGAAGAAGTACGCGAAGTTCTCCAGACCGGCTTCCCCGAAGGGGTAGATGAGCCGGTAGTACGCCATCGGGCGCAGTTTCAGGCCGTACTCGGCGGCCTTGGTGAAATACGGGCTGTAGCGGTCGAAACGGACCATGAACGCGCCCGACGGCGGCGGCAGATGGAACAGCAGCGGAAGGTTCTCCGCGTAACCGCGGTAGACCGACTCCTCCTCGCCGGGGAAGCCGACCAGCAGGTTCCAGACCGGCTCGACGTCGTGCCGCGAACAGCTCTTGAGGAACTGAATGTTCTGAAAAGCCGTGGTGCCCTTGCCCATCAGGGCGAGCGTGTCGGTCGACAGCGCCTCGATGCCGGGCTGGACACGGTTGACGCCGCCGCGCGCCATGAGCTTCATGTCGCGGTCGGCCACGGGGACCTTGACCTCGTAGAAGATCGACGCGCCCGCGGGCGGGCGCAGGTGGTCGAAGACGTCCCGCGGGTAGTTCTTCGGCATGATGTTGTCGGTGCACGCATACGTGGTGCACCAAGGAGCGTAGGCGAAGAGGCGGTCGAGCTGCCGGCGCGCGAGAGCCGCGTCCATGGCGCGGTACTTCATGGTGAGCCCGTTGAGGCCGCAGAAGGTGCAGTGCGAGCGCTCGCCCCACCAGCAGCCGCGCGAGGTCTCGAAATAGAGGATCGGCTGGGTGCCGGCGTCGATCGCGGCGGTGAGATCGGCTTTGCCGCGCAAGGACGCGACGAAGCTGTCGTAGTCGAGCTCGATGTAGTCGTCGATGTCACGTTCCCGCCCGACGGCGGCGGCGTAGCGGGGGTCGGCGCAGTTGCGATCCGACAGGATGCCGGGGATCGCGTGCAGGCCCTCCGGGTCTCCGTCGAGCAGGTGCCGGACGAACGCCGGAAAAGTGTGCAGCGCGGGTCCCTGGAAGACGAAGTCCAGCACCGGCACGCCCGCGGCGAGTTCGCGCCCCATCGGTGGTTCGCAGTTCGCGCCGCCGATGACGGTGACCACGGACGGGGCGCGCTGCTTGATCATCCGGGCCAGCGCGATGCTCGCGGCGGTCTGCGCGAACATCGACGTGAAGCCGACGACGTCGTAGGACGCGAGGTCGTACCGCTCCACCAGCTCGGCACAGAACCGGGGCAGCCCGTCGCGGAGCTCTGCGATGTGCGCCCTGAACTCGTCCCAGCGCCGGCCGACGTAGTAACGCCGGAAGTACTCGGCGGAGTTCTCCGGGAGGTCGGGGAAGGCCACGTCGCGGAACAACCAGTCGCCGAGGCCCGTCGTGAGGTGCTCGATGGTGCCGGCCAGTGCGGTGTAGAGGGGGACGCCGAAGTATTCGGCCATGTCCTGGTTGAGGTGGACGACGTCGGTCTCGACCTCGTCTCCGAACTCGCGCCGGGTGAGCGAGGCGAGTTGGCTCAGGGCGAAGGACGGGCGGTGCCAGTCCGCGAACGGCATGTTCACAAGGGCGATTCGCAGCATCGCCATCCTCTCGTCGTGGTGGTCCCAGTGGTGGTCGTCGTGGTTGTCGTCGTAGTGGTCGTCGTGGTGGTGCCGGAGGTCACGAAGGGCCGGCGACCGTCTGGAGCCGGGGCTCCTGACCGGGCGCCGCGGGTACGGTGCGCAATGCGGCGCTCGCCTGGCCGGCCAGCGCGACGGCGGCGATCAGCACGCCGAGGGCGACGAACAGCGTCCACAGCGCGAAGGACTGGAACGCGATCCCGGCCAGCAGCGGGCCGAACGGCGCCCCCGCCATCGCCATCAGCCCGGCGGCGCTTTGCGCCCGGCCCTGGAGGTGGTCCGGCGTGAGCCGGGCCAGCGTCCCGGCCGCGACCGCGTTGTGGCTCGGCGCCAGCAGCCCGCAGCCGGCCACGACCGCGATCACCGCGACGACGGCGCCGTGCGCGACCGCGAGCAGCGGGACCAGCGCCGCGCAGGCCCAGGTGACGCCGAGCAGCGTCTGCCGGGCGTCGTACCGCTTGGTGAGGCGGCGCGCCAGCAAGGAGCCGGCGAGCGCGCCGATCCCCCACGCGGAGATCACCAGGCCGGTGGCCGTCGCGCCGCGGCCGTCGCGCGCGAACGCCAGGATCACCAGGAAGATCGCACTCTGGAAGGCGGTGTTGAGCGCGGCGGTACCCAGCGCGCAGTACCGCAGGAATGCGTTCCGCCAGATGAAGACCATGCCCGCGGCGGCGCCTTTCGCGAGCGACCGCACCGTGCCGGTACGCCCGTCCTGCGTCCGGTCCGGCGAGACGTCCGCCCCGACCGCGGGGGCGGGGGCCCGCGGCCGATTCAGCGGCGTGCGCACGGCGAGCACGCCGAGCGCGCACACGACGTACGACGCGGCGTCCGTCCACAGCGGCACCTGCGCCGAGATGCCGAACAGAAAGCCGCCGAGCGGCGGTCCGATCAGGAAGAGGACGGCGCTCCTGGCCTCCAGCGTGGAGTACGCGTCAAGCAGGTCGCCCTCCGCGACGATCGTTCGGATCGACGCGCCGGACGCGGGCGCGAAGACCCCGCCCAGCACCCCGATCACCACGACGGCCGCGGCGATCAGCGCGAACGACGCGTGATGCAGAGTCACCGCGGTCGCGAGCCCGCCCATCGCCGCCGCGCAGCCCAGCGCGCAGCCGACCATGGTCGCTCGCCGCGAGAAGTGGTCGGCGAGGGCGCCGCCGGGAAGGCTCATGGCCAAGAAGACCACGCCCTCCAGCAGCGCGAGTGAACCGGTCCGCGCCGAGGAGCCGGTCAGTCGCAGCGTCAGCAGCGGAAGCGCCAGAAAGGAGACCTGCGTGCCGAGCCGCGACAGCCCGACGACGACGAGGAACAGCCGGAAGTCGCGGTTGCGCCGCAGGGTGCCGGGACTGGGCATGGTGGTCCTCTTCTTCCTTCTCCTGCGTTTGTGGGGCGCGCGGTCAGCGTTCGGCGAGGCGGTGGGTGCGGGCCGCGGTTCCCTCAGTGCCCTGACCGCTGTACAGCTCCAGCAGGGTCGCGATGACCTTGCGCTCGCCGGTGTACGGGCGGCGGCCGTGCGCCATCCGCATGTTGTCGATCAGCAGGACGTCCCCGGGCTGCCACGGGAACTGCACCGACGCGGACCGGAACGCGGCGCGCACGGCTTCCAGATACGCGAGCGGGATGTCGGTGCCGTCGCCGAAGACGGCGTCGCGCGGCAGCCGATCGACGCCGAACAGTTCCGCCAGCGACGCCGCGATCTGCGGCGGGAGGCTCGAACGGTGGAAGAGGTGCGCCTGGTTGAACAGGACGCGCTCACCCGTGACCGGATGCCGCGCGGTGCCCTGCGCGGTCTGCGCGGTGCGCAGCGTCGTCGCGTCCAGCCATGAATGCTCGATGCCGTGCGCGGCGCAGAACTCGGCGAGCTCGCCGCGGTCGGACGTCTGGAAGACGACCTCCCAGGGAAGGTCGACGTGCGGACGGTAGTGCCGGATGTACCGCACCTGCCTCTGTTCGAACGCGTCGAGGATCTCCTGGCCGACCGCCCCCGTCACCCGGCGCAGGTCGGCGAGCGGCGTTTCGCCGCGGGTCGCCGGCGCGACCAGGCAGCACAGGGCGAGCTTCAGCGGCCATTCGCGCTGGTAGGCGTTCTCGCAATGCAGGGCGATCTCCTGATCGGCGGGATACTCGGTCGCGGTGAACACGCCTTCGCCGACCGAGCTCCGCGGGGTCGAGCGGTAGACGTAGTCGAGGGCCTGCGGCGAGAGCGCGGAGCCGAAGCGCGCGAACTCCTCGACGGAGGCGACCGGGAAGCCGCGGAAGAGCACAGCACCGTGGTCGAGCAGCCGTTCGTCGATCCGCGCGCGGTGGGCGGCGACGACCTCGGCCAGGTCGGGCGCACCCGAGGCGGGGCTCACGACCAGGGGCGAGCCGCCGCCGGGGAACATCGTGTGCTCGGTCAGTCCTCGCATGGTCACCTGCGTTCCTGTTGTGCGGCGCCCGCCAAGAGCGCCGCCAGCTCGGCCGGGTCGTACGCGGCGAGCTGGATGTCGACGATCCGGGCGGCGAGATCGGCCAGGACCGGGTGCTGGAAGACGTCGAGGATGGAGATCTCGACGTCGAACGTGCCGCGGACCCGGCTGATCAGCTGGATCCCCGTCAGCGAGTGGCCGCCGAGGTCGAAGAAGTGATCGGTGCGGCCGATCCGGGGCCGGCCGAGGACCTCGGCCCAGATCGCCGCCAGCGCCTCCTCGGTCGGGCCGGCCGGCGGCTCGTGGACCGCCCCGGCGGCCACGGCGGTCGACGGGTCCGGCAGCGCGCGGCGGTCGAGTTTCCCGGTCGGGGTCATGGGCAGCGCGGCGAGCCGTATCCAGGCGTCCGGGACCATGGGAGCGGGCACCCGCGCGGCGAGCCACGACCGCAGCCCGGCGACGGCCGGTTCCTCGCCCGCCACCGTGTAGTACGCGGCGAGCCGGGCCTCGCCGGCCTCGTCCCGCCGTGCCACCACGGCGGCTTCGCGCACCGCCGGATGGCGGGCGAGCCAGGTCTCGACCTCACCGGGCTCGACGCGGAAGCCGCGGATCTTCACCTGCGTGTCGACGCGCCCGACGAACTCCACGGTCCCGTCCGGGAGCCGGCGTGCCAGGTCCCCGGTCTGGTACATCCGGGCCCCGCCGCCGGGCCCGCTCCCGCCCGGGGACGTCGCGTCGCCGGGGGCGAACGGATCGGGCGGGAAGCGTTCCTCGGTCAAGTCGGGGCGGCCCAGGTAGCCGAGCGCGACGCCGTCGCCGCCGATGTACAGCTCGCCGACGACGCCGATCGGTTGCGGCTGTCGGTGGCGGTCCAGCACGTACGCGCGGGTGTTGGCGATGGGCCGGCCGATCGGGACGCGCACGGCGTCGGCGGGCAGGTCGGTGACCTCGTGGGTGAGGGCGAACGTCGTGGTCTCGGTGGGGCCGTAGGCGTTCAGCACATGGCCGGGCCGGTGACCGGCGGCCAGGAACCGGCGCAGGACGTGCGGGTCGACCACGTCGCCGCCGATCAGCAGGTGACGCAGCCCGGCCAGTGCCTCGCCGACCGGCTCGGCATAGCGGTGGAACAGGCCGGCGGTCAGGAACATCGTGGCGATCCGCCGGTCCCGCAGGACCCGGGCGAACCGCACGGGGTCCAGCAGGTCCTCGCGGTCCACCACGACGATCGTGCCGCCGGTGACCAGCGGCCCCCACACCTCCATGGTGCTCGCGTCGAACGCCGGGTTCGCGATGCAGGCCGTGCGGTCGCCGGGCCGGAAGTCCGCGTAGCCGTTGCGCTCGACGAGCCGCCTGATGCCGCGGTGGCCGACCACGACGCCCTTGGGTTCGCCGGTCGACCCCGAGGTGTACATCACGTACGCGGCCGACCCCGGCACGGTTCCGGCGACGTCCGCTGCCACGACCTCCGCCGGCGTGCCGGGCTCGACCCTGGGCACCCCGGCAGGGGTCGGCACGTCGGTGCCGGCGGTCACGACGACAGCACGTGCCTGGCTGTCCCGCAGGAGCATCTCCTGCCGGGCCGGCGGGAAGTCCGGGTCCAGCGGTACGTAGCTCGCTCCGCAGTACAGCGCGGCGAGCTCGGCGGCCACCAGTTCGGCCGAGCGCTCCAGCACGACGGCGACCCGATCGCCCGGACGCACCCCGGCATCGCGCAAACGCACCGCCAGCCCGCCTGCCAGCGCGTCCAGTTCGGCGTAGGTGACGCCGCGGTCGCCGTGCACCACGGCGAGCGCGTGCGGGGCCGTCGCGACCCGGTCGCGGAAGAGTTCGTGCACGCCACGGTCGTCGGGATAGACGACAACCGTTCCGCCGCCGGCGCGCAGCACCTCGGCGCGTTCCTCGGGACCGAGCAACGGCAGCCGCTCCAGCGGCCGGTCGGGATCGGCGGCCATCGCCGCCACCAGCGTCCGCCAGTGGTCCAGGTACCGCTCGGCCGTCTCGCGCTCGAACAGCGCCGAGGCGTACTCGAGGTCGGCCTCGATGCGCCCGCCGACGTCGGCGACCATCAGGGCGAGATCGAACTTGGCGGTGCGGTGCTCCGGACGGGGCAGCGGCCCGACGGCCACGCCGGGCAGACCGAGCCGGGCGGTGCCGGACTCCTGCCAGGCGAAGAACACCTGGCACAGCGGAAGCCGGGCCGGCGATCGGCGTACCCCCGCGGCCTCCACGATCTGCTCGAACGGCAGCTCGGCATGGTCCTGCGCGTGGCGGGCCCGCGTCGCGACCCGGTGCAGCCACTGGGCGACGGTCGGCGCGCCGGAGGAGTCCAGCCTGATCGGCAGGGTGTTGACGAACAGGCCGACCAGGTCGGCGAGTTCCTCGCGGTCGCGACCCGCCGCCGGGATCCCGATCACCACGTCGTCCTGGCCGCTGAGCCGGCCGACGACGGCCGCCCAGCTCGCCAGCAGCGTCTCGAAGACGGTCGCCCCGTACCGGCCCGCCAGCTCCCTGATCGCGGCGCTGGTCTCGGCGTCCAGCGCGCGGTGGACCAGGCCGCCTTCCCCGTCCGGAACCGCCGGCCGGGGCCGGTCGGCGGGCAGGTCGCACACCGCGGGCGCTCCGGCCAGTTCGGTACGCCAGTAGTCCGTCGCCCGGGTGAGCCCCGGCGTCGCCCGGCTCTCCTGAGCGGCGTAGTCGGCGTACCGGATCGGCAGCGGCTCCAGCGGGTCCGGTGCGCCGTCACGGAACGCCGCGTACAGCCGGCCGAGGTCGCGGCACAGCACGTCGAGGGACCAGCCGTCGGCGATGATGTGGTGGAGCACCAGGAGCAGGTCGTACGTGGGCCGGCCGCCGGCTTCCTCCTCGTCCTCCGCCATGATCAGGCAGCCCCGGACCAGCGGGCCGCCGGCGAGGTCAAAGGGCTGCGACGCCGCTTCCTCCAGCAGCCGATCCCGTTCGGCGGGCGCGCCCTCGCGACCGCGCAGGTCGTACTCCGCCAGAGGAAAGCCGCTGCCGCCGCCCTCGATGCGCAGCGCCGGGCCGTCGCCGTGGTCGGCGATGCGCGCGCGCAACACGTCGTGGCGGTCGGCGAGGCGGTCCAGAGCGGCGCGCAACGCCGCGCGATCCAGCGCACCGGTCAGGCGGAAGCCGAGCGGCAGGTGGTAGGCGGCGCTCATGCCCGGCATCTGCGCGAGCGCCCACATGCGCCGCTGAGCAGGGGACAGCGGCGCCGAGTCAAGGGCCGGCGGGGCCGCCGGCTCCTCGGGTTCCGGCGTGCCGCCGGTCCGGGCCGCTATGAGCGAGCACAGTGCCGCGAGAGTGCGGGCGTCGCGCACCTCCAGGAGGGTCAGCGATACGCCGAACTCCCGTCCGGCCAGCGCCGTGAGCCGCATCAGCGCGAGCGAGTGCAGACCCGTCTCGGCGTAGGTGGCGTACGGCAGGCAAGCGCACTCCGGCTCGATGCGCCGCACTATCGCGATCAGCCGGTCTCGGAGGCGTGCGTCGCCGGGCCACCAGAGCTCGGCCGCGCGGTCGTCCGCCGTCACGGCGGATTCGGCGCTCAGCAGGGCCCGCCGATCGACCTTGCCGTTCGGCGTCAGCGGGAACGCCGGGACGAAGCGCAGGGCCGCGGGCATCAGGTACGCCGGGAGCAGGGCGGCGAGGTGCCCGCGCAGTTCGCTCTCGTGCGCGGCGCCGCCCTCACCGGCGTCGAGGACGAAGGCGATCAGCCGAACCTGGCCGGAGGGGGAGGTGCGGGCCAGCACGACCGCGTCGCGCGCGCCCGCCTTCCGCAGGGCCGCCTCGATCTCGCCGGGTTCGACGCGGAAGCCGTTCACCTTGGTCTGGTCGTCCAGACGGCCGAGGAACTCCAGCGCGCCGCCGGGGAGCCGCCGCACGAGATCACCCGTCCGGTACACCGGCCGGCCCTCCCCGCCCGGGACGTCGGTGACGAACCGTTCGGCGGTGAGGTCGGGGCGGCCGAGATAGCCCAGCGCGACTCCCGCGCCGCCGATGAAGAGTTCACCGGCCTGTCCGGGCACGACCGGATCCCCCCGCTCGTCGAGCACGTATCCGGTGGTGGCGCCGATCGGCCGGCCGATCGGCTCGTACGGGCCGTACGGGCCGTACGGGCCCTCGGCCCGATCTCCGTCGCAGCGGTGCCAGGTGGACCAGATGGTCGTCTCGGTCGGGCCGTACACGTTCCACACGACGTCCAGGCGCGTGCGGAGTTCGGCGGACAGCTCCACCGGGAGCGCCTCGCCGCCGCTGATCGCGAGCAGCGAGCGGTCGGACCAGGCCGGCCACGACTCGGCCGCGGTGATCAGACGCCATGTCGACGGCGTCGCCTGGATCACCGTGACGGCTTCCCGCCGGGCCACGTCGAGCAACGCGACACCGTCGCGGCGCGCGTCGTCGTCGGCGAGGACCACCCGGCCGCCGTGGCACAGCGGCAGCAGCAGTTCGAGGTTGGCGATGTCGAAGGTCGTGGTCGTCACCGCGAGAAACCGCTCGAAGCGGTCGGGTGCCTGGGCCTGGAAGAAGTCCAGGACGTTCTCGAGCGCGCCGTGCGGCACGAGGACTCCCTTGGGCTCGCCGGTGGAGCCGGAGGTGAAGCAGCAGTACGCCGGAGATGCCGGGGTGAGCGCCGCCGGCCTCGTTTCGGCCGGGTCCGCCGGGTCCGCCGGGTCCGCCGCGTCTGCGGGCTCTGCGAAGCCGTGGGTGAGCTCGGTGACGGCCAGTCCGTGCGCGCGCCACCCGTCGGCGGACCCCGGATCGACGAGGACGGCCCGCGGGTCGGCGAGCGCGACCAGCAGCGCGATCCGCGCCGCCGGCTGGGCCGGGTCCAGCGGAACGTACACCGCGCCCGCGGACATCGTCGCCAGCATCGCCGCGAGCGCGTCCGGGCCCCGCTGGAGCAGCAGGGCGACGCGGTCACCCGGGGCCACGCCGAGCCGGGCCAGGTGCCGGGCGAGCGTGACGCGGCGACGGTCGAGGTCGCCGTACGTCCAGCGGTGCGGGCCCGCGACGACCGCTATCCGGCCGGGCTGCTCGGCGGCCAGGCGCGCGAAGCGGGCGGCCACACCACCGCGCCACGTCGCCGTTTCGTAGCCCGGCGGCGGCAGGAGCGGCGAGGGCGAGGGCGGATTCGGCGGGGCGGGCGGGATCAGAGGACGCGGCTCCCGTTCCGTCGGCTGTCGTAGCGCAGGGTGTTCGGCCGGCGCTCGCCTGCCGAGAGCTTCCGCAGGGCCGTCCGGCGGGCCCGCGGCGACGGCCGCCAGCAGGTCGAGGTACTCGCCGACCAGGCGCTCGACGCCGTCCGCCGCGAAGCGCGCGGTGTCGTGCTCGACCAGCAGGTCGGTTCCGCCCGCCTGGATCACCGTGACGTTGAGCGGGAACTTCGCGGCCTCGTTGGGCAGCGACTCCTCGATCTCGGCGCGCAGCCCGAAGAAGTCGACGTCGGCGCTGAGCGCGGAGTGGATGCTGAAGACCACTTGCACGAGGGGGTGCGGCTCGTCCGGCGGACTGGGCGGCGCGACCGCGGCGACCCGCGCGAACGGCAGCTCGCTGCCGCGCAGCGCGGCCAGCAGGCTGTCGCGGACCGCCGTGAGGACCGTGCCGGCGGTGGCCTGCGACGGAACCGTGACGCGGACGGGCACCAGGTTGACGACCATGCCGAGGACGCCTTCCCACTCCGAGCGCGTCCGGTTGGCGACGGTCGTGCCGAGGACGAAGTCGTGGCTCCCGGTGTGGCGGGTCATCAGCAGTGCGAAGGTGCCGAACATCACCTGGAACGAGGTCAGGCCGAGCCGGGCCGCGGCCGTTTCGACGGCGTCGACCAGCCGCGGGTCGAGGTGGTGGCGCCGCACAGCGCACCGCGGGCCGCCCGGATGTCCGGGTTCGAGCGCGGGCAGGCGCAGGGTGGTGGGGGCCTCGTGCAGCACCTTCCGCCAGTACGCGGCCAGTTCGGCGGCTTCGGGGCCGCGCAGCCAGTCGTGCTGGTGCCGGGCGAAAGTGCGGAACTGGACCGGTTCCGGCAGGTCGGCCGGGCGGCCGCGGACCGATGCGGAGTAGAGCTCTGCGAGCTCGCCGAGGAACAGGCGGAACGACCAGCCGTCGTGGATGTAGTGGTGCTCGACGTGGAGCAGCACGTGCCGGTCGGGCGCAAAGCGCAGGAGGGCCCAGGCGACGAGCGGCAGCCGGGACGGGTCCAGCACCTCGGCGGCCATCGCCGCGAGCAGTTCCTCCTGCTGCCCGGTGCCCGGCCGCGCGTCGACCACCTGGAACGCCGTGTCCGCCCGCGGTGCGACGACCTGCCACAACTCCCCGTCGCGCAGCTCGAATCGCGTCCGCAGCGCTTCGTGCCGCCGCACCGTCTCCTCCAGCGCCGCCCGCAGCGCCTCGACATCCAGCGCTCCCAGCAGTTCCACGCGCGCCCGCGACACATACGCGGCCGTGGTCCCCGCCACCGCGTTCGCGAACGCGACCTGCACCTGCCCCAGCGCCGCGGGTTCCGCCACTTCCGCCGTCTGCGGAGCGTCCGCAGGACGGCCGTCGTCGGCCTCCGCGGGGTGTGGGCCTTCAGTGCCGGGTGACCACTGCAGCCGTTCCGCCAGGGCGGCGATGGTCATGCCCTGGAGGAGGTCTACCGGGGTGACGGCCAGAAGCAGATCCTCGGTGAGGCGGTTGGCGACCTGGACGGCGGCCAGGGAATGGCCGCCGCAGGCGAGGAAGGCGGCGTCGACCGGGCAGAAGGAGACCTTGAGGATCTCGCACCAGATGCGGGCGACCGCCGCCTGTGCGGGATTCGCGGGCGCCTCGCCCGCGTCCGCCTGCGCCGCGTCGTGAGCGGCCAGCGCGGCGCGGTCAGGCTTGCCGCTCGGGGTGACCGGGAGGGCGTCGAGGATGTGCAGCCGGGCCGGGAGCATGTGGCCGGGGAGCCGCGCGGCGAGCATGTCGTGCAAGTCGCCCTCGTCTACGGGGCCCCGCGCGGTCGCGAACCCCACCAGCGCGCGCTCGTCGCCCTCTCCGAGCGCCAGCACCACCGCGTCCGTCACCCGCGCGTCGGCGCGCAACGCCGCCTCGATCTCGCCGAGCTCGATCCGGAAGCCGCGCACCTTGACCTGATGATCACCGCGTCCGAGGAACTCCAGGGCGCCGTCCTCGCGGACGCGAGCCAAGTCCCCTGTGCGGTAGACCCGTTCGCCGCACGCGCCGTGCGGATCGGCCGGGAAACGTTCGGCCGTCAGCTCGGGCCGGTTGAGGTAGCCGGCGGCGACCACCGGTCCGCCGATCCGTATCTCCCCGACAGCCCCGTGCGGCACGTCCGCGCCGGCCTCGTCGCAGACCCGTACCGTGACCCCTGGAATCGGCACCCCGATCGGGACGGCGTCCCCGGCGTCGCCCGGCGAACAGCGGTGCACGGTGGACCAGATGGTCGCCTCGGTCGGGCCGTACGCGTTGAACAGCTGTGCCGCGTGCGGCCAGTCCCGGACCGCGGCCGGCGGCAGGACGTCGCCGGCGGACACCACGGTGCGCAACGCCGGCGCCCCGGCGGGCAGGCGGCTCAGCGCCCCGGTCAGGATCGAGGGCAGGACGGCGACGGTGACGCGCGCGCGTTCGAGGAACGCCAGCAGCTCCGCGGGATCCTCACGGGCCGCGTCGGGGACGACGACCAGCGTGGCGCCGTTGGCCAGGGCCAGCACCGTCTCGAAGACGAACGCGTCGAAGCCCGGCGACGCGAACTGCGCGACACGATCGCCCTCGGTGGGACCGATGATCTCGCGCTGCGCGTCGATGACGGTGCGCAGCCCGGCGTGCGTGAGCAGCGCTCCCTTCGGACCGCCGGTCGAACCGGACGTGAAGATGCAGTATGCGAGAGCACTCGCCTCATCCGGCCGTTCGTCGGCGCTCACGACCGCGTCCGCGGTGACCGCCGCGGCCGGGACCGGACAGGTGCCGGACGGTACGTCCGCCGTGAACCCCGCCTCGTGGACACACGCCGCAGGCGTCGCGTCGGCGAGGATCGCGGACAGCCGCGCCGTCGGTTGCGAGGGTTCGAGCGGGAGGAACACACAACCGGCCTGAAGCGTCCCCAGCACCGCGGCGACCAGTTCCGCCGAGCGCGGCAGCACGATCGCGACGAGATCGCCCGGGCGGGCGCCCGCGCGCCGCAACGCACCGGCGTACGCCACCGCCCGCGCCTCCAGCGCGCCGTACGTGGTGACCGTTCCCGCCTCCTCCACGGCCGGGAGCCCGGGGGCCCGTGCGGCGATCCGCGTGACGAGCCGGTGCAGGTCGAGTGCGGTCACGAGCGGTCCCCTCGGGCGAAGTGGTCTCGGTTCGGGTCCTTCTGCAGGCAGCGCTGCCGGAGCTGTTCGGCCAACGCCCTGACATGTGGACTTTCCAGGATCGTCAGATGCGTGCCCGGGCCGTGCCAGGTTTGGAGGGCGGGGCTGAAGTGCCGCCAGCCGCGGACGGTTTCGTGGCGGCGGACGGCGTTCGCGGTCGCGTCCAGGCGCGGGTCGTCGACCGTGACCAGGAGCGTCGGCTCGGCGGGCGTGGCGGGCCGCGGCGCGTACGCGGTGCGCAGGTTGCGGGTGAAGGTGCGGATCGGGCCGGCGAGGACGTCCGGGCCGGCCTGTGCGGGCAGGACGCCGGCGTCGCGCAGAGCCGCGTGCAGCAGTGCCCGGCGGTCGCGCTCGCCGAGCGGTTCCAACACGGCCGGGGTGATGCCCAGCGGCCGGCCGGCGCGCTCCTCGAACAGTGCGGCGAGTTCGACCAACGCCTCGCACTCGCCGACCTCGGCGACATGGGGCGCGGCCGCCGGGACGTCGGAGTCCACAAGGGTCAGCGAAGCGACCGGACAGCCGCGGTCCTTCAACCGACAGGCGAGTTCGTACGCCGTCCAGCCGCCGAAGGAGTGTCCGAGCAGGTGCACCGGGCCCTGCCCGATCAGGCGCTCCACCTCGGGGAGGTACGCGGCCACGGCAGCCTCGACTGTGGCGTGCGGCAGTCCCGCGCCGTCCACGCCGCGCGGCTGCAGGCCGTACACCGGAACCGCCGGGCCGAGCGCGCCGGCCAGCTCACGCAGGCTGACGACCGTGTCGCCGGCGCCGGGCAGGCATATCAGGGGCGGTACGCCGCGGCGCCCGGACTGGAGCGGGTGGACGAGCGGCGGCAGGGCCCGGGCCCGCGGCGCCGCGCCGCCTTCGGCGATGGCCGCGCTGAGCCGGGCGCCCGTCTCGCGGACGCCGGGAAGCCGCATCATCGACTCGTGGGTGCCCGGAACCGGGACGCGCCGCCATCCGACCGCGGGCAGCGCCTCGTCCCACCTCCCGTACGGATGGCCGGGATCGTGCTCGACGGCGCTGAAGTAGTGCACGGGGACCGGCAGCGGCGCGGGGAAGTACCGCAGGGCCGCCTCGGCCACCAGGTGGCGGCGGCGGACGGCCTGCCCGATCTCCTCGGGGCCGAGCCCGACGAGCGGCGCCGGCATCAGGCCCGCCCGCTCGACGGCCTCGACCACGTCCGCGAGCGGCCGCCCGGCGACGGTCGCGGCGAGTTCCGTCACCTGCTCGGGCGTCGCGGGCAGCCAGCCGAGCAGCGCCTCGCGGACATCCGGCACCTCGCTGGGCGGCGACACCTCCGGCCGGTGATACGTGGTGTTGAGCAGCCCGACGAACTCCACGTCCTGATCCTCGCCGATCAATTGGACGGCGATCTCGTACGCGATGGCGCCGCCGGTGCAGTATCCGGCGATGCGGTAAGGGCCGTCTGGCTGCACGGCGCGGATCATGGGGACCATCCGCGCGGCCATGCCCTCGACGGTGGTGAGGTCGGGGTCGCCCAGCGGGACCGGCGGCAGGCCGTGGACCGGGATCCGCGGGTCGACGTACTCGGCGAGGGTGTGCGCGTACAGCAGACTCGCGACGCCGTCGTGCACCAGGAACAGCGGCCGTTCGTCGCCGCCGGGCCGGATCGGCACGGCGTCGCGTTCGGCGACGTGCGGGTTGCGATCGGCGGCGAGTTCGGCGAGGCGGCGCACGCTGACATTGCCGAACAAGTCGGCCACAGCCGCCTCGACTCCCGTCCTCCGCAACCCGGTCACGACCTCCACCGCGAGCAGGGAGTGCCCCCCGAGGTCGAGGAACCGGTCCTCGCGGCCGACGCGTTCGAGCCGGAGCGTCCGCGCCCAGACGTCGGCGATGGCCCGCTCGACCGCGCCGGCCGGCTCGGCGTAGGCGGGTGCCGAGGCATGGGACCGGCCGTCCGGTTCGGCGAGCGCCGAGCGGTCGAGCTTGCCGCTCGGCGTCAACGGCAGCCGGTCCATGAGCACATATGCGGCCGGGACCATGTGCGCGGGCAACTGCGCGGCGAGCCGGTCGCGCAGCTCCTCGACGGACACCGGCTCCGGCCCCGCCTTCGAGCCGTCCCCCGGCGAGGAGCGCGACCCGGCTGTCGGCTCCGCGGGCACCCAGTACGCGACGAGGCGCCGGTCACCCGGAACGTCCTCGCGGGCGAGCACGACGGCATCGCGCACGCCGGGAAGCGCGCGCAACCGTGCCTCGATCTCGCCGAGTTCGACGCGGAACCCGCGGATCTTCACTTGGAAGTCCTCGCGGCCGAGGTATTCCAGGGTGCCGTCCTCGCGCCAGCACCCGATGTCCCCTGTCCGGTACATCCGGCCGCCTGTCCACGGGTCGGGCAGGAAGCGTTCACCGGTCAGCTCGGGCCGGCCCAGGTAGCCGCGGGCGGGGGCCTCGCCGCCCACGTGGATCTCGCCGGGGGCGCCGATCGGTGTGAGCCGGCCGTACGGATCGAGCAGCCGGACCCGGGTGTTGGCGATCGGCCGCCCGATCGGCACCCGCTCGCCGGTCTCGCCGGCGGTGATCCGGTGGGCGGTGACGTCGCCCGCCACCTCCGACGAGCCGTACAGATTGAGCAGGACCGTGCCCGGGCTGCTCGCGAGGGCCTGGGCGGCCAGCGGCGCGGGCAGCTCCTCGCCGCTGCACACGACGACGCCCGGCAGCGGCCCGTCCTCCACCGCCAGCAGGGCCTTGAGAAGCGACGGCACCACGGTGACGCGCGCGACGGCGTGCTCGCGCAGGAACGCGGCGAGCCGTACGGCGTCCCCGGCGTCCTCCGGTGGCACGGTGTGCAGGACGGCGCCGGACACCAGCGGCGTGAGAGTCTCGGTGATCGCGTCCACGAACCCGATAGAAGTCTTCTGCGCGTGCGCCTCACCCGCCGCGACGGGCACCTCGGTCGCGGCCCAGTGCAGCCGGTTGACCAGCGCACGGTGCTCACCCGCGACGCCCTTGGGCTCGCCGGTCGAACCGGACGTGTAGATCACGTACGCCAGATGCTCGGGTCGCACCTCCGTCCGCAGGTCGTCCGCCGGCTCCGAGGACCATCCCCGCCCGTCCGACAGGTCGATCAGCCGTGAGCCGATCCCGCGTTCGGCCGTCACCGCGCGCAGGCCGGGCAACTGGTCCGGCCCCGCGAGCACGACGACGGGTGCGCTGTCGGCCAGCAGGTCCGCCAGCCGCGCGGCGGGGTGGCCCGGATCCAGTGGTACGTACGCCGCACCGGCCTTCAACACCGCCAGCAGCGCCGTGACCTGCCGCGTGCCACGGTCACAGCACACTGCGACGCGGTCGTCCGCTCGCACGCCGAGGCCGCGCAGATGGTGTGCCAGCCGGTTGGCGAGCACGTTGAGTTCGCCGTAGGACAGCTGCCCGTCCGGCGTCACGACGGCCGGGCGCGCCGGCGTGCGCCGAACCTGTTCCTCGAACAGCTCGTGGACGCACGCCCGGTCCGGGAACGGCGCCTCGGGGCCCGCCCACCGGGCAAGCGTCGCGGCCTCGCCGGCGGGCAGCACGTCGAGGTCGCGCAGCGGGCGGTCGGAATCCTGCTCGAGGGACTCGACGAGCACGAGCAGCGCCTGGTGCGTCAGAGCGCAGATCCGCTCGGGGTCGAGCGGAAGCTCGACGTGCGCGGTCAGCTCGAAGTCCTCGCCGACGTCGTCGACGGCCAGCATCAGCGGGTAGTTGCTGCGTTCCTGCGCGTGCAGCATCTCGATGCCCGCGTCGGCGCCGATGGTCGCCGAGTCCCGCGCCGACGGGAGCCGCACGCTGTAGCGGTAGTTGAGCAACGCCGAGAACAGCGGCGAAGCGGCCGGCACGGCACTGCACCGCTGGGCGAGCGCGAGCGGCGCGTGCTCGTGCCGCAGCAGCTCGGTCAGCAGCTCGTAGGTCCGGCGCGCGCCGGCCGCCACGCCGTCGCCGCCCACCGACAGCCGGATCGGCAGGGTGTTGATGAAGACGCCCATCGCCCGGTCCGCGCCCTCGCCGCCGGCCATCCGGCCGAACAGCACGGTGCCGAAAACCACGTCCTCGCGTCCGGTGATCCGGCCGAGCACGGCGGCGTACGCCAGATGGAACAGGCTGGCCGGCGTGGTGCCCAGGGCCCGGGCGCGCTCGCGCACCCTGCGGCTCAGCCCGGGATCCACCAGGGTGTTGACGGCCCGCGTGCTCGCACCGTCGCCCCGCACCTCGGTCAGGCCGTACGGGTGCGTGGGCTCGGTGACGTCGCCGAGCATGCCGCGGAAGAACTCCTCGTGCTCGGCGGCGCTCACTCCGTCACGGGAGCCGGCGATGAAGGTGCGGAACGGCACCGGCGGCGGCAACTCGTCCTGGCGCCCCAGGAGATGGGCGCCGATCTCGGCGAGCATCAGCCGGTAGCTGGTGTAGTCGTCGGCGAGGTGGTGAGCCGTCATCAGGACCAGCCAGCGGTCCCGGGCGGCGTCGTGGGCGACGCGCAGCCGCATCAGCGGCGCGACCCGGACGTCGAGCCGGCTGTTCGCGGGGCTGAAGCGCGCCCGCAACTGCTCGGCGGCGTCGCCGGCGGCCGGGTCGAGCCGGACCTCCTCGACGTGGATCGGCGCCTCGCGGAAGACGACCTGCACGGGAGCGGGCAGGCCCTCCCACAGGAAGCCGGTGCGCAGCAGGTCGTGCCGGTCGACCACGGCCTGAAGGGCGGCCGCGTACCGGTCGACGTGCGCGCGGCTCTCCATCGCCAGCAGGGAGTACAGCAGGAAGGGATCCTCCTGCTGGGCCATGAGGTGGTGGAAGAGGATGCCCTCCTGGAGGGTGGCGAGCGGGTAGATGTCCTGGATGTTGGCCGCGCCGCCGGGGACGTGGGACGCGATCAGGTCGATCTCGGCCTGGCCGAGATCGACCAGCGGCAGCATGTCGGGGGTGATCCGGGTGCAGCCGGGCGGGATGAGGTTGGGCGGCACCTCGGCCGGCGCCCGCCCGCCGTCGACCCGGCGGGCGAGAGCGGCGAGCGTCGGATCGGTGAACACCGCGCGCACGTCGGCGTGCAGGCCGCGGCGCCGCATCCGTTCCAGCAACGCGACCACCAGCAGCGAGTGGCCGCCGAGGTCGAAGAAGTCGTCGTGGCGTCCGACGCGCTCCACGCCGAGGAGCTCCGACCAGATCTCGGCGAGTGCCGACTCGGCCTCGCCGAGCGGAGGTTCGTAGCCGCGGCGTACGTACGCGCGGCCGTCGGGGGCGGGCAGGGCCGCACGGTCCAGCTTGCCGTTGCCGGTCAACGGCAGCCGGTCCAGACGGACATAGGCGGCGGGCAGCATGTGCGCGGGCAGGTCGGCGGCCAGAGCCGGGCGCAGCTGCTCGGCGGAGGGAGGTTCGGCGGGGTCGTCCGCCACGAAGTAGGCGACCAGGCGGCGCTCGCCCAGGGCGTCCTCGCGCGCCAGCACGACGGCTTCGCGCACCCGCGGCAGCGCCCGCAACCGCGCCTCGATCTCGCCGAGTTCGATTCGGAAGCCGCGGATCTTCACCTGGAAGTCGTTGCGCCCGAGATAGTCGAGCTCGCCGTCCGCGGTCCAGCACGCCAGGTCGCCTGTGCGGTACATCCGGCCGCCCGCGTACGGGTCGTCGACGAAGCGTTCAGCGGTCAGGTCGGGGCGGCCCAGATAGCCGCGGGCGACGCCCGCACCGCCCACGTACAGCTCGCCGGTGACGCCGACCGGAGCAGGCCGGCGCTGGTCGTCCAGGACGTACGCCCGTAGATCGGCGAGCGGGCGGCCGATCGGGCTCACGCCGGTGCGTTCGGCGTCGGCGGCGGAAAGCGGCCGATGAGTGACGTGCACGGTGGTCTCGGTGATCCCGTACATGTTGGCCAGACGCACCCCGGCGTTCGCGGGATCGGCGAACCACGGCAGCAGAATGCTCGGATCCAGGGCCTCACCGCCGAAGACGACATGCCGCAGCCGGTGCGGCCGCGGATCGGCGGCGCGGGCGGCCACGAACTGCCGGAACGCTCCCGGCGTCTGGTTGAGGACGGTCACGCCCTCGCGGCAGACCAGCTCGTGGAACTCCTGCGACGCGCGGGCCGTTTCGTGCGGAACGACGACGAGCCGCCCGCCGTGCAGCAGCGCTCCCCACAGCTCCCACACCGAGAAGTCGAACGCGATGCTGTGGAACAGCGTCCACACGTCGTCCCCGTCGAACCCGAAGTGCTCAGCTGTGGCGGTGAACAACCGGACCACCTGGGCGTGTTCGACCATGACGCCCTTGGGCGCGCCGGTCGATCCCGATGTGTGGATGACGTAGGCCAGGTGATCGGGGCGCAGCCCGGTCTCGGCGCGCGTCAGCGGCCCGGCCGGAAGGGAGCCGGTCGCGGGGTCGTCCAGCAGGACGGTCGGCAGCGGTGAGGCGACGGGGACGGTGTCGTCGTCGGTCAGCAGGGCGACCGGACCGCTGTCCGCGAGGATCGCGTCGAGGCGCGCGGCGGGGTGGGCCGGGTCCAGCGGCAGGTACGCGGCGCCGGCCTTCAGGACGGCGAGCAGGCCGGTGACCATGCCGATGCCGCGAGCGGCGCGGACGGCCACCAACCGGTCGGGCCCGGCACCGAGAGCCCGCAGCCGCCGCGCCAGCCGGTTGGCGTGCGCGTCGAGTCCGGCGTAGGTGAGGCTCTGGTCACCGTGCACGACGGCGACGGCGTCGGGCGTGCGGGCGACCTGGGCCTGGAACAGGTCGGTCAGGCACGGACCGGTTTCCGTGCGGTCGCCGGAACCGGTGCGGTCGCGCGCGTCCGGACGCTCGCCGGAATCCGCGCCTGCGAGGCTCTCACCGGAGCCGGCGGCGAGCAGAAGCCGGCGTTCGGCCGCCGGCAGCACGTCGATGGTGTCCGTCCCGCACCGCGGCCGGTGCTCCAGCGCGTCGGCCAGGTGCTCCAGAGCCGTCGCGAGGTAGCCGATGACGCGCCCGGGCCCGATCGGCTCGACGGCTTGCACGCTCAGCACGATGTCGTCGCCGATGTCGTCGACGGACACCGTCAGCGGGTAGTTGGTGCGCTCCTCGCCGCGCAGCGGCGTGATGCCGCCGGGGGACCGGTCGTCGGCGGGGGAGACGCCGTCCCCTGAGTGCCGGTAGTTGAACAGCGAGGTGAACAGCGGTGCGGGCGCGGACACCTGGCTACAGCGCTGCGCGAGCACGAGCGAGGCGTGCTCGTGGCCGAGCAGTGCGGCCAGCGCGCCGTGCGCCGCGACCACGGCCTCCTCGACCGGCCGGCCGTCGACCGTCAGCCGCAGCGGCAGGGTGTTGATGAACGGGCCCACGGCCCGCGTCACGCCCGTGGCGCCGTGCATCCGGCCGAACAGCACGGTGCCGAACACGACGTCGCGCCGTCCCGTCAGCCGCGCGAGGACCTGTGCCCAGGCCAGGTGGACCAGGCTCGCCGTGCTGACACCGAGCTGCCGGGCCCGCTCGCGCAGCCGGGCCGAGAGCGCCGGGTCGAGCAGCGTGCGTGCTTCCGCCACGCCGTGTCCCTCGCCCCGGGTGTCAAGCAGCCCGTACGGCGCGGTGGGCTCGTCGATGTCGCCGAGCATGTCGGTGAAGAACTTCTCGTGCTCCTCGCGCCCCGGTCCGCGCCGCACCTCGGCGATGAAGTCGCGGAAGGGCCGTACCGGCCGGAGCTGTTCGGGATGACCGGCGGCCAGGGCGGCGATCTCCTCCTGGATCACCTGCAACGTGGTGTGGTCGCCGACGAGGTGGTGCAGCAGCGTCAGCATCAGCCAGCGCGCGTTCGCCGTGTCATGCGCGATCAGGATCCGCAGCAGCGGCGCCCTGCGGATGTCGATCCGGGCCCGGCGGGGGTCGCCGCGCTCCCACAGCCGGGCCAGGGCGTCACCGCCGGCCGGGTCCAGCACGATCTCCTCGACCGGCAGCTCCGCACGGCGCCAAACGACCTGCAGTGGTTCCGGCACGCCCTCCCACAGCACGCCGGTGCGCAGTATGTCGTGCCGGTCGACGACCTCCTGGTGGGCCCGCAGGTAGGTGTCGAGCATCTCCCGCGAGTCGAAAGCGCAAGCGGTCGACAGCAGATACGGGTCACCGTCGCGGGCGGAGAGGTGGTGGAACAGCACGCCCTCCTGGAGCGGCGCGAGCGGGTAGACGTCCTGCACGTTCGCGGCGCCGCCGGGCACGGTCGCGACGACGGCCGCGATCTCCTCGTCCGTGAGGTCCACCAGCCGCGACCGCTCGTCCTCGAAGAAGCCGGCCGGCGCGGTGCCGTTCGTCTCCGCCGCCCGCCGCAGATGAGCGATCAGGCCGTCCTTGTGCGCGCGCAGCCGGGTGACCAGATCGTCGTCGAGGGCCTGCCGGCGCCCGCGCACCACCAGCTGGTCCTGTTCGACGGCCAGCTCGACGCCGCGTTCCTCCAGCAGCATCAGGAGTTCGGCGCGGGCGCCGCCGTCTTCGCCGGCCCGGGACCGCGGATTTCCCCGTCGCTCGTTCACAGGCGGATCTCCTGGATCTCCTCGGTGCTCTCCGCGAGTTCGGAGAGCGTCGGTGTGCTGAACAGGGTCCGGACGTCGGCGTGCAGGCCCCGCTGCCGCATGCGTTCCAGCAGGGTCACGGCGAGCAGCGAGTGGCCGCCGAGGGCGAAGAAGTTGTCGTGCCGGCCGACCACGTCCAGGCCGAGCAGGTCGCGCCAGATCTCGGCGAGCGCCTCCTCGACGGGGCCCCGGGGCGGTTCGTGGCCCCCCGTGCCCCCCGCGCCGTGCGCTCGCGCGTCCGGGACGGGCAGCGCCGGCCGGTCGACCTTGCCGTTGGCGGTCAGCGGCAGGGCCGCGAGCACCACGTACGCGGCCGGGACCAGGTACTCGGGCAGCACGGTCCTCAGGTGCGCGCGCAAAGCGTCGGCGGTGAGGGTCCGGTCGTCGGCCGGCGTCACGTACGCCACCAGCCGCTGGTCGCCCGGGGTGTCCTCGCGGGCGAGCACCAGTGCCTCGCGCACGTCCGGGAGTTCCGCCAGCCGCGCCTCGATCTCGCCGGGCTCGATCCGGAAACCGCGCACCTTCACCTGGAAGTCGTCGCGGCCCAGGAACTCCAACTCGCCGTCGGCACGCCACCGCACGTTGTCGCCCGTCCGGTACATGCGGTCGCCGGGACGGCCGCGGAACGGGTCGGGCACGAAGCTCGCGGCGGTCAGCCGGGGCCGGTTGAGGTAGCCGAGCGCGACGCCCGCGCCGCCGATGTAGAGGTCGCCGCGCACGCCGACCGGGCATGGCCTGAGCCGGCGGTCCAGGACGTACACGCTCTGGTTCGCCAGCGCGTGGCCGTACGGCACGCTGCCCTGGTAGGGCACGGCCGGGTCGATCGGATACGTCACCGACCAGATCGACGCCTCGGTCGCGCCCCCCAGACTGTGCAGCGCGGCGCCGGGACACAGCGCGTGGACGCGCTCCGGCAGCCGGACCGGGATCCAGTCGCCGCTCATCATGACCAGCCGCAGCGAGTCGAACGGCTCGGCGCCGAGCTGCGCCGCCGAGTCGGTGAAGAGCTGCATCAGCGCGGGCACCGAGTTCCAGATCGTCACGCGATGGCGGCGGACCAGCTCCTGCCAGTGGAGCGGGTCGGGCGTCCGGCCGGCCGGCGGCAGCACCACGGCGCCGCCCGCGGCCAGCACACCGAAGATGTCGTACACGGACAGGTCGAACGAGAGCGACGACACCGCGAGCACGACGTCCGCCGGGCCCATGGCGTAACGGGAGTTGATGTCCTGGAGGGTGTTGCACGCCGCCGCGTGGCTGATCATGACGCCCTTGGGCCGGCCGGTGGACCCCGAGGTGTAGATGACGTACGCGAGGTGGTCGGGATGCAGGCCGCGCGCCCGGGGCTCGGGATTCCCGGCCGGGCAGTCCTTCCACGCTTCGGGCACTGATACGTCGACATACGTCGCGTCGTGCGCCCATGTCGGCGCGCCCTCGGTCAGGACGGCGACGGGCGCGCAGTCGGCGAGCAGGTCGCGCAGCCGCTCGGCGGGGTGGGCGGGATCCAGCGGTACGTATGCGGCCCCGGCCTTGAGCACCGCCAGGACGGCGGTCACCATCGGGACGCCGCGCTCGACGGCGACCGCGACGTGGTCGCCGCGGGCGACGCCGAGGCGGGCGAGGTGGTGCGCGAGGCGGTTGGCATCCGCGTTCAACGCGCCGTATTCGACGCGCTGGTCACCGTGCAGCAGGGCGACGGCTCGCGGGGTGCGGGCGGCCTGTTCCTCGACCAGCTCGTGCAGGCACACTTCACGGCGCAGGTCGGCGGCGGTCCGGTTCCATCCGTGGACCAGCAGGTCGTGCTCGTCTCGGTCGAGCAGCGGCAGGTCGGCCAGGGCGCGGTCGTCGGGCGCGGTCGCCAGGGCGTTCAGCAGCGTGCGCCAGTGGTCGAGGTAGCGCAGCACGGTCGCGCGGTCGAACAGCGCGGTCGCGTACTCGGCGGCTCCGGTGATCCGGCCGCCGCTCTCGCCCAGCGACAGCGTCAGATCGAACCGCGAACTACGGTGCTCGCCCGCCTCGATCGGCTCGATGGCGAGGCCGGGCAGCGCCGGCGGCTCCTGGAGGCCGGACTGCCAGGCGAACGCGATCTGGAACAGCGCGCTGTGCGCCAGGCTGCGGGCGGGCTGCAAGAGTTCGACGATCCGCTCGAACGGCAGGTCCTGGTGCGCCTGTGCGGCGAGCACCTGCTCGGCGACGTGACGCAGCCATGCGCCGGCGCTCGGCGCGGTCGCGGTCGACAGCCGGACGGGCAGCATGGTGACGAAGAAGCCGATGAGCCCCTCGACGTCGGCGTGGCGGCGGTTCGCGCTGGGCGTGCCGATCACCGCTTCGGCCTGTCCGGACAGCCGGGCGGCGAGAGCGGCCCAGCCGGCGAGCAGGGCCGTGTAGACGGTGGTGCCGTGGCGGTCGGCCCAGGCGCGGAGTGCGGCGGTGAGGTCGGCGTCGAGTTCCACGTCGACACTCGCGCCGGCGAAGTCCTGGTGGGCCGGACGCGGACGGTCGGACGGCAGCTCGGTCAGCTCGGGCGCGCCGGCCAGGGCGTCCTGCCAGTAGGCGGCCTGCCGGTCGAGGTCGCCGCCGGCGTCGCGGGCCCGCTGCCAGGCGGCGTAGTCGGCGTACTGCACGGGCAATGTCGGCAACGCGGGCAGCGGGTTCGGCGTGCTGTGGGTCGCGGGGGCGGTGAACGACCGGTACAGCAGGCCGAGTTCCTTGAGGAAGACGCCCATGGACCAGCCGTCGAAGACGATGTGGTGGGCGGTGACGAGCAGGACGTGCCGGTCGTCGGCCTCCCGGGCGAGCAGGCCGCGGACCAAGGGCCCCCGCTCCAGGTCGAAGGGTGCTGTGGCCTCCAGGTCGACCAGGTGGCGGAGGGCGTCGTCGGGGTGGTCGTGGCCGCGCAGGTCATGGTCGGCGAGGGCGAACGTGCCGTGGTCCGCGATGCGTTGGGCCGGTTCGCCGTCCACCCGGACGAAGGTGGTGCGCAGCGCCTCGTGCCGGGCGACGATCGTGTCGAGGGCGCGACGCAACGCGGTGCGGTCCAGCGTTCCGGTCAGCCGGAGCCCGACGGGGATGTGGTAGGCCTGGCTGACCCCCTCCATCTGGGCGAGGAACCACAGACGTTGCTGGGCCGAGGACAGCGGCAGCGGCCCGGTGCGGGCGACGGGGACGAGGGGCGCGTGCGGCGCGGGCCGGGCACCGCGGACGACGGCCGCGAGGGCGGCGAGTACGGGTTCGGCGAAGACCGCGGGCAGCTCGACGTCGACGCCGAGGCGGTCGCGGATCCGCGAGACCAGGCGCATGGCGAGCAGGGAGTGTCCGCCGAGGTGGAAGAAGTCGTCGTGGCGGCCGACGCGCTCCACTCCCAGCAGTTCGGCCCAGATTTCGGCCAGAGCCTGCTCGGTCTCACCCTCGGGCGGGGTGTAAGCGCCGTTGTGAGCACGGGCCGCATCGCCCGGATCGGGAAGTGCGGCGCGGTCGAGCTTGCCGTTGGGGGTGAGCGGCAGGTCGGTCAGATGCAGGAACGCCGACGGGATCATGTACTCCGGCAGCGCTTCAGCGAGATGAGCGCGCAATCGCTCCGGCGCGACAGGCTGCTCAGCCGTGTAGTAAGCGATCAGCCGGTCGTCACGAGCGATGACCACGGCCTGA
>NZ_BAAAQM010000065.1:0-60615 GCF_039531675.1 Catenulispora subtropica
CCCGGAGGGCCGCCAGAGGCATCGCGCCCCGCCCTTGGGCGCGAACGCGAAGCCAGACCCACAGCAACCCGCCCGACACCACAGCACCACAGCACCACACCCACAACCACCACGCCCGAGCCCGCGCCCAAGCCCGCGCCCGAGCCCGCGCCCAAGCCCAAGCCCAAGCCCAAGCCCAAGCCCAAGCCCAAGCCCAACCGCAGCGAACCGCCCCCGAAGGACCACCGCAGCACTACACCAGGCCCTACGCCCGATCGGGCAACGGCACCTGCCACAGGATCCGGGTCCTGGCGTCGTCCAGGTCGATCGCCACGCTCCCGCCGTGTCCGGCGGCACGGGCCCGCAAGGCCGCCAGGTCCTCTCCGACCGGCTCGAAGCCGTCGCATTCGACCAGAAGCCGGAGCTCCGTGTCGGACTCGACATGGATGGCGGCGCGGGTCGCCGTTCCCCGCAAACCGGCCAGCAGGACCGTCGCGGCGGCGACCAGTTCGCCGGCCAGATCAGCGGGAACGGACTCGTCGAGGTGGCCGCGGAACCCCAGAGAGGGGGCGAAGCCCAGAGTCCGGGCGGCTTCACCGACCAGTTCGTTCAGGCGCAGGCTGACACCGGGGGCCGGGGCCGGCTGCTCCTCGGCCCCGAACACCGCCGTCCGCAGCTTGGCGATGACCTCGTCCAGGTCGGAGACGGCCGCGCGGACGCGGTCGGCGGCGGCTCTGCTCTGGATCAGGCCGAGCGCGCCGTGCAAGGACATGCCGGTGGCGAAGATCTTCTGGATGACCAGTTCCCGCAGCTCGGCGGCGATGCGATCCCGCTCGGCGGTGACTTCGCGCTCGGCCGCGGCGCGGGCCTCGGCGGCGCGGGCGGCCTCCAGGTCGGTGTGCAGCGCGATGATGCCGCGGTTGGTGGCCTCCAGCTCCTCGGTGAGCTCGGCGATCCGGCTCCTGGCCGCGGCCAGTTCTCCGGCCAGCTGCTCGGCGGGCAGCGGAAGCGCTTCGGACTCGGTCACGTCGTCTCCTGTCCGGTGCCTGTGGCACGCGCCACGAGGATCGCGGCGTCATCACGGCCCCGGGCGTGGTCGCGGTGCAGGACCGCGGCGACCACGGTGGGATGGCGCCGTGTCAGTCCTGGGTGTTCGGCGGGATCCCACCGGGTGTCGATCCCGTCCGTGGCCATGATCAGCGTGGCTCCGCGCGTCCACGGATGAACGGCCGGCCGGATGCGCGGCGGCGTGGCCTCGGCGCCGAGCGTGCCCGGCAGGCTGACCAGGTGCGGGCTGCTGGTGGCGGTGTGGACGCGTCCGTTGATGTTCCCGATTCCGCAGAACACCGCTTGGCCGGCGACCGGGTCGATGACACAGGCGCCCAGCACCGCGCCGCGGGTGCCGCGCAGTTCCTGGTGCGCACCGTTGACAAGGCCCGTGAGCCACGCCTCCGGGGCGGTGCCGGTGGAAAGGGCGGCGTGATCCAGGGCGAGGATCGCGGCGTGGGCGGCGGCCGCGGCGTCCGGGCCGTGCCCGATGCCGTCGACCAGCACCGCGCGCAGGCACCCGTCGGCGGCCACCGCGAACGCGTCTCCGCTGGGTCCCTCGCCGCCCAGCGGGACGTTGACCCCGCCCCAGACCCACGCGACGGCCTCGGGGACGGCGCCGAGCCGGGCCAGGACGACGGTCCCCCGGTCGTCGCTGTAGTAGTCGAAGATGCGGGCCCTGCGCCGCACCGTGGCCAGGCCGACGCCCAAGCCCCCCGGCGATCCGGGCGCGGGCGTGATCCGCGCTCCGGCCAGCGAGTCCCGCGCCGGCGCGGAGAGCCCCGGTCCGCGGTCGACGGCGATCAGTTCCATCCCGCCGCCGGTGGCCCGGGTGAGGACCTGGCCGCCGCCGGCATGGCGCAGGAGGTTGGTCGCCAGCTCGGTGGCCACCAGCTCGGCGTCGCCCTCGGGCAGGCCGGGCAGCCCCGCGGTCTGGAGGCGCACCGCGCGGCGCAGGACCCCGACGTCCTCCTCGGCTTCGATCCGGAAGCGACGATGGGCCGCCGGGGCGTCCATGAGCGGTGTCACCTGCCCCACTTGACCACCGTCACGGTCGTCCCGGCCGGCGAGGTGTCGATCTCCAGCTCGTCCACCAGCCGCCGGGAGCCGGGAAGGCCCAGGCCCATGCTGCCGCCGGTGGAGAACCCGTCGGTCAGCGCCGCCGCGACGTCGGGGATCCCGGGGCCGGAGTCGGCGAACGACGCCCGCACTCCGGACCGGCCCTGGGCGTGGACCTGCTCCACGGTGAGCAGGCCGCGGGACCGGGTCGCGTAGGTGAGGATGTTGCGGGTCAGCTCGCTGCCGGCGGTGATCAGCTTGGTGGAGTCCACCAGACCGAGCCCGGCCCGCTCGCAGGCGGCCCGCAACGCCTGGCGGACCCTGATGAGGTCGGCCTCGGTGGCGATCTCCACGGTGGTCACCGCGGGACCGGTCAGCTCGGCGGTCATCGATCCGATCCGCGGTCGGCTTCGGCCCGCAGCCGCCGCAGCAGCGCCAGGCCCTGTTCGGCGTTCAGCGCGGTGTCCAGGTGGCCCATCGGCACGCCCAGTTCCACCAGCGTGATGGCCACCGCCGGGGAGATGCCGACGACCACGGTCTGCGCCCCCAGCAGCCGGATCATGGCCACCACCCGGGCCAGCACCCGGGCGATGAAGGAGTCGACCACCGTCAGCCCGCTGACGTCGATGAGCACCCCCCGGGCGTGGACGCGGACCACCTCGCGCGTCAGCTGCTCCTCGATGCGGACCACCGCGGCGTCGTCCAGGTCGCCCTGCAGGGCGACCATCAAGGTGTCGCCGATCTTGAGGATCGGCAGCGTGTCGCTCACCAGGACACCCCCGCCGCCCCGGCCACGTCGGCCGCCGCCGCGGTCGCCGAGGTCGAACGGTCCCGAATGACCTGCAGGGCGAGCTGCAGCGCCTCCCGGAGCGTGTTGCGGGAACGCAGCCGCCCCAGATCGATGCCCAGGTGCACGATGGCCTGCGCGGTCTCCGGCCGCACCCCGGAAAGGATGCTGGTGGCCCCCATCAGGGTCGCCGCCTGGACCGTCTTCAGCAGATGCTGGGCGACCAGGGTGTCGACCGTCGGCACCCCGCTGATGTCCAGGATGATCACCTCGGCCTGCAGTTCGCTGATCTTCTCCAGCAGCTCCTCGGTCAGCCGGGCCGCCCGCCCGGAGTCCAGGGTCCCGATGATCGGCAGGGCCAGCACCCGGTCCCAGACCTGGATCACCGGCGTGGACAGCTCCATGATCTCGTCCCGCTGCCGCTTGAGCCGCTCGGCCTGCTCCCGCCGCTCGGTCACGTCGCGGATGGCCGCGCACACCAGCTTCCCCCCGTCCGTGGCCAGAGGGCTCAGGCTGATCTCCACCGGCAGCTCGCTGCCGTCCTTGCGCACCCCGAACAGGTCCAGGTCCATGCCCATCGGCCGCATCTGGGGCGCCGCGAAGAAGCCGTCGCGGTGGTGCACATGCCGTCCGCGCAGCCGCTGCGGCACCAGCACCTCGATCGGCTGCCCGACCAGCTCGTCCCGGGTGTAGCCGAACATCACCTCGGTCTGCCGGTTCACCAGCGCGATCCGCCCGTCCGGGCTCACGACCACCATCGCGTCCGGCGCCGACTCGAGCAGGGCGTTGAACATCGACTGGTCGGCCCGGCGCCCGGTGACGTCCCGCAGCAGCTTCACATAACCCGTCAGCTCCCCGCCGGCCCCGGTCACAGGCGCCACCGTCACCTCGGCCCGGAAGCGGCTGCCGTCCTTGCGCACGCGCCAGCCCTCGCCGTCGAACCGCCCGGACTCCCGCGCGCCGCCGAGCTCGGCTTCGATGAGGCCCTCGGCGCGTTCCTCTTCGGTGTAGAGCACCGATACCGGCCGGCCGATCATCTCCTCGGGCAGGTAGCCGGTCAGAGAAGCGGCGGCCCGGTTCCACCCGACCACCCGTCCCTCCGGATCCAAACTGACGATCCCGTCGCTGACCAGCGCCGCGACCGCCTCCAGATCCCGAAGCCGCGCGCCGGACTCCGGTCCCGATCCCTCCACCACCATGCCCATCCCACCGATTCGCTCAAACGGGTGAATACGGAGCCGATGCTATCGACGTTCGGTGCGACCTCCCATCCCGGTTCGCGTTCGCGCGCGTCACACTTTCCGGGTGATCCATGCGGCGATCCCGGCACGCCGGGACATACCGAGCGTGTAACCGGTTCCACGGAGACGTGCTCCAGCGCGCCTCACCGGTGAAGATGATCAGGAGGCTGTGATCCCTCCCAGCGGCGGAACCATGCCCGCAAGGCCGGCTGCCCGCCAGCCGACCTCCCCACCGGTGTGCGGCGGGACGCCGAAGTGACCGGGGATGCCCGTGGCGGTCCCGCAGTAGACGTCGACCTCGTCGGCGCTCGCCGTCACCGCGACCGGCCTGCCGTCCTTGGCGAAGCCGGACGGGCTCAGGACCACAGCGTTCTTCCACTGGCCGGCGGCGTCCGTCTGGAGATCGACGGCTGTGCCTCCCACCGCGATGTACGAGATGTCGTTGCCGAGGATGCTGCTGGCGGCTCCGAGTGCCGCGCCCTCGGGGATCTTCGCCACCGCCCAGGGGACCGGTGTCGGATCGCCTCGGAGACCGGCTCCCTCGGCGACCGGGGCCGCGACCACCTGGCCTCCGCGGTTGGAGTAGAAGAGTGTCGGGCTGCTGTCAGCCGGTGACACGGTCGCCGCGATGCCACCGCCCGGGAGGGATGTCCCGCTCGTGGTGAGTGTCGTGTCGCTCCACTTGCCGTCCGGGTCGCGCCAGGTGGCGTGGACGGCTCCGGTGACGTCCACCGCGAACACGCCCACCCCGCCGTCCGGCAGGGCGGTCGCGGCGATGGTGCCGCCGGGGACGTGCCAGGTGCCCGGGAGGGACTCGGTGGCGAGCGGCGCGAGAGGCCCCGTGAAGATGTCGCACGGGTGGTGGATCTCCGACTCGACGTGCATGCCCGACCACTGGCCCTGGCCGTCGGAGAACAGGAGCATCGTGACGGTCGGGGTGGCGACCACCGTCAGCGGTGTGCCCGGCCTCAGCAGTTTCGCGACGGTCATGCGCCACAGGGAGCCGCAGCCACCCCAGATCGCGCCGTCGTCGCCGACGAAGAAGGCGACCGGTGATCCGTCGGGCAGTCGGGTCGAGGTGACCGGCGCTCCGGGCGGAGCCGTCATCTTGGCGCCCACCGGGGCCGCCGACTGCCAGGTTCCGTCCGCGGTGCGGCCGTAGCCGTAGACGGTGCCGTTCGCCCCGACGAAGTACGCGTTCGCCGGCGGCTTGCTCGCCGCGGCCGTCGCGCCCGCTCCGCTCGCCGCACCCGCCGGTTCCGCCGCGTACGCCGACAACGGCGCCGCCGCCATCCCGACGGCCGCGAGGAACACCGCCGCCCTGATCCGCCATCGCCTGCGATTCTCTGTTGTTCCCCCGGTCACTGAGCCGCTCTCCTTTAGTAGACCCCTGATACGAGACGGCGCGGGACGCGTGTGCGCGGCGCCGAGCCGGGCCATGCTGTCACCGCGCTCTGCATAACGTCTGGATGCCTCCGCCGCCGCAGGTTGAAGCCGCGGATCCGCGTCAGTATCGTCGCGTGCTGGGGTGACAGCCGTGGACGCGGCAACAGACCAGGAACTCGCCGTCAGGGTGCTCGGACCGCTCCGGGCCTTCGTCGGGGAGCACGAGATCGAGCTCGGCCCGCCGCTGCAACGAGCGCTGTTCGCCGTGCTCGCTCTCCGCAGCAACCATGTCGTCTACCGCACCGAGCTGATAGACGCGCTCTGGGGCGAGGAGCTGCCCACCCGGCCCGAGGGCGGGATCCACACCTACGTCGCGGGGCTGCGCCGGGCCTTCGAGCCCGGGCGCGGGCGCCGCTCGCCCGGACGGGTCATCGCGTCGCGGGGGTCCGGCTACCTGCTGCGGGCCGCATCCGACGCGGTCGACCTCGCGCGCTTCGAACGGTGCGTCGAGACGGCCCGCGCCGCGGTGGGCTCGGGCGATCTCCCGGAGGCCGAGCGCCGCTACGACGAAGCGCTCGGGATCTTCGAGGGCGCCGCGCTCGGCGGCGTGCCGGGCCCGTTCGCCGCCGCGCAGCGCGACCGGCTCGCCGAAGTGCGGCTCGGGGTGGTCGAGGACCGGATCGACGTGATCCTGGCGCGGGGCCGGCACGCGGCGGTGATCGGCGACCTGCGGACGATGACCAGGGAGCACCCCCTGCGGGAACGCCCCTGGTCGCAACTCATGCTCGCCTTCTACCGCGCGGGCCGTCAGGCCGACGCCCTCGCGGCCTTCGACGAGGCCCGCGAGGCGTGCGTCCGCGATCTCGGCCTCGACCCCGGACCCGCTCTGCGGGACCTGCGTCAGCGGATCGTCCTCGGCGACCCCGGCCTGACCGTCCCGGTCCGCGCCGAGACCGCGGCGCGGGCGCCGGCCCCCGCGTGCCGGAACCTCCCCCGGGACATCGAGGGCTTCATCGGGCGGGACCGGGAGACCGACAGGGTTCTGAGTTCGATCGACCGCTTCGGCGGCGGCTCCGGCCGGAGCCCGGGTGCGCGGCCGGTCCCGCCGCTGCGGGTCTTCGCGATCGACGGCATGGCCGGCGTGGGCAAGACCTCGCTCGCCGTCCGCCTGGCCCACCGCCTGGCCGACGACTATCCCGACGGCCAGCTCTACCTCGATCTGCACGCCCACACCGTCGGGCAGGACCCGCTCGCCGCCGCGACCGCCCTCGACAAACTGCTGCGGGCGATCGGTGTGCCCGGGGAACGGATCCCGGCCGAGGCGGACGAGCGGGCCGCGACGTGGCGGGCCGAGCTCGCGGGCCGCCGGATGCTGCTGGTGCTCGACAACGCCGCCGGCGCCGCCCAGGTGCGGCCCCTGCTCCCGGGCTCGGCCGGGTCGCTCGTCCTGATCACGGCCCGGCGGCGGCTGCCCGGCCTGCAGGACTGCGAGTTCCTCAGTCTCGACGTGCTGCCCGACACCGAGGCCGCGACCCTGTTCGCGATCGCGGCCGGGGACGTCCGGCCGGCGGCCGAGCCGGAGGCGACCGAGGCCGTCGTGCGGATCTGCGGCAACCTCCCGCTGGCCGTGCAGATCGCCGGCGCCAGACTGCGGCACCGCGAGGCCTGGAGCGTCGCCCACCTGCTCGACCGCCTCGGCGACGAGGAACGGCGCCTGGCGGAGCTGCGGGTCGACGACCGGAGCGTCGCCGTGGCCTTCGGCCTCTCGTACCGGTCGCAGGCCCCCGACCGGCAGCGGATCTTCCGCCTGCTCGGCCTGTTCCCCGGGCCGGAGTTCACGGTGCGGGCGGCCGCGGCGCTCGCCGGGACCGATGTCCGGGACACCGACGAAGCGCTCGAAGACCTCGTCGACGCGCATCTGCTCGACCAGCCCCGGGCCGGGCGCTACCGCTTCCACGACCTGCTCGGTGTCTTCGCCGCACGGCAGTGCCGCGAGGAGGAAACCGAAGCGGCCAGGCGGGCGGCGATGGAGCGGCTGCTCGACTTCTACGTCCTCATCGTGGACGACGCCGAGGAACTGATCAGGCCGCATCGCCTGGACCGGGCGGAGCGGCCGCCCGGCGACTCCGGGGCACACCGGTTCGACGACCGGGCCGCCGCGCTCGCCTGGCTCGACGCCGAACGCGCCGGCCTGGCCCCGCTGGTGCGCGCCGCGGGGGAATACGGGCTCGATCATCAGGGCTGGCAGATCGCCCGCTACCTGTGGGGGTTCTTCGAGGCCAGGCGGCTGTGGGCCGACTGGATCGCCTGCTACGAGCTCGCTCTGCCCTGCGCCCGCAGGGCCGGCGACCGGTTGGCCGAGGCGAGGATCCTCGTCGGCCTGGGAGTCTGCCGCCACGACCTCCGCGAGTACGCCGAGGCGGTCGGCCACTACCGCAGGGCTCTTGGCCTGATGCGCGAGATCGGCTTCCGCAGCGGGGAGGCCGGGGTGCTGACCAACCTCGGCAACAGCTACCGGCGGCTGGGCGAGGTCGCGGAGAGCATCTCCTGCCAGGAGCAGTCGCTGGAGATCTTCCGGGAGTCCGGCGACCGGCCGGGCGCCGGAATCGCGTTGGCGAACCTGGGGGAACGGTATCGGGACGCGGGCCGGTTCGAGGAGAGCATCGCCTGTCAGCGGCAGGCTTTGGAGATCTTCCAGGAGTTCGGGAGCCGGGGCCTGGAGGGCAACGTGCTCGACAACCTGGCCCGCACGTACCAGTCCATGGGCCGCTACGACGAGGCGCTGCAACGCTGCGAGGAGGCCCTGGCCGCGCGGCGCGACGCCGCGGACCGTTACGGCGAGGCCGAGACCCTCGACTGCCTCGGCCACATCCATCAGGCCGCCGGCCGGACGGTGGAAGCCCGGCGGCAGTGGAACCGGGCGCTGGATCTGTTCGACGCACTCGACGCGCCGGCCGCCGCCGACGTCCGCGCCCAGCTCGCGGGCCTGGCCAGGAACGGGTAGGCATCCCGTTCCCGGCCAGGACCTCGGCGGGGCTCCCGTTCGGACCGGACTGCTACTGCACGGCGGCGGTGACCGTGCCGGCGACCACCGATCCGGCGCCGCCGGCCTGGAACCAGACCGGTCCCTGGGGCCCGAAGTGGATGTGGCCGGGGTACGGAGTCCCGCAGTAGGTGATGTCCACGTCGTCGGCGGAGGAACCGACGACGCCGACCGAGCCGCCCGCGGTGCCGAACCCGGTGCCGGTGACCTGCTTGGGCGCCTGCCACCGTCCGTTCACGCCAGCGGCGAGGAGCAGGGCGCCGGTCGAGGATATGTAAGCGACCTGAGTCGTGCCGTCGGCGGCCGACAGGGCCCCGACGTGAGCCGCCCACGGTGCCGGGTTCTTGGGGTCGGCGGGCAGCGGCGCCGGCTTGTCGGACAGGCCGTCGGTCGCCGGGTGCTCGACGTAGAGGCGCCCGTCGCGTCCGGCGTAGAAGATCGAGGTGGCACCCGGCGCCGGAGCCGAGCCGTCCGGGCTCACGGCCGCGCTGCGGACGCCCGCGCCGGCGGCCGGCGTGACCGTCGCGCCGACCCCTCCGCCGGGGGCCGCGACCCCGGTGGCGGTGAGCGTGGCCTCCTGCCACTGCCCGGAGGCCGTGCCCCACATCGCGTGGACGGCGCCGTCGCCGCCGGCCTGGAAGACACCGACCTCGCCGTCGCCGTAGCCGACCGTCGTGAAGTCGCCGCCCGCGGTCCACCACTTCGGGCGCGGTCCCGGGCCCCACCAGTGGAGGCCGTTGCCGCAGATCGGGACGTCGTCGTCCGAGGCGGAGCTGAAGCCGCCGGAGGTCCCGACGGTGAGGTGGACCGCGCCGCCGGCCAGGGTCGCCGACACCGGGGCGCCCGCCGAGGCGAATCCGGGTCCGGTGACGGCCGCGAACGACCCCCCGGCCGCGCCGCAGGACTCGTACACGGCCCCGTCGCCGCCCACGTAGTAGGCGAGCAGACGCCCCGAGGGCCCGCGGACGGCGGTCACCGGAGCGCCGGCCGGCGCGCTCTTGGCGGGGGTCACAGGCGTCGCCTTGGACCAAACCCCGTCGCTGTTGCTGCCGAAGACGTCGAGGCTGCCGTCCGCACCGACGAAGTACGCGGCGCGCTGGAGCCCCGTCGCGGCTCGGGCGGGCTGCGCGAAGGGCAGCGCGCCGAGAACGGTCACGGCGCCGGCGGTCGTGACCGCCGCCAGCCGGCGCCGTGCCGCACGGGCTGACGGGAACAGATTGATCATGGGAATCCCCCTTGGAGTGAAGCCGTCGAGCCGATGCTCGCCCTCGCCTCTCCATGCCTTCTGGACGTGGTCTGGACTGCGGCCGTCCCGATGTCCGGATAAGCCACCGTGCTGTCCGCATCGCCCCTTAGCCCGGCCCGCCCCGGTGCCTATCGTCGGAGTCATGACCGCACCCATCAGTACCGATGATCTCGCCAGCTACGACGAGAATGGCTATCTTCTTGTCAAGAACCTCATCAGCGGGCAGGAGGCGAGGGCGATGCGGGACGAGTGCCACGCCCTGGCCGCCCGCCTCGGCTCGGACACCGATCCGACCTGGGACAGCGCCCGCGCCGTCGCCGGTCCCGCCGCCGGGCGCACCTCGCTCAAGCACTGCCACGACACCCAGTTCCACTCGGCCGCGTTCGCCCGGCTGCTGGTGGATCCCCGGTTCACCGACGTGGCGGCGGCGTTGATCGGCGGCCCCAACGTCCAGCTGCACCACACCAAGATGTTCATCAAGCCGCCGGAGAGCGGCTCCCCCTTCCCGATGCACCAGGACCATCCCTTCTTTCCGCACGCCAAGCACACCGTCACCGCCGCGATCTTCCACTTCGACGACGCCCCGGAGGAGAAGGGCTGCGTGCGGGTCGTGCCGGGCAGCCACCGCAACGGACCGCTGCCCCACATCGAGGAGGGCAGCTGGCACCTGCCGCCCGACGTCTGGCCGCTCCAGGACGCCCGGCCGTGCCCCGCGGAGGCCGGAGACGTCCTGTTCTTCAACTGCCTCACCGTGCACGGATCGGGCTTGAACACCTCCGACGAGGCGCGTACCACGTGGCTGGTGCAGTTCCGCGATCCGGAGGACCGGCCCACCGCGGACGAGCACACCTGGTCGCTCGGCCAGGGGATGATGCTGCGCGGGATCGACCCGACCGCGCGAAGGACCGAGGGGTAGGACGAGGCGAGGTGACCGAACTGGCTCGGGCGGGTGCCGCCATCCCCCTGCTCAACGCCGTGCGGCTGGGCTTCTCCCTGGCCGGGCAGCGGATCGAGTTCCTCGACTGGGGGTTCTATCCGCCCGAGCCGTGGCGCAACTACCGGCACAGCCACTCCTACTTCGAGCTCTGCTACGCCTACGCCGGGCGCGGGGTGTTCCGGAACGGCGCGTCCGAGCATCCGGTCGGGCCCGGCGAGCTGTTCGTGGCCCGCCCCGGCGACGTCCACGAGATCACCGCCGACGCCGAGGACCCGCTCGGCATCGTCTTCTGGTCCTTCACGATGGTCCCGGACCGCCGTTCACGCGGCGCCGCGCCGGACGGCTCCGACACCCTCGCCGTGCTGGACGCCTTCGGAACCAGCCCGCTGCACGTCGCCCCGGCCGCCGACACCCCGCTCCCCCGCCTCCTGCTGTCCCTCGCCGAAGAGGCCGCGGAACCGGGGCCGGGCAGCGCGGACCTGCTGGCCGCTCTCGGCGCGGCGCTGGTCATCGGCTGTGCTCGCACCGTCGCCGACCTTCCCGCCAGCCCGCGTCCGTCTCCCACACCGGACGGACGCGCGGCCGCCGCGGTGGCGAGCATGACCCGCTACCTGCACGACAACTTCGACCGCCCGGTCCGGGTGCGAGACGTCGCCGCGCAGGTCCATTTGAGCGAACGCCACGCGGCCCGGCTGTTCCAGCAGGCAGCGGGGTGCACGATCATCGCCTACCTGACCCGCTACCGGCTCGGCGTCGCCGCGCAGCGCCTGGCCGACCCGGCCCTGCGACGGCTGTCGGTCGCGGCGATCGCCCGCTCCTGCGGCTATCCGGACGCCCGGCACTTCAGCGCCGCGTTCCGGCAGCGGTGGGGCGCCCTTCCCACGGAAGTGCGGGCGCGCAACGGGACGACACACCTCTCCATCACCGTGTCTTGACCCCGCTCCCCACCGCACGCTGCAGAAGAATGAAGACCAGCAGCAGCAGTCCGGTCACGATCTTGATCCACCACGAGCTGAAGGTCCCCTCGTCACTGAGGATGGTCCGGATCAGGCCGATCACCAGGACGCCCAGCAGCGAGCCGACCACGTAGCCGACGCCTCCGGTGAGCAGGGCGCCGCCGATGACCACCGCGGCGATCGCGTCGAGCTCCAAGCCGATGGAGGACAGCGGGTCGCCGGACTGTTTGTAGAGGACCAGGACCAGGCCGGCCAGGGCGGAGCAGAAGCCTGATACCGCGTAGACCGCGATCTTCGTCTTCGCCACGGGAAGGCCCATGAGAACAGCCGACTGCTCGTTGCCGCCTATGGCGTAGACCCGGCGGCCGAACTTCGTGAGGTGCAGGACCACCGCCGCGATCGCGACCACGGCCAGGGCGATCGCGGCACCGAGCGAGAGGAACGTGCCGCCGGGCAACGGGATGTGGAACTGGGCCAGGCGTTCGACGCTGCCGGCGTCGATCGGGATCGACTCACCGCTGAGCACCTGGCTCAGGCCCCGGAACAGGAACAGGCCGGCGAGGGTGGCTATGAAGGGCTGGACCCGGAAGTAGTGGATCATGCAGCCCATCAGGAAACCTCCGAAGGCCCCGACGGCGAGCACCAGGACCGCCGCCACCTCCAGGGGAAGGTGGTGGTTCGTCATCAGGACGCCCGTCAAGACGGTGCTGAAGCCGACGAGGGACCCCGTAGAAAGGTCGATGCCGCCGGTCAGGATGACGAACGTGGCACCCACCGCCGCCACGATCAGGTAGCTGTTGTTGATGAGCAGGTTCGGGAACACCTGGCCGTCGAAGGAGTACCGGTACGAGCCGAACTGGTACATCGCGATCAGCAGAACCGCGGTGACCACGACCGGGAGGCGGCGGTCGCCCAGGAGACGGCGGAGGGCCGACGCGGCGGACCCCGCCCCGCGAGCGCGTCCCGCGCCACTGATGATGCTCACGGTGCGACCTCCACGGACGCCGGTTCGGAGGGGCCCGCCGGGACGCGGGCCGGACGGCCGCGGCCGCGGCCGCCGACCAGGGCCGCCGCGCGGTCGCGGAAGTCCTCGGACTGGAGCAGGCAGATGATGATGACGACACCGGCCTCGAACACCATGTTCGCCTGGGACGGGATGCCGATGGTGAAGATGGTCGTCTTCAGGGTCTGCAGGATCAGCGCCCCGACGACGGTCCCGCCGATGCTGAACCGTCCGCCGGTCAGCGGTGTCCCGCCGATGACCACCGCGAGGATCGCATCGAGTTCGATCCACAGGCCGGAGTGGTTCGCGTCCGCACCGGGCAGGGTGGACGCGTCGACCAGGCCCGCCGTCGCCGCGCACAGAGCGCAGAACAGATACACCATGAGCTTGATACGGCGGGACCGGACACCGGCCAGACGGCTCGCCTCGCTGTTCCCGCCCACCGCCTCGACCAGCAGCCCGAACGCCGTGCGGCGGGTGAGCGCGGAGGTCGCCGCGACGAGGACGACGACCAGGAGCACATCGGTCGGCACGCCGAAGGAGAACCCTCCGATGCGGCCGAACGGCCGCGACGACTCGGTCAGCACACGCCCGTCCGTGACGAGCTGGGCGATGCCCCGGCCGGCCACCATCAGCACCAGGGTCGCGATGATCGGCTGGACCCCGGCCCGGGCCACCATCACGCCGTTGAACAGCCCCGCCGCCGCGCCGGCGGCGAGGGCGAGCCCGATCGCGGTGAAGACCACGGAGAGCGAGTTCTGGTCGGGGGCGTCGGTGATGACCTTGCAGGCGACCGCACCGGCGATCGCCATGACCGCGCCGACGGACAGATCGATGCCGCCGGTCGCGATGACCAGCGTCATGCCGAGCGCGACCAGGACGGTCTTCGCGCCGAAGTTCAGGATGTTGACGACACTGCCGTAGAGGTTTCCGTGCCGGACGCCGACGGCGAAGAAGTTCGGCGTGAACGGAAGGTTGAACAGCATCAGGGCCACGAGGATGAGCAGCGGCCAGAACAGTTTGCGACCTGTTATGGCGGACCAGTCGCGGGTCCGTACTTCCTGGAGAAGGGTCGTCATGTGTGAGCTCCGCTTGCGATGGTCTGCATGATGCGGTCGGCGGTGACCTCGGGACCGTTCGCCAGCAGCGCCACGAGAGAACGGTCGCGCAGCACCCCGATGGAGTGGCTGAGACGAAGCACCTCCTCCAGCTCGGCCGAGATGAACAGGACCGACATCCCCTCCGCGGCGAGCGACGCCACCAGCTTCTGGATCTCCGCCTTCGCGCCGACGTCGATGCCGCGGGTGGGCTCGTCGAGGACGAGCAGCCGGGGTTCGGTGATCAACCAGCGGGCCAGCAGCACCTTCTGCTGGTTGCCGCCCGACAGCGTGCCGGCCCGGGCCTCCGGATCGGCGGGCCTGATATCGAGGGCGGCGATGTACCGGGCCACCAGTTCGTCGGCGACCTCGCGCGGCACCCGCCGTGCCCAGCCCTGCGCGGCTTGCAGGGCCAGAAGGATGTTCTCCCGGACCGTCAGGTCCAGGACCAGCCCTTCGGTCTTGCGGTTCTCCGGGCAGTAGGCGATCCCCTTGGCGATGGCCGAACGCGGCCCGTGCAGCGGCACACCCTTCCCGTCGACCTCCAGGGCCCCGTGGTCGGCACGGTCGGCACCGACCAGCAGCCGGGCCAGCTCCGTCCGGCCCGAGCCGAGCAGTCCGGCGAGCCCGATCACCTCGCCGGCTCTGATCTCGAGATCGTAGGGGGCGATCCCGCCCTTCCGGCCGAGTCCGTCGGCTCGCAGGACGACGGCGCCGGGCGCCGCGCGGTCATGGTCGCCGAGCTCCTCCAGGACGTCCAGTTCCCGCCCGAGCATCAGCCGGACGAGCCCGACCTGGTCGAGCTCGGACACCCGGTACTCGCCGACGACGCGGCCGTTGCGCAGGACCGTCATGCGATCGCAGACCTCGTAGACCTGGTCCAGGAAGTGCGAGACGAAGACCACGGCCACGCCGGACGCCTTCAGCCGGCGCATCACCGTGAACAGCACCTGGACCTCGTCGCGGTCCAGGCTCGACGTGGGCTCGTCGAGGATCAGGACCTTCGTTCGCCCCGCGGCACCGGCCCCGGCCCCGGGCCCGACGGCGCGCACGATGGCCACCAGTTGCTGGATGGCCAGCGGGTAGGAGTCGAGCTGCGCCGACACGTCGATGTCGAGCCCGAACTCCTTCACCAGCGCGGCCGCCTCGCGACGCATGCGCCGCCAACGCAGCAGGCCGCCTGCCACCGGTTCCCGGCCGAGGAAGATGTTCTCCGCGACCGACAGGTTCGGGCACAGGTTCACCTCCTGGTAGACCGTGCTGATGCCGAGCTCCTGCGCGTGGTGCGGGCTGACGACCCGCACCGGCGCGCCGTCCAGCATGACCGTGCCGGAGTCGAAGCTGTGCACCCCCGTCAGAACTTTGATGAGCGTCGACTTCCCGGCCCCGTTCTCCCCCAGGAGAGCGTGGATCTCCCCTGGATGGAGCCGGAAGTCGACGTCCGTGAGCGCCCGCACGGCGGGGAACTCCTTGCCGATGCCCCTCATCTCCAGCACAGGTGTCGCATCCGCCATGCCGGCGCTCCTCTCGGTGCTCGCGGCTCAGTACTTGCGGTTCGGGAGGGCCGCGGCCGCGTCGGCGGCCATGAAGTCGCCCTCCTTGGTCTTGATCCAGGCCGGGACGCTGCCGCCGCCCAGGACGGTCTTGATCGTGTCCATGAGCTGCGGGCCGAGCAGCGGGTTGCACTCGGCGATCGCGTTGATCTTGCCCTGGGTCATCGCGACGAAGCCGTCGTGCGTCCCGTCGATGGAGACGATGAGGATGTCCGTGCCCGGCTTCTTGCCCGCCGCCTCGATGGAGGTGATGGCCCCCAGGCCCATGTCGTCGTTGTGCGCGAACAGGACGTTGATCTCCGGGTGCGCCGTCAGGAAGGCGGCCATGACCTGCTTGCCGCCGTCCCGGGTGAAGTCGCCGGTCTGGCTGGCCACGATCTTCCACTCCGGATGCGAGGCGTCGGCGATCTTCTTGAACCCCTTGGCCCGGTCGATCGCCGGCGCGGACCCGGTGGTCCCCTCGAGCACCGCGATGTTGACGGTCTTCGGCGCGCCGGGCAGGGCCAGCACCTTCTCCAGCAGGTGGGCGGCGCGCTCGCCCTCGGCCTCGAAGTCGGAGCCGACGAGCGTCACGAACAACGACGGGTCGGAGTCGACGGAGCGGTCCGTGAGGACGACCGGGATCTTCGCCGCCTTGGCTTCCTTCAGGACGGTGTCCCATCCCGTCGTGACGACCGGCGAGAAGGATATGACGTCGACCTTCTGCGAGATGTAGTCGCGGATCGCCTGGATCTGGTTCTCCTGCTTCTGTTCGGCGTCGGAGAACTTGAGCGTGATCGCCGCGGCGGTCGCGGAGTCCTTGATGGACTGGGTGTTCGCGGCCCGCCAGCCCGATTCCGAGCCCACCTGCGAGAACCCCAGCGTGATCGTCTTCGCGCTGGTCCCCCCGCTGGAACCGGCCGCCGCGGCCGTCGACTTCTTGGAGCATCCGTCGAGGGTGCCGACGGCGACAGTGGCTCCGGCGAAAGCGGCGCTGGTCAGGAAGTTCCGTCTGCTGAGCATCGTCGTTCGTCTCCTTGGCGTGGGAATGGATGATCCTTCTAGAAGCCCTGGGCCAGGCGGTGATAGGCCTGGTTCCAGCGCAACTCGTTCCGGAAGCGGGCCGCGTCGGTGGCGTCGTCGATCACGACGAGCTCGACACCGAGCATGTCGGCCAGGTCGATGAGGGTTTCGAGGCGGACGGCGGAGGAGTAGACCGTGTGGTGCGGTCCCCCGGCGGCGAGCCAGGACTCCGCGGAGGTCCGCAGATCCGGCCGGGGACGCCACACGGCGCGCGCGACCGGCAGTCTGGGCAGCGGCTCGGGCGGCGTCACCACGTCGACCTCGTTGGCGACCAGGCGGAACCGGTCGCCCAGGTCGGCCAGGCCGACGACGAACCCCGGCCCCGGCGCGGCGTCGAAGACCAGCCGCACCGGGTCCTCCCGTCCGCCGATCGACAGCGGGTGGATCTCGCAGGCCGGCCGGGCGGCGGCGATCGACGGGCAGATCTCCAGCATGTGCGCACCCAGGACCAGCTCGCGGCCCGGCTCCAGGTGGTAGGTGTAGTCCTCCATGAACGACGTGCCCCCGGGCAGTCCGGCGCCGGCGGTCTTCAGCATCCTGAGCAAGACCGCGGTCTTCCAGTCGCCCTCGCCGCCGAAGCCGTAGCCGTCGGCCATCAGCCGCTGGACCGCCAGCCCCGGCAGCTGCCGGAGGCCGCCCAGATCCTCGAAGTTGGTGGTGAAGGCACCGAAGCCGCCTTCGCCGAGGAAGTCGCGCAGACCGAGTTCGATGCGCGCGTGGTAGCGCAGGGAGTCGTGGCGTTCTCCGCCTGAGCGGAGTTCCTCGGCGACCGCGTAGGCGTCCTCGTATTCCTTCACCTGCGCGGTCACCCGGCTGTCCTCGACGCCGTCCACGACGGCGACGAGATCGTTGACGCCGTGGGTGTTGACCGAGACGCCGAACCGGCGCTGGGCCTCGACCTTGTCGCCTTCGGTGACGGCGACGTCGCGCATGTTGTCGCCGAAGCGGGCGACCTTGAGGCAGCGGGCCTCCGCGTGGGCGTTCGCCGCGCGGGCCCACGCCGCCAGCCGCGCGGCGACGGTCGGATCCTCGACATGCCCCGCGACCGTCTTGCGCGCGACACCCAGACGCGTCTGTATGTAGCCGAACTCGCGGTCGCCGTGCGCGGCCTGGTTCAGATTCATGAAGTCCATGTCGATGGTCGACCACGGCAGAGCCATGTTGGCCTGCGTGTGCAGGTGCAGCAACGGCTTGGCCAGGGCGTCCAGGCCGCCGATCCACATCTTCGCCGGGGAGAACGTGTGCATCCAGGCGATCACGCCGACACAGGAATCATCGCTGTTCGCTTCCAGCATCACCCGCTTGATCGCCACCGCGTCGGTGAGCACCGGCTTCCAGACGATCCCGACCGGCAGCCCGGAGGTCTCCAGCGCGCGGACCAACGTCCGGGACTGCTCGGCGACCTGCCGCAGGGTCTCCTCGCCGTACATGCCCTGGCTGCCCGTGAGGAACCAGGCCTGCCGGGTCGGGGAGTTCTGCGAGGCAGATGGGTTAGCGCTAACATCCACGGCTGCGATCCTCCGAGAGCACGAGCGAGTCACGAGTGGTGAAGGCCGAGACATTCGAGGTCGTACGTTACGAGCGGCGCACCATCGCCCGGTCCGGCTCAGGGGGAACGCCGGACGTCACGGGCGACCGCTGGGCCGCGTGGTGTGATTGTGTGCGTTAACAACTGCGCGCGTCAAGACCCTGTATTCGTCGGGGACGCGAAAGATCCCTCAGTCCGACCGCGGTGCGGCCGTACTCTGCCGCACGACGAGTTCCGGAGCCACGACCACATCCCGGCTGCCGTCGACCCGGCCGGCGATCCGGTCCAGGAGGAGCTGCAGACTCTTGAGACCCACCTCGTCGAAGTTCTGACGAACGGTGGTCAGTGGAGGCGTGTAGTAGGCGGACTCGGGAATGTCATCGAACCCCACAACGCTCACGTCCTCGGGAACCCGGCGTCCCCGTTCGTGCAACGCGCGAAGCACGCCCAGCGCCATGGGATCGTTGGCCACGAACACAGCCGACAGCTCACCTATCCGCGCCAGCAACTGGCCGGCCTTGTAGCCCGACTCGGCGCTCCAGTCGCCGGTCAGCGGCGCCACGACCTCGGCGCCCACCGCTTCCAGCGCCGCGCGCCATCCGGCCACCCGCCCCTGCGCGTCGAGCCACTCCGGCGGACCCGCCACGTGCCACACGGTCTTGTGGCCCGCCGCCAGCAGGTGCTCGGTCGCCAGGCGAGCGCCCAGCACCTGGTCGACACGGACGAGCGCTTCGGAGCGCTCGGAGTCGCCCTCCACGGTGACCACGGGGATGTCGCCGGGCAGCTCGTCCAACACCTCGCGCGCGCTGGCCAGGGGAGCGATGACGACGATGCCGTCGACCTTCTGGTCCACCAGGCGGGCGATCGCCTTGCGCAGCGACGTGCGGTCGAAAGCCCGGATACTCGCCGTCGTGACCCAGTATCCGGCGGCCTGGGCCGCCTCCTCGATGGCATAGAGCATCGACGCCGGACCATAGAGCGTGCTGTTCAGGCAGACGACGCCCAGGGTCTGCGTCCGGCCGGTCGCCAGGGCCCGCGCGGCCAGGTTGGGGCGATACCCCAGCTCCTGGATCGCCGCCATGACCCTGGCCCGAGTGTGCGGGCGGACGTTCGGGTGGCCCGAGAGGACTCTGGAGACAGTCTGATGGGAGAAGCCGGCCAGCTCGGCGACATCGCTCATCGACGGTGCGCGCCCGCTCGGGGAGAGTTGCGCGTTCCCCTCCGCCTCCCCCGCCGGCGGCTCCGATGGGCTCGTCGGCCTCGTCGACGGTCTCGCCACCCGCTGCCTTCCCGCCACTTCGCTCCTCATTCACCCTCATGCCGCCGACAGAACGGCTCCGGCCCAAGACTAGCCGTGCGGGCCTCCCGGGCGGGACCGGCCACTCCCCGGCGGGTCGACAGATGGCCGTCTTTTGTCTGTTATCGCTAACAGCACGGCTCATGTCAAGGACGGGGTGATAGGCCGTCAAGGACGGCCCATCCCGGCCCCAAGCCACCCACCTCAGCGCCTTTGCGGTGATCCAGGAGTGCAGCCGACGCCTTCGCCGCGGACCGCATGACGAGTCGCCGAAGTTATCGCTAACAACCTCCGGCGCGGCTCGACGTCACTGAGGGATCGCAGAGTGCTGCGGGCGTGGAAAAAGGCCAAGGGCCGGGCCACGCGGCTGGCATCATGACCGGCATGGATGTCGGCCTGCTCGCCGTAGCCCCCGTGGACAAGCCTGTCATCGCCAACCTGCTACAGCTGTACCTGCACGACTTTTCGGAGTACGAGCCTCGGGAGCTCTCGCCACAGGGCACGTTCGAGTACTCATGGCTCGACAGCTACTTCACCACGCCGGGCCGGGAAGCGTACCTGATCACCGTCGCCGACCGACCTGCCGGCTTCGCGCTCACCCGGTGTGACGTGGACGGGGACGACGGCGCATGGAACGTCAGCGAGTTCTTCGTCGTCCGCGGACACCGCCGCCAAGGCGTAGCGGCACAGGCCGCTCGGCTTCTGTTCCAGCGCCACCCCGGGCCGTGGACGCTCTCATACCTGCTCGCCAACACCCCCGCGTCGCGCTTCTGGCCGAAGCTGGTCAGCGCGGTGGCGCATGGGCCGGTTTCCCACCACGAACAGCGACCACCCGAGGTACCGGCACCGAGAATCCGGCTGCGCTTCCCCATCAGCGCTCACCAGCCGTGACTCACGCCAGCACGGTCTAGCTCGCAGAGCCCTAATGAATCAAGGGCAACAGAATCCCTCCACGTTCCACCCACGCGCTCGCCGCACTTTGATCGAAGTCTGCGACGGCGAGTGCCTGGATCAGAGTCGCAAGGTAGGTGAAGGCCTCGATCATGACGGGGTCATCGACCAAGCCGGCTTCCCATGCCATCTCCGGCTCGGACGAGCCGATGTCGACGACGCCGAGGTCTCGTTCGCATAGTGACGAGTACAGCGGCGAGAGGACGTATTCGAGCATGTCGCCAGATCCGACGATGTCGCCGAGCGTGAGCCGGAGTGAGGTGTCGGCACAAATCAGACTGGCTTGGAGGTACAGCCCGTCCGGTGCCGAGACCTCGCCGGCGGCGTCGACCACGGTCTGCAATTCGTCCAGAAGACCTTGAGCGCGGCCTTCCAGAGTCGACCCGAAGGCTAGGAGGAATGAGGCTTCCAGCGCTTCACCGACTACACTCCCACCCGGAATCCGCGTCAATATCTCAGCGGAGGCCGGATATACGGCCTTGCCGGCGATGGCATACAATGCCGCCTGCCGAGTGGGCTGCAGCTCGTCGATCTGGCTGGCGAGCGCCTTGAGATCTTCCCGGTAGCCGGGCATTCGATCATCCTCCTACGATGCCGAATGATAGCAGTTGGCCGGCGCAGTCATGTTCTGTCGGGCCGCATGGCGATCGGCTGAAGGTACCCACGGTGTTGGTGGCTTCGGGACTGAGCCACTGCAGGATGTTCTCCTCCGCGTGAAGACCGCGGGAAGAAGGAAGAACCGTGATGTCGAGCTGGGCCGCCATCGCCCGCATTCCGGCGTCGAATCCGTTACTCGAGCCGACGTACAGCCTCCCGTCACGGGCCTGTGCGACGGCGATGGTGCGCATCTTCGCGGCGACTGGATTGTTCGCCGCGGTGCGGATGAGTTGTGCGAAGTATTTCAGCTCTGTCACCGAATAGATTCGGCCCGCGTCAGAGATGGCCGCCAGTGCCGTCATCTGTTCGGGCGTCAGCTTTCCTGCGGTTTCAGCTGCTTTCGCGCCCAGGCCGAGCTTGTCGAGCTTCGCTATCGATCCGAACTTGCCCGCGAACGGCAGCAGGTATCCGGCGACGTCAAGGGTCGCCCACCCGCAGGAGGTCCATGATCCGCTCTTGCAGGCTGTGATGTCGTTCCATCCGCTGACCTCCTTGAAGAGGCCTTTCCAGTCCGCGGGTGGCGCGTAGGAGACCTGACAGGAATCACCGGCGGAAGTCCCGATCCCGAACTTCTGGTTGCAGTATGCGTTGATCCGCATCGCGGCGTCGTTCGGGTGGCCCAAGATGTCCAGGAACGCGTCTTCGTACGTGTACTGCTGACTGCCTGTGTAGCCCTGCGCCCGCATCCTGGCGAACTGGGTGTCGCTCAGCGGCTGGCCGACCGGGAGATTACTGATGATGTCCGGGTCCGGACCGTTCGGATCTCCGGCTTCCGGGTCCCCCGGGGGAGCGTTGAACGCCGTCGCCGCGTCGTAGCTCGTCATGTTCCCGAAGCTGCCTTCGTCGGTCGGGATCATGAGGCCGCTCGGGTCGGAGGAGTTCACGGGGTCGTTCCCGGCGTACGCGTATCCGCCCAGCGTCAGCGGATCGGCGGGCTGGAAGACGGGGTCGGCGGAAAGGAAGCGGCCGGTGCCCGGGTCGTATTTCCGTGCCCCGACGTCCACCAGCCCGGTGCTGGTGTCGCTGGTCTTGCCGAGGAAGGTGTGGTCGTCGGGGAACGTGCCGAAGGTGGCCGGGGCGGTGCCGCGGGGTTCGCCGAAGGGTTTGGTGTATCGGCGGGCGCTGATGTGCCCGCGGGTGGCGTGGCCGGGAGTGTCGTCGATCGTGGTGGTGCCGGTGCCCTGGTGGTCGCCGGCTTCGATGGCGACCGTACCGTCGGATGCGACGATGGTGGTGGCGGCGCCGGGGAATGCGAAGTAGCGGTCGGCTGTGGTGGTGCCGCCGGTGACGTGGATCTCGGTGGCGCCCAGGTACAGGGTGCTGGTGGTCCGGCCGGTGGCGGTGTCGGTGTCGCGGCGGATGAGCTGGGCGCCGCCGGCGTCGTAGAGATAGCCCGCGACGGCGTGGCCGGTGGTGTCGGTGACCTGGGCGAGGCGGCCTTCGCCGTCCCAGGTGAGCGTCTGCGCGGCGGCGTTGGTGCCGGGCTTGGCGGCGATCTGGCGAGCAGTGGTGTTCCCGGCGCCGTCGAAGGCGTAGGTGTCGGTGCCGCTGGTGTCGTCGGTGCCGCTGCCGGTGGTGCTGACGGTTCCGAGCAGGTGGGGGCCGGGGCCGGCGCCCGGAGTGCTGCTGCCCCCTGTCAGGGTGTTGCGGGTGCCGGGCGCGGCATAGCCACTGTAGGTGTGGACGGTTGTGGCGCCGCCTGCGGGCCCGGTGGCGTGGTCGGTGACGGTGACCCGATCGCCCATCGCGTCGGTGGCCATGCCTGGCGTATTGCCGGTGAAGTCCTGCCAGTAGGGCGCGGGTCCGGCGCCGGTGGTGGCTGCCGACGGAGCGGTGGTGTTGCAGCCTCCGAGGCCGCCGGGCGCGGTTCCGGTGCCGGGGGTCCCGCTGGGGGCCGGGGTGGTGCCGGCGTTGTCGGTCCAGGCATGCAGGAGCCGGCCCAGGGGGTCGTAGGTATAGCACTGCAGGTCGGTGGTGGCCGTGTTGGTGCCGCCGCCGGCACTTTGGTCATTGTTCGCGGACGTGAGCTGCCCGGCGGCGTTGTAGGTGTAGGTGGTGTGCGCTACGCCGTAGCCGATGACCCCGCCGGTTGCGTTCGTACCCGCCGAAGCGTCGTCGAAGGACTGCACCAGGCGCCGGGTCACCTGGTCGTAGGTGTTCTGCGTCACGACCTGGTACGGGGCTTCGCCCAGGGTGCGGGACGTGGTCTCCCCGAACGGGGAGACTTCGGAGTCGTCCAGCAGGTCCTGGTAGTCGCCGACATCGCCGCGGACGGAGGTGAGGATGCCGGTCGTGCTGTATTTGTCGGTGACGGTTTCCGCGGCCATGCGGGCGGCGGGCACCGCCGGCAGGGTGTAGTGGTCGACCTGGCCGGTGAGGTTGTAGGCGGTCGTGCTCTGGTACACCCCGCCCAGCGCGGCGTCGGGCCCGGTGGTGGGGATCGACACCTGGGTCGTGGTGGGCCGGTTCATCACGTCGTAGCCGGTCACCGCGCTCGTGTAGGCCAGCCCGGAGGGCCCGGAGCCGCCGACGTAACGCGTCGAGGTGGCCGGCTGGCCCTTGAGGACGGAGTCGTAGGTCCAGCCGGCGAGTTGGGTGGCCTGGTCGGCGCTGCTTCCGGTGATCGGCGCGGAGTACTCGCCGGTCTTGCGGCCCAGGTGGTCCCAGGCGTAGTACAGCGTGACGCCGCGGCCGTCGGTGGCGGACTGCTGCAACCCGGCGTTGTCGAACGTGGCCCTGGAGACACCGGAGTCGGGATCGTCAGTGCGGATGGTGCGGCCCAGCAGGTCGGTCGTGGTGGTCCACGTGTTGGCGCCGGTGGCGTCGGTGACGGTGGTGGTGGCCGTGTCGTCGGCGTTGTAGGCATAGGCGTAGCCGGTGACGTCCGCGTTCGCGGCGTCGGCGCTGGTACCGGTGACCGTCGGCGGGTTGGCGTGGTAATGCCACAACCCGGTGGTACGCCCCCGGGCGTCTGTCAGCGTGCTCGCCGCGACCCCACCGCTCGGCGGGATGACGTCGGTGCGGTCGGCACCCCACGTGTGGGTGAGCGACGACCACAGGGGCTGATCGTGGCCCAGCAGAGTGCTGGTCACGGTGTGGGCGGGCAGGTTGTAGTCGGTACGGGTGACCGTGGGTATCGCCGCCGGGTCGCTGTACTGGGTGAACTCCCCCGAGGGCGCATTGGTGGCGTCGTAGAACGCCGCGCTGGCCAGGTGCGGCCGGCCGAGTGCGTCGTAAGAGGTCTGGGTCACGACCTGGCCCGCGGATCCGTCCGCGGGCGTGGCCTGGGTCTGCTGGGTACGGCCCAGCCCGTCGAGGATCGTGTACGACGTCGTCGTGTCACCGCCGGCGTCGATGAGGGTGTCGGTGTCCACGAACGACGGCTCGGTGCCGCCGGGGCCGGCCATGAAGTAGGAGTAGGCGATGTTCGGGCTGGCCGTGGTCGCCCGGTCCGGCCGCCACACCGCGGTGGTGCGGCCCAGGCCGTCGTGGCGGATCGTCGTGGTGTGCCCGTTGGTGTCGGTGACGGCCAGGGGCTGCGCCCGGCCCGGATCCAGCTTCGTCACCGCCGGAGCCCACGATCCGACCGCGCCGGTGGCCGGGTCCGGGGCGGTCACCGCCACCGAAGTGGGCAGGGCGTGGTCGGCGGGGGTGTAGGCGGTGGCGGTGATGTTTCCGTCGGCGTCGACGGCCTGCAGCGGCCTGCCATAGGCGTCGAACGCCGTGGCCGGCGTGGAGGACTTGGTGATCCAGGTGGCGTCCGCGCTGCCGTCGTTGGCGGACTCGACCTCGGTCCGGGTGACGTTGCCCGGCCCGCTGGCGTCACCGAGCGGCTTGCCGTCGAAGTAGGTGCGCGTTCCGGAGATCTCCGCGACCGCGGTGCCCGGCGGTGCCGGAGCCGGCGTCCAGGCGCACGATCCGCCGGACGGGATGACAGCGGTGGTGACCAGGTCCGGCAGGCCGGTGCGCTGCGCGAGGTCGGCCGACGCGGCGGAGCCGGTGTTGGCGTACCAGGTTCGGGTACACAGCTGCGGCACCTTCCCGTCGCCCTTGTCGAAGACAGCTACCTGGCGGCCGTTGCCGCCGGAAGCGAAGGCACCGCTGAACACAGGCAGAGTGTCGTCGAACGCGTAGTCAGTCTCAGTGCGACGCATCCCGGTCGTCACCTGCGTGAAGCTCACCTCGGTCCCGGTGTGCTGGAACCGGGCGCGCTGCTTCGGCAAAGTGTCGATCCGCGTGTGGACGGCGGTCGGCGCCGACAGCACCGGCTGGTCGATGACGTCGACGAGCACCGGTGCGGAGGCGTCGGCGGACTCGAAGGTCTGCTTTTCGAAGACCCTGCCGGCCAGGGCGTTGTCGTCCACCGTGTTCGGGAACTGGCCGCGCGAGTCGGTGACGGTGACCGGCACCGCGACGCCTGCCAGGTTCGGGTCCTGGTCCATGCCGCGCAGATAGGTGGTGACGGTCTTGGTGTTCAGCGTGTTGTAGACGCCCTTGGCCGGGGCCTTGGGGTCGATCTGGTCGCCGGTGACGGCCGCCACTGTGCCGAAGCCGCGGAACTGGTCGAAGGTGCGGTATGCCTTCTGTGTCTGCTCCGAGTCGTTGGAGTGCCACGCCGGCGTTGACGGATATGAGTACGTGGTCACCACCGATGAGGCGGAGCCCTGGCCGGCGGTGCCGGACAGCTTGGTGTCGTCATCGGTCTGCGCCCGCGTGACCACCCATTTGTTGAACCAGTCCAGGGAGGGGGTGGTGTCGCCAGGCTTAGTCCAGTACTCCGGGAAGCACAAGGTGTGGTTGGCGTCCACGGACGGGGCGGTGCCGCTGCAGGGGTAGGGCGAGGTGTCGTAGGTGGCGCGGATGTCACCGCCGAGCTCGTCGTCGATGCGGACCAGCCGTGCGGTCGAGGAAGGACCCTGCGAGCCGTAGACCGGTGAGATCCGGGCGCGGTTGTCGAAGAACTGGTAGGAGAAGGTCACGTCCGGCAACTGGGTCCGCTGGCCGCCGGACAGACCGGTGTGGGTGACCGCGTCCAGCTCCAACGCGGCGCCCCCGGAGTCGGGGACCTCCCAGGTCTGCTCCGTCTCCCACTCGTCGACCGGTTTGAAGACGTCGTTCACGCGGACTTGTGTGGTCACCGAGGCCAGGCGCGCGGTCTGGAAGAAGGTCGGGGCGATGTCGCCGCACGGGCCGGTGGCCGCGCACAGCTGGTCGGCCGGTACGTCGCGGAACGCCGCGTCGTTCGCGTCCGTGATCCCGGCCGACACCAGGCCGGGTCCGGGGTAGGTCAGCGCGGAGGGACACGTGATCGGGCCGTCCTCGAAGATGCAGCGCGGGACCAGCGCGAAGTCCACCCGCTCCGCCGGCGGCAGCCCCGCGACCACATCCGGGGTGCGGAACCCGTACTCGATCTGCGACAGGTATCCCGCCGAGGTGTACTGCACCAGGGCGCCGGTGGCGGCGTGCGTGTAGAAGTTGTACTCGCGCAGGTAGTCGTACCGGATCACGCTGCCGTGCGGGTTGACGACGAAGTCCAGGTTCCACCGCCACCCGGCCCGGCACGCGTTCGGGTCGACGCCCGGCGCGGTCGGGTCGTCGCACGCGGTCCCGGCTCCGGTGCCGAACACCGGCTCGCCCCAGGCCGAGTACGTCGGCGCGTCCGAGCCCGTACCGCCGGCCGCCGCGGGCAGCCGGTTGGCGCCGAAGTAGTACTGCGTGCCGTCGGTGGTGGTCAGCCGCCAGTAGGCGTCGCCGTCCGCGGGGTCACCGTTGGAGGCGCCGGTGAGCTGCTCCACCCGGGAGCCGTCGTCGCCGGCGATCCGCCACGTGCCGGTGGCGTCGTCGTGCACCAGCTCGCCGGAATGCCCGGCCAGGGACACGGTGGCGTTCGGGATGCCCATGCAGACGTCGCCGACCGACTTCCACGACGCCGGGGCCCCGGGCACCTTGGCGCACGGGGTGAAAGACCGCTCGATGTATCCGGCCCCTGCATCCCAGCCGTCGCCGATCTGCGAACCCTGGGAGTTCGCGTTCGCGGTCTGACCGTCCAGCGTGGCCGAGGAGTACCCGAAACCCAGCTGCGGTGAGGCCCCGCCCAGAGCCGGCGGCGCGGTCATCGGATAGCTGTAGGTGAACGACCCGGAGTTCGAGACGGTCCAGGTGTCAGAAGCCTTCAACGGCGTCGCCGTGTAGTCCCCGTTACCGCTCGACGGCGCCGCCGTCACGGCCAGCACCAGCGTCGAAGCCGACGAGCCGGCCGCCGGCAGGGCCACCGTCGCCTTCAGCGCCTTGCCGGCCCGGTCGTTCACGGACCCGATCGGCGTCTGGGCCCGGCAGGCCGCCTGGCCGGGGGTCGTCAACGCGCACGCCGGCAGCGCCACCAGACGCAGCCGGTCGGCGAACGACCCGCCGAACGCGGTGCGGAACCCGCTGTAATCGACCGCCAGGGACACCTGCGCCGCGCCCGCGGCGGAGTCCGTGCGCCCCGCCGACACGACGACGCCCGCCACCCCGGCCCGCTGGGCCGCAGCGTGATCGGCAACCGCCACATGCACCGAGACCGGCGCTGGTGACGACCCGGCCGACGGCCGCGAGCCGGCGGCAGCAGGACCGGCACCGGCAGCGGAAGCCGGGACCGACAGCGATACCGGTGTGCCCGCCGGACGCACCGCGGGCGCACCGGCCACGGGCAACGTCACATCAGCCGACGCCGCCGCCGGCCACGTCGTTGCCGGCACCGGAGCCGCCGCGGGCCGTGCCGGCCGCGCCGCCGGTTCGCCGACCGTCTTGTGACCGGGCACCGAAGGCTCGGCCACCGCGGAATGCGGACGCCACTTGGCTTGCGGCCTCGGTGCGGCACCGGCCCCTGAGGTCATCCCGGTCAACGTGGTCGCGGCCACTGTCGCGGCCAGCGTCCATGTGACGACCCGCCGGCCGCGGAGCCGTCCAGGCAGGGAGAACGAACGACGAGCCGCCATGAGAAACCCCCGTACTGCTGCTGCGTCCAGGACGCGACGGCGACCCCGTTTCGCCGATTTGTCAGCACGCTAACAGGCAGCGACCTTCCGGACACAAGTCAGAGCTCTGATACTTTGCCCGCTCTTTACCTGGCGCGCGGCCAGACGGAGCGTCGCTCTGTCGTCGGCGGGACACCGCCAACCGGATGACGTTCACCCCGGACACCCTTCAGTGGATGCGTCATAGGCGGGCGAATGTGCATCAACTGCCTACGATGCTGCCGTCAGCGCCCGATGAATCGGGCCTTCGGATAGAGACGGCACACACATGAGACTGACGATCCGAGCCCGGATGCGGGCCTGGACCGCTGGCGCCGCGGTTGTCGTGGCTTCGGCCGGCGCGACCGCCACGGCTCCCGCGGCCGCGTCGCACGGCGACCGCTATGATCGCGCGATCGAGGCGATCATGCACAAGCCCATTTATGAGCATGCTCAGTGGGGCCTGCTGGAGGTCGACCCCGCGGACGGGAGGATGATCCATTCCCAGTTCGCGAATCAGTTCTTCATCCCCGGCTCGGACACCAAGCTGGTGACCATTTCGTCCGCCTGGCACACGCTGGGGCCGGACCACCGGTTCACGACGCCGGTGTACGCCGTCGGCACTCGTACCGGCTCCACTCTGAGCGGGAATCTGGCCCTGGTCGCTCAGGGCGACCTGACGATGGGCGGGCGGACCGAGCCCGACGGGTCGGTGGACTACACGAACGTCGACCACACCTCGGCCAACGACCTGCCCGGGGCCACGCTCACGCCCGAGGATCCGCTCGCCGGGATCGACCAGATCGCGCAGCAGGTGCGCGACGCGGGCATCACGCGGGTCGACGGTGATGTGATCATCGATCCGCGGCTGTTCACGCCGCCGCCGTTGGACCCGCAGCCCACGCCGCTGATCATCAACGACAACCTCATCGACCTGCTCACCACGCCCACCACCGCCGGGCAACCCGCCCGGCTGACGTGGCGGCCGCAGGTCGCGCCCTACACGGTCACGTCCACCGTGCGGACGGTGGCCGCCGGTGGTGCGACGAACATCCAGGTCTCCGCGTCGCCGGACGGGACACAGATCGCTGTGTCCGGGACGGTCGCCGCGGATTCCCAGCCGATCCTGCGGACCTCCGGGGTTCACGACCCCGATGCCTTCGGTCGCACCGCGCTGATCGAGGCCCTGGCGCGGGCCGGGGTCACCGTCACCGCCCCGCCGACCGGTCCCAATCCGCAGGGTCAGCTGCCGGCCGCCTACGGGGGCGACCCGCGGGTGGCGGCGTACGTCTCCCCGCCGTACAGCCAGTACGCCAAGTTGATCCTGAAGGTCAGCCACAATCTCGGCGCCAATCTGGCACTGTGCAACATGGCCACCTTCGAGGGCAAGACCGACTGCTTCGACGCCTTCCCGATCGAGAGGGACTTCCTCACCGACGTCGCGCATGTCCCCTCGACCCAGTTCCAGCTCGAAGACGGGCGGGGAGGGTACGCGACCGAGCGGGCCACCCCGATCGGCCTGTCCCAGATCCTCAAGTACTGGCTGGGCACCCCTGACGCGGACGCCTTCCGGCTGTCCCTGCCGATCCTCGGGGTCAACGGCTCGAACGCCATCTCCTGCACCGACTGCCCGGCCAAGGGCAAGGTCTTCGCCAAGCCCGGCACCGTCATCGGGCAGGACCTGCTCAACGCACGGCTCGCCGTCGCGGACCAAAGCCAGGCCGGCTACCTGGAGGCCGGCGACGGTCGGCTGCTCATCTTCGTGGACATGGTCAACGCCGCGGCCGTCCCAGACCTCCAGGGTGTCGTCGAGGTCTTCAACGACACCAACGTGATCTCGGCTCTGCTGCAACAACAAGCCGCCGCTCACGGCTCGAGGCATGCGTGGAAGCAGGGACTGAAGACCGGCTGAGTCCCAGCTGGTGCCGACGCGGCGGAACGGCGGGGACCGTCGGCCGTCGACGGCCGACGGGTGTAGCAGTACTCTGACTCACATTCCCGTCGGCCGTCCCGTCCCCGGAGGCATCATGATCCGTCGTCTCGTCGTCGCCGCGCTGCTCGGCGGTGCCGCGGTCGCCGCACTGCCGGCGGCGCCGGCCCAGGCCATCGGCGCGTGCCGGCTCAACTCCGAGTGTGTGACCACGTATTACGACAACGCCTCGCACACCGAGGTCGTGGGGCAGATCACCGTCTTCTGCGACGGACAGACGTCGGACTGGGGCACGCGGACCGGGTTCGCCGTCGTGCAGAACGTTCCGTGCGGCGGCCCGGCGGCGAGAAGGTAGAGGCAGCGGCGGTCGATACGCCGGTTGTTCGCATTGTCGGCGAAGGAGCGGATCCCAGCCGGCTGGAAGGCCGACCCGGACTCGGGACATCGCACAAGCGACGCTGACGTCATCCGCCCCTACGTCATCGCGCCTCCCCGCGATCGGGCTGTCTACCTCTCCCGCTTCAGCGCCTCCTGGGCAGCGGCGATCTTGCGAGCCACGTAGCCGGGAGGATCTTCGTCGTACAGGGCGCTTTGGCGCAGCCAATGATCCAGGTCCGCCTCGACCTCCTCGGGCGGCTTGATGTAGGGCCCCTCGGCCCCGGAGGCCGAGTGGCCGTAGCCGCCGTTCGCCTCCAGGACCAGGTCGAACCCGTGCAGGTACTGGAGGCCGGTGAGGACCATGACGTCCTCCGGGCTGGAGGCCACACCTTCGACCCACGGGGCCGCCCATCTGTGGCCGTCCTCCCGGGAGGTGGCTCCGGCGACGACGTCGCGCCATCTTCGGAGCACCTCCGCTCGGGCGGGGAATTCAGGCTGCTCAGGCATCGCGTGCTACCCCCACGTTCCTTCGCGCAGCCTGCCGTCGAGCTCCTTCTGTGTGAAGCCCTTGATGACGGAGGTGTAGCCACCGCTCGAGTTCGACATATCCCTGATCGCCACTGAATACATGCCGTTACCGGTGTTAAGGACCTTCACCGTCTGGCCGTCGGATTGGTTGTACATATGGCTGTCCGGGTTGTTCCAGATCTCGTCGCCCGACTCTCGCTCCGCGTTGCGCAACGCGCCGTGCACGTCGCGGGTCGACGTCGAGGAAGTGGCGTCCTCCCACTGCTCGTCCAGGCTCGGGGCGTCCGGGTAGACGGGGTCGCCGCCGGTGCCGTCGCAGACACAGTTGTGCTCGTGCCCGTCGAGCCAGCCTCCGCAGTTGTGGACCAGCACCGGGGTGGTGCCCGCGACCACATAGTACGTGTGCACGCCGTCGACCGTGAGGTCGTAGGTCGTCATGTGGCTGGTGTAGTTGCGCACCGCCCGCACCGTGACGACCGTGCCGTCGGTGCTCTGCAGACGCTCGCCGGCCTTCAGGTCGGAGGCCGGGACGAACGTGCCGGTGCTGACGTCGAAGTACGGATGGTTCTGCGTACCGGTGACGGTTCGCGGCCCGCTCGGCGTGTCGATCGTCAGATCGGTGAAGTCGGTGTCGGTGCCGGTGACGTGGACCTCGTCGACCCGGTGGTGTTCGCCTTCGCCGCCGGGCTGGGCGTTGGCGATCTCATCGCCGGCCTTGACGTCCTCGATCGCCTCCGTCGTGCCGTCGGCCATCAGCACCGGGGTGTCGCCGGCGAACGAATGGGGACAGCCGCCGCCCCGTTCGCCCCGTGCGGCGGCGGCCGCCGCGGCGTCGGCGTCCGCCGCGAGCGGGCCGCCCTCGGGGATGTCCAGGAACTGCATGGCGTCGCACAGCGTCCCGGCGGCGCACGGGTTCTCGTCGATGTCGTTGACGGCGGCCCAGGTGTGGTAGTGCTGCGAGATCTCCAGGCAGCCGTCCTGCGTCATGTCCTCGCTGCAGCGGCTGCGGAAGTACAGCTCGACGTTCAGCTCGTAGGACAGGTCGGGGTGGTAGTCGCCCCAGCCGGCCATCTGGGAGACGCTCGGGTAGTTCGGCTGGAACAGCTTGACCGTCTTGAGCGGCGGCAGGCCGATCGGGTTGCCGTGCCCGTCGATCGCGTTCCCGTTCTTGTCCTTCAGGTGGCCCTGCCGGGTGTAACAGCCCTCTGTCGTACAGCCTGGGCCGCCGAAGCCGGTGTTGCTGGGGTTCCACACGGAGTCCGGGTTGTCGACGGAGCAGCCGTCGCAGAAGTGGTCGCCGCTCGGGGCATGGTTCTGCGGGTTCCACACCGAGTCCGGGTTGTCCATGCTGCAGCCGTCGCAGAACCGGCCGCTGGGGTCGGCGGCGGTCACCGGCTGCTGGTTCGCGTAGGCGTAGCCGGTGAGGGATTGCGGGTCCCCCGCGTCGAACACGGGGTCCACGTTGATGAAGCGTCCCGTCACCGGGTCGTATTTGCGGGCCCCGACGTCGGTCAGGCCGCTGTTCGTGTCGGCCGGCTTGTCCAGGAAGCCGTGGTTGTCGACCCACGCCCCGCCCTGGACGGCGCCGCGCTGGTTGCCGAAGGGGTCGAAGGAGCGCCGGGTGAGGGCCAGCGTGGTGACGTCGACCGCCATGGTCTGGCTGCCGTTCTGGTCCCCGATCAGGTACCGGGCCTGGTTGCCGGCGCTGCTGATCATGCCGACGGTCAGACCGCCGAGGGAGTAGTACCGGGTCGCGGTGATCGTGCCGGCGCTGGTGCGGGTGATCTCCTGGCCCGGCAGGTAGACCGTCGTCGAGCCCGGATCGTGGCGGACGATCTGGTCCCCGGCCGCACCGTAGACGTAGGACACCGAACCCGACGGCAGGGCGACGCTCTTCAGCGCCCCCTCCTCGGTCCAGTCCAGAACCTGGTCGCCGCCCGCCACGCCCTTGCGGGCGATGGTCTCACCGGCCGGGTCGTAGCCGTAGGAGGTGGAGCTCGCACCGTCCGGACCCGTGGTGCTGGTCGAGGCCAGGCTGTGGCCGCCGGCGGCGGTGTTGTAGGCGTAGGTCGTGGTGGTGTCAGCGCCCGAGCCGGTGACCTGGTGCCGGGTCTGGGAGATCCGGTCGCCGGCGGCGTCGAAGCTCCAGCTCGTCCAGTACGCGTTCGGGCCGCCGATGTTGAGCCCTGACGAGGTGTTGTCGGGCGCGCCGGCGCAGCCGTCGGTCGCCGACCACGCCTGGGTCATCCGGCTCAGCGCGTCGTAGCCGAAGCACTGGTCGTCCACCGGCGAGGAGCCCTTCGGCCCCTGCACGTCGGTGATCCGGGTGATCCGGCCCGCCGGGTCGCGCTGGTACGTCGTGTCGTCGAGTTGCGGAACGGCGAGCTGCGCGGTGAGCACCGTCTCTTTCGGCTTCAGGGTCGCCTGGTCGTAGGTGATCGAGTACTTGGCGGTGTTGGTCGAGGAGCCGTAGGTCACCTGCGCCGGCAGTCCGTAGGCACTGAGCACCTGGCCGGCCATGATCGACGTGCCCTTGACCGCGACGGGCATCCCCAGCGCGTCATAGGTGGTGGTGATGGTCTCACCGGGCATCCCGGTCACCGACGCCGGCTGCATGGTGAGCGGCAGGCCGGTCGTGGTGTAGCCGAACCGGGTGGTGTAGGTCCGGGCCAGACCGGTCTCGGAGGCCGGAAGCGTGGTCGACTGGTTGGCCGGCCGGCCGGCCGGGTCGTACCCGGACACCGCCTGCACGTAGTTGCCGTTCGGCGTGTACCGGGTCTCGCTCGTCGGCTGGCCCACCTGGATCGTGTCGTACACCCAGGAGGCGAGCTTGGTGCCGGCGGTGCTGCCGCTGTACTCGGCGGTCGGGCGGCCGAGCGCGTCATAGGTGTAGGCCAGCTTCTGGCCCCGGGCGTCGGTGGAGACGGCGATCTGACCCGCGTTGTCATAAGTGAACTGCGAGGTGCCGTTGTCCGGGTCGTTGCGGGACAGCTTCATGCCGAGCATGTCGTAGCTGTCCGTCCACGTGCTCCCCGAAGACTTCAGAGAGATTCTGCGGCCCGCGGTGTCGTAGCCGTACGAAGTGGCCTGGAAGGCTCCGCCGCTGACCACACTGCCCGTGATCGCGGGGGGCGAGGTGTACTGGTCGAGCTCGACGACGCGGCCCAGGGCGTCGGCGATCGTGGTCACGGTCGTCCCGCCGTCGGGCGGGACGACCGTGACGCGGTCGCCGCCGTACACGGTGCGCGTGCTCTTCTTGAGCTGGTCGCCGCTGTACTCCGCCGACGTGACGACCCGCCCGGCGCCGTCGAAGGTGGCGACGGTCCGGTCGTCGACGTCGGACTCGTTGACGTCCTGCACCGTGGTCGAGGGCAGGCCGGCGAACAGGAAGCGGTTGTCGGTGGCGGCCTGCCAGCCGTGCCCGTCGTAGGTGACGTTCGAAGCCACGACGTTGCCGCCCTCGGCCTGGGTCTGAGTCTGCACCGGGCGGCCCAGCGCGTCGCTGAGCGCCACCGAGGTCACGGTGCCGATCCCGGTCCCGTAGTCGATGACGGTGTTGGTGGTCACCGCCTCCGGTCCGTCCGTGCGCAGCAGGTAGGAGTAGTTCTGCTGCCCGTGGCCGGGTCGGTTGAACTGGGTCAGGCGGCCCAGCGGGTCGTAGACCGCGGTGCTGGTGTGCCCGGCCAGGTCGGTGGACGTGGCCTTGGTCCCGCGGTCGGGGTTCAGCGTCAGGGTGGAGGTCTGGTTCAGCGGGTTGGTGACGGCGACCTGGGTGAGGGGCCCGCCGTCGGCCGGGGTGTAGGCCGTCCTGGTCGCCCGGTTCAACGCGTCCGCGGTGGTGAGCACCCGCCCGGAGGCGTCGTAGGTCAGGGTCTTCATCGTGATGAAGGCCGGTGCGCCGCCGTTGAGATCGTCGAGCGTGTCGGTGCGGGTCGGGTCGCCGGCGCCCGGGATCTGGCCGAGCTCGCCGGAGCCGTCGTAGTAGGTCCGGGTGTCGGACAGCACGTTCGAGGGGGCGGTGCCGGCCGGCGGGCAGGCCTGGCCGCTGGTCACCACCTCCGATGTCAGATGCCTGATCCAGCTGGTGGTGTTGTCGGCGTAGGCGTTGATGGTGCAGGTCTCCGGGACGCCGTCCCCGCGTGCGTCGACGGTGGTCGTCCGGCCGGTGGCGTCGTACGCGACGGCCGCGGACGTGCCCCTGGTCCCTCCGGCCGCCAGATCGGTGAGCGTCCGGGACCGGACGGTGCGGACCATGTCCGCGGTCAGCGCGGGCAGCCCCGTCCGGGCCCGCGTGGCGGTGGTCGCGATCACCGACGGCGTGGTGAACGTCCGGGACAGCCGCGCGCCGCCGTCGCCGTTGTACTGGACCGTCTCATAGGCCTGACCCAGGAAACGGGCGTCGTCGGGCAGGCTCTCGCCGAGGGAGTTCGTGTAGGCCTTGGTGCGCTTGCCGTTGTTCGGCAGGGTGTCGCCGTCCATGCCGGTGTAGTAGAAGGACACCGCCTTGGTGAGGGTCTCGCCGTTGGCGGACGAACCGGTGTAGGTGTCGACCTCGTTGTAGCCGCGGAACTGGCCGTAGGTGCGGTTCTCCGGCTTGACCAGTTCGTTGTCGTCGTAGTGCCAGAGCGGTGCGGAGGGATACTTGTAGCCGGTCCGGATGATCGGCGTCTGGACCGTGTTGCCCTGCTGGTCGACCTCGTCGACGCGGTACTTCATGAAGTAGTCGAAGTAGGGTTTGGTCTGCCCGGGCGCGCCCCAGTACGTCGGCATGCACATCGATGTGTTCTGCGACGGGTCGGAGGGGATCGTCGCGGCGGTGCACGACGACGAGTAGGTGACGGCGATGATCCCGCCGGTCTCGGTGGTGATGGTGCTCAGCCGACGGTGGTTCATGCCCGGCAGGCCGTTGTAGCCCGGCACCCGGTTCGCCAGGGGCTGGCCGCCGAAGGTGACCGGCGGCAGGGGCAGCGAGGTGGTCGCGCCGTTGACCGTCCGGTAGCCGGTGCGGGTGATCGAGGACAGCCACAGCTCCGAGTCGCCGTCGGCGGGGAAGGTCTGGCCGAGGTCGATGGAGTCGACCTTGGTGTAGCCGCCGGCGCCGTTCGTCACCTGGGTGGTGATGTTCGTCAGCCGCTTGGTGGACCAGAAGGTCGGCGAGTGGGTGTTGCAGGTGTCGCCGCTGTTGCACTGCTGGTCCACCGGGGTGTCCGGCCAGGCGGCGAAGTTGGCCGACGTCCGCTGTGCGGGGTCGCAGGTGATGGTGTCGGTCGGGCTGCCGGGGACGCAGCGTTCGGCGACGTTGAAGACGATCTGATCGGGGACCGTGCCGCCGTAGACGGTCCCGTTCTCGTCGCGGAGGCCGTAGTCGATGCGGTTCAGGTAGCCGCCGCGGACGTAGGAGACGCCGGCGGTGCCGTTGTTCTGGCCGTAGAAGTTGGTCTCCGGCGTGTAGTAGTACACCGTGGCGTTGCCGTGCGTGTCCTCGACATAGTCGAGGTTCCACCGCCAGGCCTGGGTGCACGCCGACGCCGAGAAGCCGGACGCACTGTGGCAGGGGTCGCCCGAGTGCGCGCCGTACACCGGTTCGGTCCACGTCGAGTTCGTGGTCTGCTGGTTGCTGTGTCCGGGTCCTGAGTTGCGGCCGAAGAAGTACTGGGTGCCGTCGGTGGTGGTGACCTTCCAGTACTCGCCGTTCAGGGCACCGTTGTCCGCGCCGGTCAGCAGCTCGATGCGGTTGCCGTCGTCGGACTGCTGGTGGAAGGTGTGGTCGGCGTCGTCGTACACCACCGTCTCGGTTCCCTGGCCGAGGCTCAGGGTGAGGATCTGGCCGGCCCAGCACTGGTCACCGGTCTGGGACGCGCTCGGCAGGTCGGTGAACTCGCTGCAGGACCGGTAGGTGCGCTCGACGAAGCCGGGCGAGTAGTCCCACCCCTCACCGATCCAGGACGGCTGGTTGTTCGTCATACCGGTGCGGCCGTCGATGGCCGAGGAGGAATAGCCGAGCTCGACGTGCGGGGCGGAGCCGGCGGCCGACGGCGGCGCCGGCACGGGATAGCTCCACGAGAAGCCGCCGGACGGACTGCCCGCGCTCCAGCTGCCGGACGGGTTCATCCCGGACGCCGTGAAGTCGCCGGTGCTGCCCGAGGAACCGGAGGTCAGGGCGTAGACGGTGGTGGAGGTGCCCGACGCCGCCGCGACGGGCGCTTTCCCGGCGGCCGCCGGCGCGGAGGCCAGCGGCCCCGACACGACGTGCCGGGCCGCGTCGTTGACCGAGCCCGGGACGGCGGTCTGCACCTGGCAGGCCGGAACCTGTGGCGTGGTCAGCGCGCATGCCGGCAGGGAGACGAGGTGCAGGCGGGCGCCGAATCCGGCGCCGCCGGCGTTGCGGAACGAGGAGTAGTCGAACTCCCCCGCCAGCGGGCCCGGGGTCCTGCCGGCCGACGTCACGGAAAGCAGCACGCCGGAGACCCGCGCGGCCTTGGCCGCCGCCTGATCGAGCACCTTGACATGCACGGTGTCGGCCGCCGGCGCGGATCTCGGCACGAGACCGCCGGGCGCGGGGTGCAGGGCGATCGGCACCGAACCGACCACCTGCGGCGCCGCGGCCACGGTCGCCGTGCTGTGGCGGGGGGCCGTCCCGGCCTGGTCGGCGGCGGCGGTCAGGGCCACATCGGCCTCGCCGGCCCGCGGCCAGGTGATCGCCTCGGACTGCCGGACCCCGTGGTCCACGGGTGCGGACAGCGGAGTGAAGGCGCGCGGCTTCGCCTTGAGGATGTGGTCCGCGGGAATCGGCGGCTGCCAGCCGGCCGCGGCGTGAGGGGGCGCCGAGAACGCGGTGAGCAGGGTGGATATGACGGCTGCCGCCGTGACGGCGCCGATCCCGCGGAACACCCGCGAGCGCGTGAGGGCTCGCCTGTGCGTACGAGTCGACAACAGCTTTCCCCGTTCGTGCAAGAGAGATGAGCGCTGCCGACCCGGCATCGCAGTGATCGACGTTAGCAGTCCGGTTCCGGCCGGGGCGATGTCTGTGATCTTAGTTGGCGGCTTTCCGCCGTTTCCGTCGCAGCTTCGCGCGATGATCTATCCTTCCCCTGCTCAGAGTCTTGATCCAGGTGCTGTGCCCGACGCGCGGTCGCGCCTCGGTAAACACCCGAAAGGCACAAGGAACCTTACAAATGAAGCCTCTTATACACGGGGGCGGAGCCGGCCGCGCGAAGCGGCACGCGCTCCGGAGCGCGGTGGTGGCCGCGGTGACCGCCGCCGCCGTCGCGGCGTCCTGCGGGATCGCCGCGGCGGCCGACCCGCCGGCCGGGCCCAAGCCGTCTCCCAGCGCGCCGTCGAAGCCGTCGACGCAGCGCGACCCGAAGACGGCACCGGCCGCAGCGCCGTCCGGGAAGGAGACCGACGCCGCCGCGGTGGCGGCCATCTCCTCCGACGCCCCGGCCGCCGCCGCGAAGGCCAAGGCGACCGGAGCGTCCGTGGCGATCGCGTCCCAGACCACGGAGACGAAGCAGCTGCTCGCCAATCCGAACGGCACGTTCACCAGCAAATCCTGGGCGCACCCGGTGCGCGTGAAGCAGAACGGGGCCTGGGCGGACATCGACACCACACTGGTGCGGCGGCCCGACGGCACGCTGGCGCCGAAGGCGTCGGTGAGCACCGCCGTGTTCTCCGGCGGCGGCCCGGGCCCGGCGGTGACGCTCGCCCACGGCGCGGACACGGTCGCGCTGTCGCTGCCGATGAGTCTTCCGGCGCCGCGGCTGGCGGGCAGTACCGCGACCTACGCCGACGTCCTGCCCGGCGTCGACCTCCAGCTCACGGCGACCACCGAGTCCTACTCCGAGGTGCTCGTCGTCCACGACGAGAAGGCCGCGGCGAACCCCGCTCTGCGGAGCCTGCGGCTGACGCTCGCCACGAAGGGCCTGAGCGCCAAGGCGAACAAGGACTCGTCGATCGACCTGCTCGACGCGGCCGGCACCGCAGTGCTCCACGCCCCGGCGCCGGTGATGTGGGACTCCCGCGACCTGCCGCAGGTCGGACCGGTGCCCAGCGCCGCCGATCCCGGCTCCGGCGTCGTGACCCCGCTCACCGTGGCCCCGGCCGCCGACCCGGGTCCGGACGCGAAGGCACGCGCCGCGGCACCGGAGACCGGGCAGAAGTCGGTGGATCTGCTGCTGACGCCGCCGGCTTCGGCACTGACCGGGACTGACGTGAAGTACCCGCTCTACATCGACCCGTACTTCTCCGGGCACGACTGGGGCAGCCAGGGCTACTTCATCACCGTCGGCGACGACGGGTCGTCCGACAACAGCACCAACGACCTGGCCCTCGTCGGATACTGCTACTGGCCGGACCACGGCAGCTGCAACACCCGGCACCGGTCGTACTTCCGGATGGACACCTCGCTCTACGGGCCGTCCCGCAACGGTTACAAGGCCCTGGTCTTCGACGCCTGGTTCTACACCACCCAGGTCTACGACGCGTCCTGCGCGTCGCAGCCGACCAATCTGTGGGAGGCGGGCTGGATCGACGGCAACACCCGGTGGCCCGGGCCGGTGGGCGGCTATCTGGACCAGCAGTCGTCGGACGGCGGCGGCAACAGCCAGTGCGCGAAGGACCCGAGCTATCCGCGGTTCAACGCCATCGGCGCGGCCGACGACGCTGTGAACAACGGCTGGGGAAGCGTGGGTCTGCTGCTGGCCGCCGCCGACGAGAACTCGAAATACCAGTGGAAGAAGTTCTGGGCCAATCCGGAGCTGGACGTCGACTTCGGCTATCCCCCGGCGATGTCCGGGAACATGATGGTCAACAACGGCAACGTCGTGGACTGCGACGGTACGCAGTACGTCGGCAACGGCGCCAACACCAACATCCCGGTGGCCGCGCAGGCTTACGACAACAATCCCAACCACCTGCCGCTGAAGTTCTGGTACGAGGTGTTCTCCGGCAGCAACGGCTCCGGTGGCAGGGTGTCCTGGAACTACAACTACGCCCCGGTCCAGGTGGACACCGACGGGAACGGCTGGGCCTACGCCACCTGGCAGAGCAACTACGGGACGTATCCCAACGGGGCCTACTCCTTCCGTTCCACCGTCGAGACCGTCGATCCGGACACCAACGCCCGGCCGGTCTGGGCCAACAACGGCGCATGGGGCGACAGCGACGGGAACTACTCCGACTCGATCAGCCGGTCCGGGTGGAAGAACTTCACGGTGCTGGCCGAGAACATGCCGAATCCGGGAGTCTCCAGTTATGACTTCCCGCACGACGCCAACGGCAACGGCCAGTGGGGGGCGCCTCAGGGCTACGGCGGCACGTTCACGCTGACCAACGCCGGGAACGCCAACACCGTCGGCTACTCCTACGGGTTCGACACCGGCGGGTCCACCTACGGTCTGACCAGCTCCACCTGCACCTACAACGCGGTCAACGGCAACACCGGCCTGGTCCAGGCCTTCGGCGACACCTCCGGCAGCGCGATCGTCCCGGTCCCGGCCGGCCTCGGCTTCGGCCACCACACCCTGTACGTGAAGTCGTTCGACGCCGCGCACAACGTCAGCGCGGGCACGACCGCCTACGAGTTCTTCGTCGCCCCGACCATCGGCGGCTACCGGACCTCGAACTTCACCGGGCCGATCACCGACGCCGCGCTGAACAAGTGCGTCGACGACTACGGAGGCGCCACCGCGAACGGCTCGAAGGTCAACGTCTTCGACTGCAACGGCAGCGCGGCGCAGTCCTGGACGCTGGCGGCCGACGGCACCATCCGGCTCACCGGCGCCAACTCGGGCATCTGCCTGGACATCCCCGGACCGGCGGACACGCCGGGCACCCAGTGGCAGCTGCTCCAGGTCTGGGCGTGCGACGCGCAGGCTCACCAGCAGTGGCGTGCGCAGTCCAACGGCCAGGGGGGTATGCAGATCGTCAATCCGCAGTCCGGGCTGTGTCTCGACGATCCCAACGCCGCGACCGCCAACGGCACCCAGCTGGAGCTGTACGCGTGCAACGCGACGGGCGCCCAGCAGTGGGCCGTCGACACGAACCCGAACCGCTATGCCGCCTTCGACCCGTCGCAGGTGGCTGTGAGCACGTCGCCGTCGACGGTGTCGACGTGGACCGTGCAGCAGACCCCCGACTACGGCGTGGACTGGGCCGGCTCCAACCAGCTCGACTTCGGCAGCACGGCGGTCGGCGACAAGCTCAACCTCACGGTGAACGCGCCATTCGAAGCGGACTACGCGCTCGGCGTGGACCTGACCAAGTCCTACCAGTACGGCCAGTTCACCTTCTGGCTGGACGGCAAGCTGGTCGGCCCGTACAACTCGGCCAACCCGTTCGACGCCTACAGCGCGCACTGTTGCTCGACGGTCTACGTCCCGCTCGGCGGCCAGCACCTCACCGCCGGGAAGCACACCCTCTCGATCACCACGGTCGGGCGCAACACCGCCGACACCGCGTCCACCAACGGTGTCCCCGACTACTACCTCGGCATCGACTACCTGATGCTGGCACCGGTCAACGCGCCGACCTACCCGAACTTCGGCGCCGCGCAGAACAACCACGGCATCAGCGACGACACGGATCCGGCCGCCGGCAACCTCGACTTCGGAGGCGCTCCGGGGCAGAACGACGTGGGCGGCACCGGCACCGGCGGCTCGCTGTCGGCGCAGACACTGGCCGCCGCGGGGCTGTCCCCCGGCACCTCGTTCACGATGTCGGGGATCAGCTTCACGATGCCGCAGGCCAACGCCGCGGGGAACGACAACGTCGTGGCGCACGGCCAGACCATCACCCTGGACGCCTCCCAGCAGGTGCCGGCCGACGCGGTCGGGCTGCTGGTCGCCGCGACCTGCGGCGGCACCCCGGAGTCCTCGGCGACCCTGACCTACAAGAGCGGCCTGGCACCGGGGTTCGACAAACCGATCGTGCCGCCGGTCGCCGACTGGTCGCGGGGTACGGACCAGACGGCCGCGTTCACGCTGCCGTACCGCAACCGCGCCGGCGGGGCCAAGGACACCTCGACCGCACCACGGCTGTACCTGGTGGTGCTCCCGGCCAACCCGGCCTCGGTGCTGTCCAGCATCACCCTGCCCTACTACGGCACGACCAGTCTGCCGGGAACGTGCCCGATGGCGTTGCACGTGCTCGCGGTCGGCGTGCGTCCGGCCGCCACGGCGAACCTGACGTCCAGCAAGGACGTCTCCGGCAACGGCCACGACCTCGGGGTCTGGGGCAACCCGGGCTTCACCCTGGACCGCGGCGGCGCGGCGGTGTTCTCCGCCACCCCGGGCCAGGTCGCCAAGACCACCTCCGCCGTGCTCGACACGACGAAGAGCTTCTCGGTGTCGGCGTGGGTCAAACCGGCGTCCCTGCCGGCCGGCGTGTGGCAGACCATGGTGGTCCAGCAGGGCACGAATGCCAGCGGCTTCTACCTCGAGTACGACGCGGCGCTCAACCGGTGGGGCTTCGACCGGTCGAACGCCGACACCGCCAATCCGGCCGGCAGCGGGGCCAAATCGCTGGCGGCGCCGGCGCTGAACACCTGGACACATCTGACGGGCGTCTACGACAGCACAGCCGGAACCCTCGCCCTGTATGTCAACGGCGTCCTGCAGAACACGGCCTCCTACTCCGCGGCGATGCCGTCCAACGGCGTCTTCGCGATCGGCCGCGGCTTCTGGAACGGGCAGAACTGCAACAACTTCAACGGCTCCATCGACGGCGTGCAGGCGTTCCAACGCGCTCTGACCGCCGCTGACATCAGCGCTCTGTCCAACGGGGGGACGGTCGCGAACGCGGCCGGGTCCTGGCCGCTGAACGACTTCGGCCGCGACTGGATCGGCGCGTGGGCCGCCGCCCCGGACAGCGGTACGGCATCGCCTCCGGGCGGTGCGCACTTCGCCAACCAGACGCTGCGCCAGATCGTGCGTCCCTCGACGCTCGGCACCGCCGCCTCCGGCACGGTCCAGGTCCGGGTCCGCCTGTCCAACAAGTACGGGACGGCGCCGCTGACGGTCACCGCCGCGACGGTGGCCGCCCAGCTCGGCACCGCCGGCGCGGCGACCGGCGCCCCGAAGCCCTTGACCTTCGGCGGACCGTCGGCCGCGACGGTGACCATCGGCGCGGGCATGGAGGTCTTCAGCGACCCGGTGGACCTCCCGGACACCACGGTCGCCGGCGCCACCGGCAACCTGGCCGTCACCCTGTACCTGGGCACCGCGGTCGCCTCGGTGCCGACACACAAGGCGGCGACCACACCGGGCTACCTCGCGACCGGGAACCAGAGCGCTGACACCGCGGGTGCGGCGGCGACCTGGGCCACGGCGCTGCCGGACTGGTACATCGTCTCCACGGTGGACGTCACCAGCACCGCGCAGGACGCCAACGGCGCCTTGCAGGGCACGGTGGCGGTGCTAGGCGACCGCGACAGTGCCGCCGGCGCGCCGGCGACCTGGGTCGACGGGCTGCAGAGCGCGGTCGGCGCGTCCGGGTCGGCGTCCCCGGGCGGTTTCGTGAACCTGTCCGGCGGCGGGCAGCTGACGGCGGCGGGCGCGGCCAACAGCCTCAACCAGCGGCTGCACAACTGGTGGCGGCTCCAGGACGGCACCGGGACCACCGGCGCCGACGTCATCGGCAACGCGCCGCTGATCCTGGCCGGCTCCGCGGCCTGGTCCACCGCCCACCCGGCGCCGTCCGGCCCGGACAGCGGGCCGACCACCGGCTCGCTGTCGCTGAACGGCACCACCGACTACGCCAGCGTGCCGGCCACCCCGATCGACACCTCGCAGAGCTTCACGGTGTCGGCCTGGGCGAACGTCGCCCAGCTCACGGCGGGCAACCACGAACTGGTCTCGACGGAGGGCGCCACCACCGCGTCGTTCATGGTCGGCTACAGCGGCGTCACGACCGGTTCCACCACCAGCGGCGCCTGGTGGGTCTTCATGCCGTACTCCGACGGGAACAACCCCGGCGGGACGATCATCCAGGCTCCCGCGAACAGCGTGCAGCCGGGACTGTGGACCCACGTGACGGCGACGTACGACGCCGCGGCCAAGGTGGTGAAGCTGTACGTCAACGGCGTCCAGGCCGCCACCGCCTCGAACGTCACCGGCTTCAAGGCCACCGGTCAGTTGTCCGTCGGCCGCTCGAAGTGGAACGGCGTACCGTGCGACTTCTGGCAGGGCGGCATCGCCGACGTCCACGTCTTCCAGAACGCCCTGAGCGGCACCGAGGTCGGCGTCCTGCAAGCCGGCGGCGGCGCCGACACGCAGGCCTCGAACCTGCTCAACGCGACGGTGCTGGACCAGGCCAACCTGCGCACCGTCGTCCTCGGCCTGGGCGCCAACGACCTGGCTCTGGGCGACACCGCCGGTACGGTCGAGACCAACCTCAAGGCCCTGATCAACAGCCTCCGCTACGGCCTCACGCAGTACAAGGGGCACGACGGCACGTACAGCGTGAAGGTCATCCTCACCACGGTGGCGCCCCAGGGCTGGGCGGCGAGCGACCCTCGCGAGATCCAGCGGCTCCAGCTGAACAAGGATCTCGTGGCCGGCGGGCTGAGCTGGAACGCGGTCGGCGTGGAGGACGTCGCGACGGTCGTCGCGGCGCCGGGGAGCCCGAACACCGTCAACCCGGCTTATCTGACAGGAGGCAAACCCAACGCCGCTTACTACACGGCTGTGGCGAATGATGTGGTCACCACACAGATGACCAACTTCTGAGCGAGGCGGCGGGCGGTTCTGCGAAACGCCCGCCGTTCTTCCCTCAGAACCACACGGCGGTTCAGTCCTGCGACGCGGCGGGAAGCACCTTTCCCGTCCTGACCGGGAGGGCAGCCAGGGCGTGCTGGCGGTGGCTCGAGCGCCAGACCAGCTCTTCCGGGGCGACCGCCAGGGTCAGGTCGGGGAGCCTGGTCAGCAGGGTCCAGAGGGCGATACGGACCTCGAGCCGGGCCAGTGGTGCGCCCAGGCAGTAGTGCACGCCGTGGCCGAACGTGAGGTGGCCCGGGGTCGCGGCCGCCTGCGGATCGCGGTTCGCCGAGCTGACCGACAGCAGGACCGTGTCTCCGGCCGGGATCACGATGCCGTCGCTCAGCGGCAGGTCCTCGGTCGGGAAGCGGCGGATCGCCGTGGTGCCCGGCTGGTCGCGACGCAGGGCTTCCTCGACCACAGCGGTCATGGCCGGGGTGTGCGGATCGGGCTCGGCGCGTACCGCGGCTGCCGTGGCCGGGTCCGCGAGCAGCCGGGCTACCGCCGCGCTGATGACGTGGACCGAGTTCTCGTAGCCCGCGAACAAGATCAGGAAGGCCAGGGAGAGGAGTTCGTCCTCGGACAGGCGGTCGGATCCGTCGCGGGCGGCGATCATGGCCGAGAGCAGGTCGTCGGCGGGTTCGTCGCGTTTGGCCGCGAGGAGGGCGGAGAGCAGCCCGATGATGCCGCGCATCGTCTGGGCCACCTCGGCCGCCCCGTACTCGCCCGGCGCGAGCAGCACCTGCGTGTAGCCGCGCAGGGTCGCGCCCTGCTCACCGGGCACGCCGAGGAGGTCGCAGATCACTGCGATGGGCAGCGGTGCGGCGTATCCGGTGACGAGGTCGGCGATGGTGCCGGTCGTGGCGTCGGAGTCCCGGCTGTCACCCGCCAGCGCGTCGACGAGCGTGTTCGCCCGCGCCTGGATCTGCTCCCGGAGGCCTTCCATCCGCCGGGCGGTGAACGCGGAGGACACCAGACGCCGCAACCGTGCGTGGTCCTCGCCGTCCAGGTTCAGCAGGTTCGCCTCCAGCGCGGGTGGCAGACCGAAGCCCTCATATCCCGCCAGGGACGCCTTCTTGTTGAGGGCCAGACGCGGGTCGGCGAGCAGGGACTTCACGTCGTCGTAGCGGCTGACGACCCAGATCCGCTCCCCGCCCGCGAGCTGCGCGCAGTGCACTCCCCCGGGTGCGGCGTGCAGCCGCTCGGCGACGGTCTCGTGGTCGGCGCCGAGGACAGGGATCAGAGCGCGGGCGATGTCCGCGTCTTTGAGGGTCACGGGAATACTCCAAGGTCAGAACGTCGAGGAACCAGTCGCGATCCCCACTGTCCACGCTCGCGGTAGACCTCGACCTCGGTGAGGTCGCACACGGTCTCGTCGAGCGCGACGGCGAAGGCCGGCGGATCGTGGAACATCTTGCCATCAGGCCACTGACTCAAGGACAGATCCATGCCTTCCCGCACCGCCTCCAGGCCGGGAGTCAGGGGGCCGGAGGAGACGGCGACCTCCACGCCGAGGCGGCGCGGAACGTGCTTGATCACGCCGATCCGGGGTCGCGGGTCTCCATGGCGAACACGATCGGGGTCGGGGTGGCCATGCGGTCATGCTAGGCCGAAGGCCGTGGCGGATCCGGCGATATATCCGCGAACAGCACCTCGGCACCCTGGCTCAGGAGCTCGGCGATGGTGGGCTCGCCGGGGTCCGCGTCGGTCACCAGGCCCGCGATCTCTTCGAGCGGGAGCACCGCGTAGCGCGAGGCCGTGCCGATCTTCTCGACGCTGGCCAGCACGTAGGTGTCGGCGGCCCGGGCGGCGAGGGCGCGCTTCATCGCGGCTTCGTCGAGGTCCGCGGTGGTCAGGCCGGCCGTGGGGTGGACGCCGGTGACCCCCAGAAGGAAGAGGTCGGCGCTGATCCGGGACGCGGCCTCGGCCGCCGCCGCGCCGCATGTCACCGCCGAGTGCTTGAACAGCCGGCCGCCGAGGAGGAAGACCTCCGCCTCGTGGTCGAGCAGGGCGGCCGCGATCGTGGGGCTGTGGGTGATCACGGTGCAGGGCAGGGACTTCGGCATCGCGTCGACGACCGCGCGCGCCGTGGTGCCGCCGTCGAGGATCACGGCGCATCCCGGGCGGATGAGGGTGGCGGCCTTCGCGGCGACGCGGCGTTTGCTCTCCGGGGCGACGGCGGCGCGGGCGGCGTAGTCGACGACGGCCGGCGAGGCGGGCAGGGCGCCGCCGTAGACCCGGACGGCGAGGCCGGCGGCGTCGAGTTCGCGCAGGTCGCGGCGGACGCTGTCCGGGGAGATGCCGAGCTCGTCGGCGATCTCCTTGGCCACGACGCGGCCGTCGCGGCGCAGGCGGTCGAGCAGCAGATCCTTGCGGGCGGCGGCCAGCATGCCGACTCCTTCACGTTGTTGCACGTTTCTGCTGTATCCTAGCACCATGACACGACCGTTGATGATCCTGATAGCCGGCCCCTACAAGTCCGGCACGGGTGGCGACCCCGAGTTGATGCGGCGGAACCTGAAGCGCCTGGAGCAGGCGGCGTGGCCGGTCTTCGAGGCCGGGCACGTGCCGATGATCGGCGAGTGGGTCGCGCTTCCGGTCCTGGACAGCGCCGGCGCCACGGGCCCGAACGATCCGCTGGCCGAGCAGGTGATGTACCCGACGGCCCAGCGGCTCCTGCAGCACTGCGACGCCGTGCTCCGGCTCCCGGGCGAGTCCCGGGGCGCCGACCAGGACGTCGCCATCGCGCGGGAACGCGGCATCCCCGTCTACACCTCGCTCGACCAGATCCCCCGCGCCTGAACGGTCGGCCGGTTCGCCGCGAGCGCCGGTGAGTCGGGGCTCGAACATAGGTGGTCCGCTGCTCGACAGGGGGAACCGTTCCCGATCCGAGGGACCGGCCGCCGGCCGTGACGTCGAGGCGGCCGGCCGGGCGGCGGACAATGTAGCCGCCACCGGACCCGCCGCGTAAGCTGCCGAGGGCCCGACCGCCGAAAATCGCGTCCGGCGGTCGGGCCCTCGGGGTGTGCGGTGGCGGCTGTTACTCGGTGCCCTCGTTGATGAAGCTGCTCCAGAACACGTGCTCGGTGCCCTGAACGTCCCGCGTGGCGTTCAGCATGTACGTGCCTCCCGGCCCCACATACATGCCGGACTTCTGCGTCACCTTCGAGGGCGAGGTTCCGACGGCCCGCGCGTAGGCTTCGCGGGTGCCGGCGGCGACCACGAAGCTGACCGGGTTGCCGGGCTGGTCGCCCTTGGTCGACGTCCCCGGGGCGCCGAACTCGACCCATGCGGGAACCGGAGTTCCGGCCGGGTAGGTCTCCAACAGCGTGCCGTCCTCGGTGGACACGTTCGTGGTCGACGTGTGCGAGCCGTCCAGGGTCCCGGCCAGGAGCAGGGAGTGGACGGTCGGCGGGTCGATGGCCAGCAGGGTCATCGAGCCGTCGGTGCCGCGTTCGGCCCAGGTGAAGCCGTAGTCGACACCGTAGCCGCCCACGCCGGCCTGCACGCCCAGGGCGTCCGCCGCGGTACCGGCCGGACCGTGGAAGACCACCGCCAGCAGGTGGTTGCAGCCCGGGGCGTGGTCCGCGTCCACAAACACCACCGCGACGCGGGTCGAGCCGTCCTCGCCGGCGTAGGCCAGCTTGGCGTTCTTACCGCCGGTCAGCGCCGCCGCCCGCGCCACGAGGGCGTGGCCCAGGTCGGCGTCGGCGGCCAGGGATCCGCGCGCACCCCAGGTGAAGTCCGCGGCGGTCGGCATCTTGGGAAGCCCGGAGCAGTCGATCGGCGGCAGGGGCGCCGGCGTCGTGGTGTGGGCCGGAGCCTGCACGGGGTTCTGCGTCGGAGTCAGCTTCGGCGGGGCCGCGGTGGTCGGCCGGCCGGGCTGACCCGCGGCACCGATCGACGTGCCGTCGCCGGAACCCGTGCCGGGACCGGAACCGAACGCCTGGCCTCCGACCACGAGCCCGCCGACGACGGCCAGCGCGGCCGTGGCCGAGTAGGCCTTGCGCCGGGTGCCGGCCACCGCGATGTGCTTGCGGGTCAGCGCCACCGCGTCGCCGCGGCCGATGTGGTGCGCCGCGCGGTCGCGCAGCATGCGGGAGACTTCGTCCCCGAACTCCCCCCCGGGCCTCTCGAACTCGTCATCGTGCATGGGAACCTCCTGAATTGATGGGGATGCCGCGGGTGCCGGACACGGCGCCGGCCGCGGACATCGAGGGGTCGCCGAGCAGCTCACGCATCCGGGCCAGACCCCGTGACGCCTGGCTCTTGACCGTGCCCAGCGATCTGCCCAGGACCGCCGCGGTCTCCGCTTCCGAGAGCTCCTCGTAGTAGCGCAGGACGATCACGGTGCGCATACCGCTGGGCAGCTGGCGCAGGGCGCGCCACAGTGCGTCGTTCCGGTCCACGGCGGCGTGCTCGTCGCGGTCCACGGGCTGCTCGGGCAACCGTCCGGCAGGGTGGGTACGGTGCCGCAACGCGCGCCGCCACCAGGAGTTCGCCAGGTTGACCACGATGCGCCGGACGTAGGCCTCCGGCTGGTCGTTCCGCTCGATGCGGCGCCAGTTCCGGTGCGCCCGGATCAGCGCGTCCTGGACGAAGTCCTCGGCGTGGCCGTGGTCGCCCGTCAACAGGTAGGCGGTGCGGACCAACTGTTGCCGCCGCGCCGTGACGAACTCCCAGAACTGCTGCTCTTCATGCTCGGCCAGTGCCACATGGCACCACCTCGCCCCCTCGCTCGACATTGCCGCGCCCGGGGTTCCGGACGCTCACTTCTTAGAGCCTCCCGGGGAGCGGAAAGTTGAGAGCGATTTTCGGAGACGGCAAAAGGCCGCCGCCGGTGACGGGCCGGCGGCGGGGGGGGGGAGGCTTGATCAGCTGATGGTGATCGTGGCGGAGACCGCGGGCGGCGACACCGAGGGGGTCTTGAAGAACGCGACGGCGCGGTACTGGCCCTTGCCCAGGGTCACCTGGCCGGAGGTGTCGCGCAGGCCGATGGCGGTGCCGCGGGTGCAGCGCTGAGTGTTCAGGATGTCGACACCGTCGATGGTCTGGATCTTGGAGCAGAGGTCGATGGTGGTGTTGTTGGTGCCGTTGGTGTAGGCCGATCCCACGATGGTGCGGCCGCTGGTGTCTCCCACGTAGGTGACGCAGGACTGCAGGGTGATGTTGTCCCATCCGATCACCGAGCCGCAGCCGCCGCCGGACACGGTGGCCGAGGCGCTGCCGGTGGAGAGGGTGCCGGCCGCCGCGGTGAGGGCCAGCACGGCGGAGAAGGCGGCGATTCTGATCTTCAAGGAGGGCTCCTTCGGAGTACGGAGGAAGGTTCGGCTGAGTTCCACCGACCCTGCCGGGAGCCGCCGGACGCGGCAACGATTCCGTCCAAGTCCGTCCGCCGGTCGGCCTGGCCGGGGTGTTTTCACCCATATGCCAAGACTCTTCCTTTTTCGAGCGGGTAGGCCCGGCGTGCACAGACTGCGAAAGGAGACGGGGCCGATGGCTGCGCTGCACGAGGTCGACACCGGAGATGAGAAGAGCGCCGAGGACTGCTACACCACCACGCTGGCCAGCGGCGACCTCCCGAAGAGGCGGATGCCGGAGGGCGGGTCCCCGCCGGGGGCGGTGCGGGACCTGATCCTGGACGAGCTCGCGCTGGACGGGAACGCGTCGCAGAACCTGGCGACGTTCTGTTCGACCTTCCTGGACCACGAGGCGCACGAGCTGATGGCCGTGTGCATCGACAAGAACATGGTCGACAAGGACGAGTACCCGCAGACCGCGGAGATCGAGAACCGGTGCGTGCACATCCTGGCGGACCTGTGGAACGCGCCGGCCGGCCCGACCGTCGGCACGTCGACGACCGGGTCCTCGGAGGCCGCGATGCTCGCCGGGCTGGCCCTGAAGTGGCGCTGGCGCGCCGCGCGCCGCGCCGCGGGCAAGCCGGCCGACCGGCCCAACCTGGTCTGCGGGCCGGTGCAGGTCTGCTGGGAGAAGTTCGCCCGGTACTTCGACGTCGAGCTGCGTCAGGTCCCCGTCCTGCCCGACGCCACAGGCCTGCGGCCGGAGCAGCTGCGCGCGAACGTGGACGAGAACACCATCGGCGTCGTCGGGATCCTCGGCGTCACCTACACCTGCGACTACGAGCCGATCAAGGAGCTCGCCGCCGAGCTCGACGCGATCCAGGACGACACCGGCCTGGACATCCCGCTGCACGTGGACGCGGCCAGCGGCGGGTTCGTCGCCCCGTTCCTGCAGCCGGCGCTGGAATGGGACTTCCGGGTACCGCGCGTCGCCTCCATCAACGCCTCGGGCCACAAGTACGGCATGGCGCCCCTGGGCGTGGGGTTCGTGGTGTGGCGCAGCCCTGAGTTGCTGCCGGAGGACCTGGTGTTCCGCGTGCGCTACCTCGGCGGCAACATGCCGACGCTCGCGCTGAACTTCTCCCGCCCCGGCGGTCAGGTCATCGCGCAGTACTTCAACTTCCTGCGCCATGGCCACGACGGTTACACGAAGATCTACGAGATCGCGTCAGAAGCCGGACAGGCGCTGGGACGCCGCATCGCCGAGATGGGCCCGTTCGAGCTGGTGTACGACGGCAAGGGCGCCCTGCCGGCGGTGAGCTGGAAGCTGAAGGAGCCGGACAAGGCCGGGTTCACGCTGTACGACCTGACCGACCGGCTGCGGACGCGGGGCTGGCAGGTGCCGGCGTATCCGCTGCCCGCGGACCGGCAGGACACGGTGATCCAGCGGGTGCTGGTGCGGCACGGGATCAGCCGCGACAAGCTGGAGTTGCTCGGGGACGACGTCGAGCGGGAGGTCAAGCGGCTTCAGGCGGCGGACGGGGGTTCGGTGGCGCCGCAGGAAGCCGGGTTCCATCACTGAGATCGCGGGGAAGGTGGGTGCGGACCGTCCGGGTGCACGGGCACGGGCTCGGGCTCGCCTCGCTCGGCCAGGAGCAGGACCGCACCCACGAGGAACAACACCGCGCCGGCCGGCGTCCCGAGGTCGGTGGCCGGGGCGCTGAGCGGGTCGGTCGAGCCCGGCTGGACGAACACGGCGACCGCCGACGCGCCGAACGCGACCGATCCCGCCGGTTCGCGAGCGTGATCCACCACGCGATCGAACGGGGCCGCCACGCCGCCCAGGCGCGGCAGACCTCGAACCAGGCCAGCAGGCTGGCGATGAGGAAGCAGGTGGAGCCCCCGGCGTCCGGGCGCCAGATGTGGTGCCGGTACCGCGCGGAGCCGATCGCCGCGACGGCGGCCACCGCGGTGCTGACGACATGAGCGACTTCATGGCCATTATCTCCGAATCATTACCTTTCATGGTGATCCGGGTGGCGGCGCCGGCGCGGAACTGGACCACGACGACGCCGTCGTGGGACTGTGACGCCCGGACTTGAAAGGACATGAATCGTGGGTTGGCTTGACGTGGTCGGGTGGGCCGCATCGGCGGTGCTGGTGTGGTCGTTGTTGCAGGCCGGCCAGGTCCGGTTCCGGGCGTTCAACCTCCTGGGCTGCCTGGTGCTGATCGTCTTCAACTGGGCTCTGGGCATCTGGCCGCAGGTCGGCCTCAACGTGGTGCTGGGCGCCATCGACGGCTACTTCCTGTACCGCCTGCTCTCCACCCGGCACGACGAGCGGCAGTACCAGGTGGTCCCGGTCCGGAACGACGACACGTTCCTGGACTACGTGCTGCGCGTCCACGGCGACGACATCCGCGCGTTCAACCCCGGCTTCCGCCGGGAGACCGGCCCCGGCCGCCACGCGTACCTCGTCATGACCGGCGACGCGCTGGTCGGGGTGGTGCTGGTCCGGGCGCTGGACGAGCACACGGCCCAGGTCGAGCTGGACTACGTGACGAAGCCGTACCGGGACTTCACGCCGGGAGAGTTCGTCTACCGCTCCAGCCGCCTTTTCACCGACCACGGGTTCCGCAAGGTCCTGAGCCCGCCCGGCGAAGTGGCGCCGTACTACGACCGGATCGGGTTCAAGCGTGCCGGGGAGTCCTTCGTGCTGGAGTACTGAGCCCTGATGCACTGATGCACTGATGCACTGCGCACTGCGCACTGAGTAGCGAGTACTGATACCGCCGGACGGCTGAACCGGAAGGCGCGATCGGCGTGCTGAGCAGGACCTTCTCCGGCGGCGGGCACGGCCAGCCGTCATGCTGTGATCCATGAGCTTGGCGGTGGCAGTGACGGCGGCGCTTCTGGCCGCCTTGACCTTCGCCGTCGCCGCCGTGCTCCAACAGGCCGCCGCCGCGGCCGCGCCCACGACGCAGTCGCTGCATCCGCGGCTGCTCCTGTCCCTGCTCCGCCAGCCGCTGTGGCTCGCGGGCGTCGGGATGGCCGCCGCCTCCTACGTCATCCAGGGCGTGGCGCTCGCGTTCGGCCCGCTGGTGCTGGTGATGCCGCTGGCGTCGACCGACCTGCTGTTCGCGCTGCCCCTGGTCGCGTGGCGCCAGGGCAGGCGCCTCACGCCCACCGAGACGATCGGCGCGACGTGCACCGCCGGCGGCGTGGCCGCCTTCCTGGCCGTGCTGCCCTCCGGGGAGGGCACGGCCGTTCCGGGACTGGCGGACTGGGTGCCGCTCCTGATCGTCGTCGTGGCGCTCGTGGCCGGGCTGCTCGCGATGGGGCTCCGGACCCCCGCCACCGTTCGCACCGGCGCCTACGCGGCCGCCGCGGGACTGCTGTTCGCACTCCTGGACGCCCTGACCAAGGGCGCCGCCGGCCTGTTCCGTAACGAGGGCCTGGACGCGTTGACGCATTGGGAGCCCTACGCCCTGATCGTCGTCGGCATCACGGGGCTGCTCCTGGTGCAGAGCTCCTACCAGGCCGGCTCCCTGGCGATCAGCCTGCCCGTCATCGACACCGTGGAGCCGGTCGGCTCGGTCTTGATGGGGGCCGCCGTCTTCCGCGAGCCGCTCGCCACCGGGTGGGCACTGGCCGTCCAGATCGTGGCGGGGATCCTGGCGATCGCCGGCATCGTGATCCTGAGCCGGTCTGAGCTGGGCGAGGCCGAAGCGGACAGCTCAGCGACTGCTCAACGCGCGTGACCCCGAGCGTTGACGGATGTGAATACAGACCCCTATCGTGTGCGCCGTTCACCTACATAATCAGAATTCACATACATGAATGCTGATTCACGGAGTCCCCCCCACATTCGCTCCAGGAAGGTGTCCCCCCACATGTCATACCTCCCTGCCCGCGGCCGCGTGATCGCCGCAGCGACGACGGCGCTGGCGCTCGTCGCTCCGGTCGCCCCGGTGACCGGCTCGGCCGCTCCCGCCGCGGCGGCCACATCGGTCATCACCATCTCCTCCACCACGGTCGGCACCTCGCTGACCGACTCCTCGGAAGGGCTGTCGTTCGAGGCAAGCAATCTGGCACAGCCCGCGTTCACCGGCGGGAACCTCGCGGCGTATCTCAAGACGCTCAGCCCCTCGTCGGTCATCCGAATAGGCGGCAACAAGTCGGACCAGACCTTCTGGACCTCCACCGGGGAGAGCGCGCCGTCGTGGTCGGTCGCCACGATCACGCCGGCCGGCCTCACCGCCCTGGCCGGGCTCGCGAGTTCCACCGGCTGGAAGGTGATCCTCGGGGTCAACCTCAAGCAGTACGACCCGGCGCGCGCGGCGAACGAAGCGAAGTTCGCCCAGCAGACCCTGGGCTCCTCGCTGCAGGACATCGAGATCGGCAACGAGCCCGACCTCTACTCGAAGTACGCGAACAACACGTCGCAGTACCTCACCGACTTCCAGGCGTATGTGGCGGCGATCCAGGCGGCCGCACCCGGCGTGCCGATCGAGGGCAGCGACGAGGCGCGGGGACCGGGCAGCAGCTTCCAGAGCGCGTTCGTGGGCGCCCAGCATGCGTTGCCGCACCCCCAGATCAACGAGCTGACGAACCACTTCTATCCGTTGACCGGAAACGGTTGCGGCGGCGCCCCGACGATCGCCGACCTGCTCGGCACGACGGTGCGCGACGCGGAGAAGGCGGAGGCCGACGCCGCGGTCGCGAGCGCCGCGCCGCTGGGTGTGCCGGCGGTCGTCGACGAGACCAACAACGCCGACTGCGGCGGCGCGCCCGGGGTCAGCAACGTGTTCGCGTCGGCGCTGTGGGAGATCGACGAGCAGCTCGTGATGGCGCGCGAAGGCGTCTCCGGCGACTTCATGCACGGCGGCGTCGCCCAGTGCGGCACGGCCATGCCCTACACGCCGCTGTGCGCGCCGACCGCTTCGGACGCGGCCGCCGGCGACGTGGTCGCCCAGCCCGAGTACTACGGGATGGCGGCAGTGCGCGCGCTGGGTGACGGCCAGTTCCTGGACCTGGACAATCCCGTGTGGGCCGATGTGCGCACCTACGCCGTGCGGCATGCCGACGGCACGCTGAGCGTCCTTCTCGACGACGTCGACGATCCGGCGACGACCGGAGCGACGACGGTGCAGCTGACGCTGCCGGCCTCCTTCAGCCGGGCGAACCAGGTCGACCTCACCGCGAGCGGTGGGCTGTCCGCGACCAGCGGCATCACGCTCGGCGGTCAGACGGTGCACGCCGACGGCACGCTTCCGGCGCCGACGCCGGACAGCATCGCGGTCGGCGGGACCACGCTCACCGTCACGATCCCGGCCGGCAGCGCGCGGATCCTCAGCTTCGGCAACGGTTCCGGACCGTCCAGCACCACGCTGGTGGGCGGGCTCTCCGGCAAGTGCCTGAGCGTGAGCGGCGGTTCGACCCAGGCGGGCGCGACCGCGGACATCTACACCTGCAACGGCAGCGCCGGTCAGAACTGGACGCTCCAGCCCGGGGGCGAGATCGTCGGCGTCCCGTCCGGCGACTGCCTCGGGGTCGTCGGCGGTGCCACCGCGGTCTATTCCGGGGTCGACATCGAGGCCTGCGACGGCTCCGCCGGCCAGCTCTGGAACGTCACCCCGGCGGGCACCATCGTCGGCGTCGGATCGGGCCTGTGCCTGAGCGTTCTCGGTGCCTCCACCGCGAACTACGCCACGGCCGACATCTACACGTGCAACGGCAGCCCGTCTGAGACGTGGTCTCAGAAGCCTGCCGCCTGAAGTCCCGAGTTCCCATCCCCCGAACGGGCTCTCCCGCCCGGAAAGGAAGTCCCGCCATGGCCAGACGGCCGATCGTGGCGCTCGGCGCCGGAGTCTCCGGCGCGGTGCTCAGCATTGCCGGGATCAGCTTGGCGGTGGCCCCCGTGGCCTCCGCCGCGACGACCACCGGTCCGATCACCGGATACCAGGGACTGTGCCTGGACGATCGCGGTGCGGTCACGACCAACTTCAATCCGGTGCAGGTCTACACCTGCAACGGCACCACCGCCCAGCAGTGGACCGTCGACAGCTCCGCCCACACGCTGCGGACCCTCGGCAAGTGCCTGGACGTGCGTTCCGCGGGAACCGCCGACGGCACCCTCGTGGATCTGTACGACTGCAACGGGACCGGCGCCCAGCAGTGGGTTCCCCAGGCGAACGGCGAGTTGCTGAACCCGAATTCGGGCAAGTGCCTGGATGACACCGGGTACGGCGGATCCGGCACCCAGGCGCAGATCTGGACCTGCGCCGGCACCGCGAACCAGCAGTGGATGCTGCCGGCGGGCGGCGGCGGCCTCAACCCGGGCGTCGCGCCGGGAGGCAACTTCGACCTCTCGTTGTGGGAGTTGCAGCTCCCGACCGGCTCGGCGGGGTCGCCCACCACGATCCCGCCGTCGCAGCTGGAGGGCGCCGACGGCTTCCAGGACTCCTCCTTCTTCACCGACTCCGGCGACGGGGCGATGACGTTCTGGGACCCCGAGAACGGCGTCACCACCCCGAACTCGAACTACTCGCGGTCGGAACTGCGGGAGATGACGTCCTCCGGCGCCGCCGCGAACTGGTTCGCCCCCGGCACCCACACTCTGAGCGCCACCCTGAAGGTCACCAAGGTGCCCGACCACGTGTGCGTCGGCCAGATCCACCTGGGCTCCGGCGGCTCGACCAAGCCGTTGCTGGAGCTGTTCTCCTACGCCAACGGCGACATCAAGATGGCCATCGAACAGACGCCGGCCGGCGGCAACGAGGTGCTGTACACGGTCGGCAACGTGCCGGTGGGCACCACGTGGAGCTACGTGATCGGCCTGAGCGGCAGCACGATCAGCCTGGTGCTCAACGGCGGGACGGCCAGGACGTGGACCGCGTCGTCCACGTTCGACGGCTACGGGATGTACTTCAAGGCCGGTGACTACGACCAGACGTCGGGCAGCGATCCCAGTGTCGGCGCCAGGGTCGGCTTCTACCGCCTGGCGATCCACCACAGCAGCTGATCCGTCAGCCGGCCGGTCCGCTGAACGCGTGGTTAGGATCTTGCCATGAGCGTTCAGCGGGCAGGCCGGCGCCGCGAGCCGCCGCCCCGCCTGCGTCGCGTCGCCGTCCTGGTGCTCGAGGGCGCGAAGCCGCTCGACGTCGGCATTCCGGCGCAGGTGTTCACGACGCGGGCGAGCATGCCGTACGAGGTCCGGGTGTGCGGGGCCGCGCCCGGGCTCGTGACCGGCGGCGACGGTCTCGCGTACCACGTCGCCGACGGCCTCGACGCGCTGGCGTGGGCCGACATCGTCTTCCTCCCCGGCTATCGGTTCCCGGACCGGGACGATCCGCCTCGGGCCGTCGTCGAGGCGCTCGTCGCCGCGCACGGCCGGGGTGCGCGGCTCGCGGCCATCTCCACGGGGGCCTTCGCGCTCGCCGCGACGGGACTGCTCGACGGTAAGCGCGCGACGACGCACTGGCACTACACGCGGGCGCTCGCGCAGAAGTATCCGCGGATCCGGGTCGACGAGAACGTGCTGTTCGTCGACGAAGGCAGCGTTCTGACATCGGCGGGCGCGGCCTCGGGCCTCGACCTGTGTCTGCACGTCCTGCGCGGCGATCTCGGGGTGGCCGCGTCCAACCACGCCGCGCGGCGCCTGGTCGCGGCCCCCTACCGCAGCGGCGGTCAGGCGCAGTACGTGCCGCGCAGCGTGCCCGAGCCGCTCGGTGAACGGTTCGCGGCCACCCGCGAATGGGCGCTGCGTCGTCTCGGCGAACCCCTCAGCCTGGAATCCCTGGCCCGGCACGCGGCGGTGTCGCCGCGCACGTTCTCGCGGCGTTTCATCGAGGAGACCGGATACACGCCGATGCAGTGGGTGATGCGGGCGCGTGTCGACATGGCCCGGGAACTGCTCGAGCGCTCGGAGCGCGGCATCGAGCAGATCGCGAACGACGTCGGTCTGGGCACCGGGACGAACCTGCGGGCGCATTTCCAGCGGATCCTCGGGACGACGCCCAGCGAGTACCGGCGCACCTTCACCCAGGGCGAGTAGCGCCCCGCGCGGCGCCCCGGTCCTCACTTTGGCGCGATCCTTGCGAACCATGGCGCTCTCGCCACGGCCACGGCCGGCACCGACGCGCGAGGCTGGTGGGACAACGAAGGGAGACCATCCATGACTCGCATCGCCGTCAACGGATTCGGCCGCATCGGCCGCAACGTGCTGCGCGCCCTGCTGGAGCGCGGCAGCGACCTCGAGATCGCCGCCGTCAACGACCTCACCGAGCCGGCCGCCCTGGCCCGGCTGCTCGCGTACGACACCACGGCCGGCCGCCTCGGCCGACCGGTCACCGTGGACGGCGACATGATCGTCGTCGACGGGCGCCGTATCAGGGTGCTGGCCGAGCGGGAGCCGGCGCGGCTGCCGTGGGGCGAGCTCGGCGTCGACATCGTGCTGGAGGCCACGGGCCGCTTCACCGCGGCGAAGGCCGCGAGCGCGCACCTCGAGGCCGGCGCCCGGAAAGTACTCGTCAGCGCGCCGTCGGAGGGTGCCGACGCCACCATCGCCTACGGAGTCAACACGGACGCGTACGACCCGGCCGCGCACACCGTCGTGTCGAACGCCTCGTGCACGACCAACGCGCTGGCTCCGCTGGCCGCGGTGCTCGACGGCCTCGCCGGCATCGAGCACGGCTTCATGACCACGGTGCACGCCTACACCCAGGAGCAGAACCTGCAGGACGGTCCGCACCGCGATCCGCGCCGCGCGCGGGCCGCCGCGGTCAACATCGTGCCGACCACGACCGGCGCCGCCAAGGCGATCGGGCTGGTGCTGCCCGGCCTGGACGGCAAGCTGTCCGGCGACTCGATCCGGGTCCCGGTGCCGGTCGGCTCGCTCGTCGAGCTCAACACCACGGTCGCCCGCGACGTGACGCGGGACGACGTGCTGGCCGCGTACCGGGCCGCCGCGCAGGGGCCGCTCGCCGGCGTCCTCGAGTACTCCGAGGACCCGCTCGTGTCCTCCGACATCGTCGGCAACCCCGCGTCGGCGATCTTCGACTCGGCACTGACCCGGGTCGACGGCCGCCACGTGAAGGTGGTCGCGTGGTACGACAACGAGTGGGGCTTCTCCCACCGGGTGGTGGACACGCTGGAGCTCATCGCAAGGCCCTGATCCACCCTCCTTGCGCATCGGCGTCGAGCGATTACCGTGTGCTCCCAGAAGACTGTGGCACGGGACGCACGGTATCGAGACCCCGATCCGAAAGGTCACGCGCATGACTGACACCGACCGGATGGCCGATCTGCCGGCGTTCCCGTTCCCCAGCCACTCGCTCACACCGCCGGCCGAATACGCCGAGCGCCGGGCGACGTGCCCGTTCGGGGAGGTGCGCCTGCCGAGCGGCGATCCGGCGGTGCTGTTGGTGACGTACCGGGACGTGGCCGCGGCGATGGCCGACCCGCGCCTGTCGCACGACCTGACCGGGCCGGACGCGCCGCGGATGACCGCGGAGCCGAGCTTCCTGCAGGACCCCGACATCCTGCTCAACAAGGACGGCGAGGACCACCTGCGGATCCGCCGGATCGTCGCCGGCGCGTTCACGCCGCGGCGGGTGGAGCGCTGGAAGCCAGTGATCCGCCAGGTCGCGAGCGAGCTGATCGACGCCCTGGAGAAGGCCGGCCCGCCGGCCGACCTGGTCGTGGACTACTGCTTCGCGCTGCCCACGCGCATCATCTGCCGGCTGCTCGGCGTGCCCGAGCAGGACGCCCCGCGGTTCCGCGTCTGGTCCAACGCCTTCGCCGCCAGCGCCCGGATGGAGCCCGAGGAGCGGGTGGCGCACATCACCGCGTTCCTCGAGTACATCACCGAGCTGCTCGCCGCCAAGCGCGCCGAGCCCGGTGAGGACCTGATCGACGACCTGATCGCGGCACGCGACGGCACGGACCGCCTGACCGAGCACGAGCTGCTGGTCATGGTGACCGGCCTGATCGCGGCCGGGAACGAGACCACCTCCACGGCCCTGAGCCGGTTCCTGGCCGAGCTGCTCCAGGACGACCGCCGGCTGTGGAAGCAGCTGCTCGACGCCCCCGGCACAGTGCCGGCCGCGGTCGACGAACTGCTGCGCTACACCGGGCTGAGCAACACGACGCTGCTGCGCCTGGCGGTCGAGGACGTGGAGCTGCCGTCGGGCACGGTCAAGGCCGGGACGGCGGTCGCGATCGCCGGCAACTGCGCGACGCGCGACCCCGAGGCCTATCCGGATCCGGACACCGTCCGCTTCGACCGGGATGCGCCGCCGACCCTGATATTCGGCGGCGGTCCGCACTACTGCCTGGGTGCGCACCTGGCCAAGGCCGAGTTGACCATCGGGCTCGGGACGCTGCTGGAGCGGTTGCCGACGTTGCGGATGACGGTGACGCGTGATGAGTTGGCGTTCAGCGGCGGGGAGATCGTCGACTCGATCATCGCTTTCCCTGCCGCTTGGTAGCGAATCTGCTGGTGCGTGGCGGCGAATCTGCTGGTGCCTGGTGGCAAATCTGCTGGTGCTGGGCGGCAGACTTCCTGGTGCTTGGCGGCAGACTTCCTGGTGCTTGGCGGCAGACTTCCTGGTGCGCGGTAGCAACTTTCCTGGCGCCTGATAGCAAAGCGCTGCGTTCGTTCCGTTGGTCTGTGGGTTGAAAGGCTATTTATTACGACCTTCGGCCATGGTGTTGAAAGCTCGCTGGGAGTCGCAGTTCCGGGTTCGTATCCGGGTGCGTTGGCGGCTGTCGGCAGCGTGTAGGGGTTACGTGAAGTCAAAGGCAGCGCCTCCGGCGAGGGCCTCGGCTCCGGGGGATCCACAACCCCGCGCGCGGGCTGCGGTCTGCTTTCTGGTCGCCATGTCCTGAATCCCCCGTCACATC